>NZ_JBIWOW010000031.1:0-99358 GCF_044767945.1 Kitasatospora sp. NPDC101183 | reverse complement strand
GGGCTTCGTCATCCAACTCGCTGGTGTCTTCCGGGGCTTGACGCCCTGTCCGACGTTTCAAACTCTAACCGATCCCCGCTCCGAAAAGCGAATCCAGCCGCAATCCGATAAAACGAGCACACCGAATAAGCACCAAGCCGAGACGCGAAATAGCGAAACGACCGGCACGAACCGGAAGGGTGTTTCAAGGGATTGGCTGCCTCGGGACCGTCCGCGCAGAAGCGTGTCCGGTGCTCCCAGCCAGGCAGCTCGGAGAACTGTACGCGCATCTGCGGCCGAAGGCAAACGGCCTGCAAAAGCGGCAGGCCGGACCCCGGGGAGAGGGGTCCGGCCTGCCGGCGGGGCGGGCTCAGCTGTTGGTCGGGAAGCCGAGGTTGATGCCGCCGTGCGACGGGTCCAGCCAGCGCTGGGTCACGGCCTTGCCGCGGGTGAAGAACTGGACGCCGTCCTGGCCGTACGCGTGGGTGTCGCCGAACAGCGAGGCCTTCCAGCCGCCGAACGAGTAGTAGGCGACGGGCACCGGGATCGGGACGTTGATGCCGACCATGCCGACCTCGACCTCGAACTGGAAGCGCCGGGCCGCGCCGCCGTCGTTGGTGAAGAGCGCCGTGCCGTTGCCGTACGGGTTGGCGTTGATGAGCGCCACGCCCTCCTCGTAGGAGGCGACGCGCACGACGGAGAGGACCGGGCCGAAGATCTCGTCGTTGTAGACGGACATGCCGGGCTTCACGTGGTCGAAGAGCGTCGGGCCGAGCCAGAAGCCGTCCCCGGTCGGGGTGCCGTTGGCGTCCTCGGCGGTGACCGGGTGCTTGCGGCCGTCCACGGCCAGGTCGGCACCGTCCGCGACGCCCGACTCCACGTAGGAGGTGACCTTGTCGCGGTGCTGGCCGGTGACCAGCGGGCCCATCTCGGAGTCGCCGTTGCAGCCCGGGCCGACCTTGAGGGTGGCGATGCGCTGCTTGATCTTCTCCACGAGCTCGTCGCCGATCGGGTCGACGGCGACCAGGACGGAGACGGCCATGCAGCGCTCGCCGGCCGCGCCGAAGCCGGCGTTGACGGCGGCGTCGGCGGCGAGGTCGAGGTCGGCGTCGGGCAGGACCAGCATGTGGTTCTTGGCGCCGCCCAGGGCCTGCACGCGCTTGCCGTAGCGGGTGCCGGTCTCGTAGACGTAGCGGGCGATCGGCGTGGAGCCGACGAAGCTGACGGACTTGACGTCCGGGTGCTCCAGCAGGCGGTCGACGGCGACCTTGTCCCCGTGCACGACGTTGAAGACGCCGTCCGGCAGGCCCGCCTCCTTCCACAGCTCCGCGAGGAAGTTGGCGGCGGACGGGTCCTTCTCCGAGGGCTTCACCACGACGGTGTTGCCGGCCGCGATGGCGATCGGGAAGAACCACATCGGCACCATGGCCGGGAAGTTGAACGGCGAGATGATCGCGACCGGGCCGAGCGGCTGGCGGATCGAGTAGACGTCGACGCCGGTCGAGGCCTGCTCGGTGTAGCCGCCCTTGATCAGCTGCGGGATGCCGCAGGCGTACTCGACGACCTCCAGGCCGCGGGCGATCTCGCCGAGGGCGTCGGAGTGCACCTTGCCGTGCTCGGCAACGATGATCGACGCCAGCTCGTCGCGGCGGGCGTTCAGCAGCTCGCGGAAGGCGAAGAGCACCGTGGAGCGCTTGGCGATCGAGGCGGTGCGCCACTCGGCGAAGGCCGAGGCGGCGGCGGCCACGGCCTGGTCGACCTCCGCGATGTCGGCGAAGTCGACCTGGCCGGCGACCTGGCCGGTGGCCGGGTCGAAGACGTCGCCGCGACGGGGCGCGGCACCGGCGGTGGCGACGGGCTTGCCGCCGATCCAGTGAATGATGTGCTTGCTCAAGGTCCGTCTGCCTCCGAAGTCCCGGGCGGCGTCCTGCCGCCGGTACGGTCCGGCGCCGCCGGACCGGGGGGCCGGGCGACGGGTTACACGGGGCTACCGCGTTCGGCTTCCAGTCTGGTGGCCGCCCGGGCCGCCATCAACGAACAGGCTGACGGGGATCGCGGATTCAGCCTTACAGGTCGTCCGGTCCTGGCTCCCCTGTCTCAGGCCTCCTCCTCCAGGTACGGGTCGTGCAGCCCGTCCGCCGCCTCCCGCGTCTCCAGCAGGTCGAGCCGCAGGTCCTGCGCCCAGGCGAGCGCCCACCGCTTGAGCCCGTCCACCTCCCCGGCGGGCAGGCCCCGGGCACGGAACCGCCCGTCCGCCGCCTCGGCCAGCGTCTCCAGCCGGTCGGCGAGCGCGGCGGGCTGGAAGTCGGCGTCCAACTCCCCGGCCAGGGCGAGGAGTTCACCCTCGCGGTAGTTGGCGGTGAGGGCGTGCACGTCGATCAGGTCGCGCGGCACGCCCCGGTCGGCGAGCAGGGCGGTGGCGAGCGCCGCCGCGTCCTCCAGCGCGACGACGGGCAGCGCCACTGGGGGCTCCTCCGGCCCGGGGGAGCCGAGTTCCAGCCGGACGGGGCGGTGGCCGAGCGGCTCCTTGCGCAGCTCCACCCCGTGCGTACGCCCGCCGAGCGCGAGCCGGACGGTGAGCTGTTCCAGCCGTGGCGTGCCGGGCCGCTCGACGGCCTCGCCGCCCGCCGTCCGGTAGGCCTCGGCGAGCGCGGCGGCCACGGCGGGCAGGTCGGCGCTCCCGGTGGCCAGCGTGAGCCCGTCCTGCGGGCAGGCCGCGACGCCGTGGGCGCGCAGCGCGTGCCCACCGGCCAGCGCCAGCCCGTACCGCTCGCAGACGGGCGCGGCCAGGGCGGCGAGGCGCAGCTGGGCGGGGCCCGGGCGCAGGGAGGGGTCGACGGCGTGCGGCGCGGTGGTCACGCCTCCAGTCTGGCCCGGGGGCCGCGCGCCCGCCGCCGAGGAACGCCCCGGGCCGGGAGTCTCACCGGGCCGGGGGGCTCACCAGTCGCTGAGCCGTGCGGCCGCCTCGTGCAGGGCGAGCTCCAGCAGTACCGGGTCGTTGAGCCGCCCGGTCCCGTCGGGCGGCACGAGCCACCGCACCCCCCGGCTTCGGCGCCGGGGGTGCGGCACGAGGATCCAGGTGCCCTCCCCCGAGCCGCGTACTCCGGTGCCGATCCACCGGGAGGCGGTGCCGACCGGGACGAGGAAGCCGACCTGGGCGTCCGCGGTGTCGGAGTCCGCGAGGACGGGCCCGCACGGCCCGGTGCCCAGCACCTCCAGGGCGGGGCGCCCCAGCCGGCCCGGGACGGTGAGGACGTCCCAGCGCCGCCCGGCGGGCAGCAGCATCACCCCCAGCCCGGTGCGTTCCCAGTGGGCCCGGAACGCCTCCGGGTCGGGCATGACCCGGGCCAGCCACTGCAGTCCGCCGCTCTCGCTGCTTCCGGTGCTCTCCATGTCCCTGTCCCCGCTTCTCGCACGCGTGCGTTCCGTCCGGTGCGGCGGGTACTGCGAGACCCGCCGTCACCAGGGAGAGGCGAACGGCGGGTCTCTCTTACACGACTAGCGGGGTCAGCTGTCGAAGCCGAGCCCCAGCCGGTCGAGCGTGCGCAGCCAGAGGTTGCGGTGGCCGCCGTTGCGGTCGGCGCGCTCCAGCGAGCGGGTGGTGATCTCGATGCCCGCCCAGCGCACCGGTTCGGGCGGGAACGGCAGCGGCTTGGAGCGGACCATCTCCAGCGAGGTGCGCTCGGTGCGCTCCCCGGCGAGCAGGTCGAGCATCACCTCGGCGCCGAAGCGGGTCGCGCCGACGCCGAGCCCGGTGTAGCCGGCCGCGTAGGCGACCTTGCCCCGGTACGCGGTGTCGAAGAAGGCCGAGAACCGGCTGCAGGTGTCGATGGCCCCGCCCCAGGCGTGGGTGAAGCGCAGCCCTTCCAGCTGCGGGAAGCAGCGGAAGAAGTGGGTGGAGAGGGTGCGGAAGGTCTCCGGCCGCTGGTCGTACTCGTGCCGGACGTGGCCGCCGTAGTGGTAGACGGCGTCGTAGCCGCCCCACAGGATGCGGTTGTCGGCGGAGAGCCGGAAGTAGTGGAACTTGTTGGCGCTGTCGCCGAGCCCCTGCCGCCCGCTCCAGCCGATGGCGGCGAGCTGGTCCGCGCTGAGCGGCTCGGTCATCAGCGCGTAGTCGTACACCGGGACGACGTACGGACGCACGCGCTTGAGCAGGGACGGGAACACGTTGGTGCCGAGCGCGACGCGGCGGGCGAGGACCCGGCCGTACGTGGTGCGGGCGGCCATGCCGGCGCCGTGCTCGCGCAGGTCGGTGGCCCGGGTGTGCTCGTGGATGCGCACGCCCAGCCCGAGGCAGGCCTCCTTGAGGCCCCAGGCGAGCTTGGCGGGGTGGACCATCGCCACGCCCTCCTTGTCCCAGAGGCCGCCGAGGAAGGTCGGCGAGTCGACCTCGGCGCGCAGCTGGTCCGCGTCGAGGACGGTGAGGTCGAGGCCGTACCGCTGGACGGCCTCGGCGATCTCGTGGAGCTCCTCGAGCTGGTGGGGCTGGGTGGCGACGTCGATCTCGCCGGTGCGCTCCCACTCGGCGTCGATGCCGTAGCGCTTGATCGCGGCCTCGATGCCGTCGAGGTTGGCGGCGCCGAGGCGTTCGAGCTGGGCGAGTTCGGAGGGCCAGCGCTGGAGGCCGTTGCCGAAGCCGTGGGTGAGGCTGGCCGCGCAGAACCCGCCGTTGCGCCCGGACGCGGCCCAGCCGACCTCGTTGCCCTCGACCAGCACGACGTCCAGCGAGGGGTCGCGCTCCTTGGCGATGAGGGCGGTCCACAGGCCGGAGTAGCCGCCGCCGACGACCAGCAGGTCGCAGGTGGTGTCGCCGACCAGGGCGGGGAGCGCCTCGGGCCGGCCCGGGTCCTCCAGCCAGAAGGGGGTGGGCCTGGCGTCACTGAGCGCGCGGGCGGAGTCCATGCATTATCAGCTGCTTTCCACGGATAGGGGATGGTACGGGGCCACCGCTGACCGACCGTACGTCAGGCGGTGGCCTTGCGGCGGGTGCCGAGCCACTGGCCGACGACGGTCAGCGCGACGGCGGCGAGGAACATCGCGGTGCCGATGACGTTCACCTGCACCGGGATGCCGCGCTGCGAGGCGCCCCAGACGAACATCGGGAAGGTGACCGTGGTCGGGCCCGAGTTGAACTGGGTGATGATGAAGTCGTCGAAGGAGAGCGCGAAGCTGAGCAGCGCGCCCGCCGCGATGCCGGGGGCGGCCAGCGGGAGGGTGACCCGCAGGAAGGTCTGGACGGGGGTCGCGTAGAGGTCCTGGGCGGCCTGTTCGAGCCTCGGGTCCATGCTCATCACGCGCGCCTTGACGGCCGTCACCACGAAGCTGAGGCAGAACATGATGTGCGCGATGAGGATGGTGGTGAAGCCGAACGGGATGCGCATGTTGAGGAACAGCGTCCCGAGCGAGGCGGCCATGACCACCTCGGGCATGGCCATCGGCAGGAAGATCATCGCGCTGGTGGCCGAGCGCCCGCGGAAGCGGTAGCGGGCCAGCGCGAAGGCGACCATGGTGCCGAGCACGGTCGCGCCGATGGTGGCGAGCACGGCGACCTGGAGGCTGAGCGAGAGCGACTGGCACATGTCGGCCACGCCGCAGGGGTTGGTCCAGGCGTCGGTGGAGAACTCGTTCCACTCGTAGTTGAACTTGCCGGCGGGCTTGTTGAAGGAGAAGGCCAGCACGACGAGGTTGGGCAGCACGAGGTAGGCGAGGGCCAGCAGGCCCGCCAGCACCACCAGGTGGGCGCGTATCCAGGTGAGGATCCGGGACATCAGACGAGTTCCTCCGTCCCGGCCTTGCGCATGTAGACCGTCACCATGCCCAGGATCAGGGCCATCAGGATGAAGCTCAGCGCGGCGGCCGTGGGGTAGTCGAGCACGTTCAGGAACTGCTTCTGGATGCCGTTGCCGACCATCTGCTCGCTGGGCGAGCCGAGCAGCTGGGCGTTGATGTAGTCGCCGGAGGCCGGGATGAAGGTCAGCAGGGTGCCGGCGACGACGCCGGGCAGCGAGATCGGGAACGTGACCTTGCGGAAGGTGGTGAACGGCCGGGCGTACAGGTCCCCGGCGGCCTCGTGCAGCCGGGGGTCGATCCGCTCCAGCGAGGTGTACAGCGGGAGGATCATGAACGGCAGGAAGTTGTAGGTGAGGCCGCAGATCACGGCCAGCGGGGTGGCGAGCACCCGGTCGCCGGAGGTGAGGCCGACGGCGTTGGTGAGGTCCAGGACGTGCAGCGCGTTGAGGGCGCCGACCACCGGGCCGCCGTCGGACAGGATGGTCTTCCAGGCCAGCGTGCGGATCAGGAAGCTGGTGAAGAACGGCGCGATGACCAGGATCAGGATGACGTTGCGCCAGCGCTTGCTCGCCTTGAAGGCGATGGTGTACGCGAGCGGGTAGCCGATGGCCAGGCAGAGCACGGTGGCGACGGCCGCGTAGGAGAACGAGCGGACGAAGTGCCACTTGTACTCGACCAGGGCGTCCCAGTACGTCGAGAAGTGCCAGGTGACCTTGAAGCCCTCTTCGAGGGAGCCGGTCTGCAGCGAGGTCGAGGCCTGGTACAGCATCGGGACGGCGAAGAAGACGACCAGCCAGGCGATGCCGGGCAGCAGCAGCCAGTACGGGGTGAGCCTGCGGCGCTTCCTGCGCGCGGGCTCCAGCGGTATGACCTGGGGCGGGGCGGCCGGGGTGGTGGTGGTCACGCGGCCTCCTCCGCGGTGCCCGCGTCGATCGCCTGGGAGGCGTCGAGGGCGAAGGAGTGCGCCGGGTTCCAGTGCAGCGTGACGGGGGCGCCGGGGACGATCCGGGCGTCGCGCTCCATGTTCTGCTCGAAGACGGCGACCTCCTGGCCGCCGTCGGTGCGGACCACGTACTGGGTGGAGACGCCGATGAAGCTGGAGTCGACGACGGTGCCGCCGAGCCGGTTGCGGCCCTCGGCGACCTCCTCGGTGGCGTGGACGATGGTGATCTTCTCGGGCCGCACGCCCAGGTGGACGCGCTTGGCGTCGGTGGAGCAGCGGGCGCGGGGCACCGCGAGGCGGGCGCCGTCGACGCCGAGCAGCAGGTCCTCCCCCGCGCTGCCGGTGACCTCGGCGGGCAGCAGGTTGGACTGGCCTAGGAAGTTGGCGACGAAGGTGGTGCCGGGGTTCTCGTACAGGTCGGCGGGGGCTCCCAGTTGCTCGACCCGGCCGCCGTTCATCACCGCGATGGTGTCGGCCATGGTCATGGCCTCCTCCTGGTCGTGGGTGACGTGGACGAAGGTGATGCCGACCTCGGTCTGGATGCGCTTGAGCTCCAGCTGCATCTGGCGGCGCAGCTTGAGGTCGAGGGCGCCGAGCGGCTCGTCGAGGAGCAGCACCTGGGGGTGGTTGATCAGGGCGCGGGCGACGGCCACGCGCTGCTGCTGGCCTCCGGAGAGCTGGTGCGGCTTGCGGCGGGCGTACGGGCCCAGTTCGACGAGGTCGAGCATCTCCTCGACCTGCTTCTTGACGTCCTTCCTGCCGCGCCGGCGCAGGCCGAAGGCGACGTTCTCGAAGATGTCGAGGTGCGGGAAGAGCGCGTAGCTCTGGAAGACGGTGTTGACCGGGCGCTTGTACGGGGGCAGGGCGGTGACGTCCTGGCCGCCGATGAGGACGGTGCCGCTGGTGGGCTCCTCCAGGCCGGCGATCATGCGCAGGGTGGTGGTCTTGCCGCAGCCGGAGGCGCCGAGGAGGGCGAAGAAGGAGCCCTGGGGGACGGTGAGGTCGAGCGGGTGGACGGCGGTGAAGGCGCCGTAGGTCTTGCCGATGCCGGTGAGTCGGACGTCGCCGCCGGCCTGCTGGTCTGTCATGGGGGGTGTCTTCCTGGTGGTCTGGGCCGTGGGCCGCGGGAGTGGGGGCTCAGGCGCCGATGAGCTTGGAGAACTTCTGCTCGAAGTCGCTCTCCTCGCTCTCGTTGAGCGTGCGGAACACGTGTGCCTTGGCCGCCATCTCGGGGGTGGGTACGACCAGCGGGTTGGCCGCGCTGTCCGGGGCGAGGGTGGCGAGTTCGTCCTTCATCCCGGTGACGGCGGAGACGAAGCCGATGCCCGCGACCAGCTGCGCCGCGATCTTCGGCTGATAGTAGAAGTCGATCAGCTTCTCGGCGTTGGTCTTGTGCCGGGCCTTGGCCGGGACGAGCAGGTTGTCCGTCGAGGCGACGTAGCCCTTCTCGGGGACGGCGAACTCGATGTCCGGGTTGTCGGCGCGCAGTTGGATGAGGTCCCCGCCCCAGGCGACGCAGGCCGCGATGTCCCCGGAGGAGAGCTCCTGGCCGTAGTCGTTGCCGGTGAAGCGGCGGATCTGCTTGTTGTCCACGCCCTTCTGGAGCCTGGCGATCGCGGCCGCGTAGTCGTCGGCGGTGAACTTCGCCGGGTCCTTGCCCATGTCGAGCAGCACCATCCCGATGCTGTCGCGCATCTCGGACAGGAAGGTGACCCGGCCCTTGAGCTCGGGGTCGTCCAGCAGTTGGGAGACGCTGGTGACCTGCCGGCCCTTGGTCGCCTTCTTGTTGTAGGCGACGACGACCTGGATGCCGGCCCACGGGTAGGAGTAGAGCCGCCCCGGGTCCCAGTCGGGGGCGCGGAAGCGCGGCTCGACGTTGGTGATCGCGGTGGTGACGTTGGCCGGGTTGAGCTTCTGCGCCCAGCCGAGCCGGATCAGCCGGGCGGCCATCCAGTCGGTGAGGACCATCAGGTCGCGGCCGGTGTCCTGCCCGGCGGCGAGCTGCGGCTTGACCTTGCCGAAGAACTCGACGTTGTCGTTGACGTCCTCGGTGTACTTGACCTTGATGCCGGTGGCGGCGGTGAACTCGTCCAGCGTGCCGTGCTTCTGCTTGTCCTTCTCGTCGGTGTCCACGTACAGAGGCCAGTTGGAGAAGGCGACCTCCCTCTCGCTCTCCGAGAGGTCCTTGGCGGCGCCCGCCGTCGAGTCGCCGCTGACCCGGGGCGCGGCCGGGATGCCGCAGGCGGCCAGGGCGCCCGCCCCGGCGGTCAGCGCGGCGGCCCGCAGCAGGGTGCGCCGGCCGACCGCGGCCCGGCCGCTGGTCAGGCTGCGTTCCCAGGCCCTGCGGACCGGTTCCGGCAGACCGTCGGCGAGCTCGTTGAACACCATGGAACGGGCCTCCTGGGGATGAGAAGGGGTGCGTGGGGGGAGCACCCCGGTCTGAGGGGTTATCTGTCTCCGAAGACGGTGCGGTGCCAGTCCTTGCGGGCCACCGCCGTGGTGTCGAACATGACGTGCTTGACCTGGGTGTACTCGTCCAGCGAGTACTGGGACATGTCCTTGCCGTAGCCGGAGGCCTTGTAGCCGCCGTGCGGCATCTCGCTGATGATCGGGATGTGGTCGTTGACCCAGACGCACCCGGCGGCGATCTCCCGGGTCGCGCGCAGCGAGCGGTGCACGTTCGTCGTCCAGGCGGAGGCGGCCAGGCCGTACGGGGTGTCGTTGGCCAGGCGCAGGCCCTCGTCGTCCCCGTCGAAGGGCAGCACGACCAGGACCGGGCCGAAGACCTCGCCCTGCACGACCTCGCTGTCCTGCGCCGCGCCGGTGATCAGCGTGGGGGCGTAGTAGGCGCCGCGGGTGAGGTCGGTGCCGTCGTGGCCCTTCTCGGGGGCGAACCCGCCGGTGACGACGGTGGCGTACGAGCGGGCGCGCTCGACGAAGGCGGCGACGCGGTCCCGGTGGGTGTACGAGACCAGCGGGCCCAGGTCCGTGCGCGGGTCGAGCGGCGCGCCGAGGCGGATCGCCGCGTACAGCTCGGCGACCCCGGCCACGAAGGCGTCGTACAGCGGGCGTTGGACGTACGCGCGGGTGGCGGCGGTGCAGTCCTGGCCGCCGTTGATCAGCGAGGCGGCGACGGCGCCGTGCACCGCGGCGTCGAGGTCGGCGTCGTCGAAGACCACGAACGGGGCCTTGCCGCCGAGTTCGAGGTGGGTGCGCTTGACGGTGGCGGTGGCGAGTTCGGCGACGCGGCGGCCGACGGCGGTGGAGCCGGTGAAGGAGACCATCGCGACGTCGGGGTGGGAGACGAGCTGCTCGCCCGCGCTGCGCCCGGCGCCGGTGACGACGTTGACGACGCCGTCCGGGATGCCGGCCTCGGTGCAGGCCCGGGCGAACATCAGCGAGGTCAGCGGGGTGATCTCGGCGGGCTTGAGGACGATGGTGTTCCCGGCCGCGATCGCCGGGAGGATCTTCCAGGCCGCCATCTGCAGCGGGTAGTTCCACGGCGCGATCGAGCCGACCACGCCGATCGCCTCGCGCCGGACGTACGAGGTGTGGTCGCCGGAGTACTCCCCCGCGGCCTTGCCCTCCAGGTTGCGGGCGGCCCCGGCGAAGAAGGCGGCGTTGTCGACGGTGCCGGGCACGTCGAACTCGGTGGACAGCCTGATCGGCTTTCCGGTCTGGGCGGTCTCCACCCGGGCCAGGTCCTCGGCGGCGGCGGCCAGGCGGGCGGCGAGCCGGGTGAGGGCCTCCGAGCGGGCGCCGGGGGTGGCGCCGGACCAGCCGGGCAGGGCGGCCCTGGCGGCGGCGACGGCGGCCTCGACGTCCCCGGCACCGGCCAGGGTCACCTCCTCGACCACCGTGCCGTCCGCCGGGTTGACGATCCGGAAGGGCTCGCCGCTGCCTGGGGCCTGCCGGCCCGCGATGTACTGCGCGCCCGCGCCGAAGTCGGTCAGGTCCATCCGAATGCCTCCAAGTGCCGTGGTTCGACCGCTGCGGGATCACGCGTCCGCGGTGGGGGTCTGCGGTCCCGCTGACCTTGCCCGCTGCGGGGCGAGGGTGACAAGGGTCACTCCGACAGTCTCGGTGCGAAGGGCCTTACAGTGTGCAAGGCGCCTCGCAGGGCGACAGGTCGTCGCCGCAGTGGATGATTCACCTGACACCCTGCAATCCCCCACCCCGCAGGAGACCCGCGATGCTCCCCACCGTCGCCCGCGTTCTCGACCTGGACGTGATGCGGCGCGGCCTGCCCCAGGTCGTGGCCGGCGCCGCACACCTGGAACGGCCCGTCCGCTGGGTCCACGTCAGCGAACTGCCCGACGTCGCCGGGGTGCTCCAGGGCGGCGAGCTGGTGCTGACCACCGGCATCGCCCTGCCCGAGGACCGCGAGGGCCTGGCCCGGTACGTCCGCGACCTGGACGGGGTCGGGGTGGCCGGGCTGGTCGTCGAGTTCGGCCGGCGCTACTTCGACACGCTCCCGCGCGCCCTGGTGCACGCCGCCGAGCAGCGCGGCCTGCCGCTGATCGCGCTGCGCCGCGAGGTGCGCTTCGTCGCCGTCACCGAGGCCGTGCACGCCCTGGTGGTCAACGCCCAGCTGGAGCAGCTGCGCGTCTCCGAGTCCGTGCACCAGGTGTTCAACGAGCTGGTGGTGGAGGGCGCCGAGCCGCCCGAGGTGATCCGCCAGGTCGCCCGGATGGCGGGCGCGCCCGTCGTCCTGGAGAACCTCGCCCACCAGGTCCTCGCCCACGACACCGCCGGGCGCCCGGAGGCCGAGGTGCTGGAGGACTGGGAGCGCCGCTCGCGCGGGGTCCGCCCGCCCGGGCGCACCGGCCACGACCCGCGCAGCGGCTGGCTGGTGACGGCCGTCGGCGCGCGCGGCCAGGACTGGGGCCGGCTCGTCCTCGTCCAGGAGCCCGGGCCCGCGCTGCCGGAGGGCGAGAGCCACCCGCACACCATGCTGTTGGAGCGCGGCGCCTCCGCGCTGGCGCTCAGCCGGCTGGTGGTGCGCGACCGGGAGAGCCTGGAGCGGCAGACCCACCGCACCCTGCTCTCCGGCATCCTCACCCACGCGCTGACCGTCTCCGAGGTGTCGCTGCGCGCCCAGGCGCTCGGCGTCCCCCTGGAGGGCCGGCGCCTGGTCGGCGTGGTGCTGCGGTGCCGGCGCGGGCCGATCCCGGCCGCGCTGGAGGCGCAGGCCCGGCTGCGCGACTTCACCGAGCTGGCCGCCGGCGCCGTCCGCGCCTGCCGGCTGTCCGCGCTGGTCGGCGCGCTGGACGACGAGGGCGTCGGCCTGCTGATCGCGCTCGGCACCCAGCAGGACGAGAACACCGCCCTCGACTCCTTCTCCGCCACCCTGCGCCGGATGTCCGCCGAGACCGGGCAGTGCGGCACCGACCCCGCCGGGCCGGTGGTCGCCGTCGGCTCCTCGGTCGGCGCCGTCCGGGACGCCCGGCGCACCCTGCTGGAGGCGACCCAGGTCGCCGACGCGGCCCTGCACGACGCCCCGGGCGGGGCCAGGGCCGCCTCGTACTACCGGCTGCCGGACGTGCGGCTGCGCGGCCTGCTCCACCTGCTGCGCGACGACGCGCGCCTGCAGACGTACGTGGAGCGGGAGTTGGGCCCGCTGCTGGCGCACGACGCCGAGCACAACGGCCAGCTGGTGCAGATGCTGCGGATCTATCTGGAGCAGGGCCGCAACAAGTCGGCGGCGGCCGACGCGGCGCACCTGTCCCGGCCGTCCTTCTACGACCGGCTGCACAAGGTCGAGCGCATCCTCGGCGTCGACCTCGACCAGGTGGAGTCCTGCCTCTCCCTGCACGTGGCGCTGCTCGCCCTGGACGCCGTACGCCGCTAGCGGGCCCTACACCCCGGTGATGCGCCCCCAGACCTTGTGCAGCCCCGGCCGCTCGGCCGAGGTCACGTCGCGCATGGTGCGCAGCCGCGCCCGCATGTCCTCCGTCGGGAACACCAGCGGGTTCTCGGCGAGTTCGGCCTTGTCCTTGTCCCCGCTGTCGGCCAGCACCTTCTGCGCGGCCGGCACCGGGCAGATGTACTGGACGGCCGCGGCGAGTTCGGCCGCCACCTCGGGCTGGTAGTAGTAGTCGATCAGCTGCTCGGCGTTGCGCTTGTGGACGGCCCGGTTGGGGATCATCAGGCTCTCCGCCCACAGCTCGCCGCCCTCCTCGGGCACCACGAAGGCGATGTCCGGGTTGGAGGCGGTGAGTTGGACGGCGTCGCCGGAGTAGGCCTGGCAGGCGACGGCGGCGCCGGAGGCGAGGTCGCTGGTGTAGTCGTTGCCGGTGAAGCGGCGCACGTGCCCGCCGTCGACCATCTTCTGCACCAGGTCCATCGCCCGGTGCGCGTCGTCCGTGCCCCAGGCTGCGACGTCCGCGCCCTGGGAGAGCATCAGCAGCCCGAGCGCCTCGTCCAGCCCGGCGAACAGGGTGACCCTGCCCTTGAGGTCGGGGGCCCACAGGTCGGCGGTGGACTTCAGCTCCCGGCCGAGCGTCCTGCGGTTGTACGCGATGCCGGTGATCCCGGACTGCCAGGGCACGCTGCGCCGGCGGCCGGGGTCGAAGGCGGGGTTCGCCAGCTGCGGGTCCAACTGGGCGGTGACGTTGGGCAGGTTGGCCCGGTCCATCGCCTGCACCCAGCCGAGGGAGACGTACCGCCCGGCCATCCAGTCGCTGACCACCATGAGGTCCCGGCCGGGGTCGGAGCCCTGGGTGAGGACGGGGCTGATCTTGCCGAAGAACTCGTCGTTGTCGTTGATGTCCTCGGTGTAGGTGACGGCGATGCCGGTCTTCTCGCTGAACGCGTCCAGGGTCGGGCGCCGGCCCTGGTCGTCGGTGTCGATGTACTGCGTCCAGTTGGAGAAGGCGAGCCGCCGGTCGCCCTCCGAGCGGTCCGGCGCCGAGCGGCGGTCCTCGTCCACGTACGCGGACGGGATGCCGCAGCCGGTCAGCGTGCCGGCGCCGAGCAGCGCGGCCCCGCCGAGCAGCGAACGTCGGCGCAGGGCGCGGGAGTCGAGCGGGCGGGTCGGGGTGGAGCTGCTGCGCATGTGGGGGCCTCCGGAGCGTGGGACGGCCCCGGGCACGGTGAGCGCGCCCGGGGCCGTCCCGTATCTGTACGTCAGACGGTGTGCGCGTCGGCGAGCGCGAGCACCTCGTCGAGCACCGCGAGGCCGGCCTTGGCCTCCTCCTCGGTGACGGTGCACGGCGGGACGACGTGGAAGCGGTTCATGTTGACGAACGGCCAGAGCCCGCGCGCCTTGCAGGCCGCGGCCAGCTCGGCCATCGGCGCGTTGGCGGCGCCCGCCGCGTTGTAGGGGACGAGCGGCTCGCGGGTGGCGCGGTCCTTCACCAGGTCGAGCGCCCAGAACACGCCGAGGCCGCGCACCTCGCCGATCGAGGGGTGCCGCTCGGCCAGCTCGCGCAGGCCGGGGCCGAGGACGGTCTCGCCGATGGCCTTGGCGTTCTCGACGATGCCCTCCTCCGCCATGGCGTTGATGGTGGCCACGGCGGAGGCGCAGGCCAGCGGGTGGCCGGAGTAGGTGAGCCCGCCGGGGAAGGGCCGCTCGGCGAAGGTCGCGGCGATCTCGGCGCTGATGGCGACGCCGCCGAGCGGCACGTAGCCGGAGTTGACGCCCTTGGCGAAGGTCAGCAGGTCCGGGGTGACACCCCAGTGGTCGGCGGCGAACCACTCGCCGGTGCGCCCGAAGCCGGCCATCACCTCGTCGAGGATGAACACGATCCCGTACCGGTCGCAGATCTCGCGCACCCCGGCCAGGTAGCCCGGCGGCGGGATGAGGATGCCGGCGGTGCCGACCACCGTCTCCAGGATGACCGCGGCGACGGTGCCCGGGCCCTCGAAGGCGATGACCTGCTCCAGGTGCTCCAGCGCGCGCTCGCACTCCTGCACCTCGTCCTCGGCGTGGAAGTTGGAGCGGTAGGCGTACGGGCCCCAGAAGTGCACCACGCCGGAGACGCCGGTCTCGCTGGCCCAGCGGCGCGGGTCGCCGGTCAGGGCGATCGCGTTGGCGGTGGCGCCGTGGTACGAGCGGTAGGTGGAGAGCACCTTCTGCCGGCCGGTGTGCAGCCGGGCCAGGCGGATGGCGTTCTCGTTGGCCTCGGCGCCGCCGTTGGTGAAGAAGATCTTGTCCAGGTCGCCGGGGGTGCGCTCGGCGATCAGCCGGGCGGCCTCGCTGCGCGACTCGACGGCGAAGCCGGGGGCGAGGGTGCAGAGCTTCGCCGCCTGCTCCTGGATCGCGGCGACCACCTTGGGGTGCTGGTGGCCGATGTTGGTGTTGACGAGCTGGGAGGAGAAGTCGAGGTAGCGGTTGCCCTCGTAGTCCCAGAAGTACGAGCCCTCGGCGCCGGCCACCGCGAGGGGGTCGATCAGCGCCTGGGCGGACCACGAGTGGAAGACGTGTGCGCGGTCGGCGGCCTTGACGGCCTGACCGGCGGCCGGGTCGGCGGTGGGGATGCTCATGCGGCAAGGCTAGGGAGTCCGGACCGCGAAGGGCAGTTCCATCCTGTCAGCCGGTCGGGTCGGCCGCCGACAGCCTGGAAAGGAGCAGGGCCCGGGTCACGAGAACCCGGGCCCATCATCAGCTCGTACGACTAGATCGCGGTCATACAGCGCTCAACGGTCATGACCCACTAGATCGCGGTCATGACGTGCTTCACACGCGTGTAGTCCTCGAACCCGTACGAGGACAGGTCCTTGCCGTAGCCCGACTTCTTGAAGCCGCCGTGCGGCATCTCCGCGACCAGCGGGATGTGGGTGTTGATCCAGACGCAGCCGAAGTCCAGGCGGCGCGACATCCGCATGGCCCGGGCGTGGTCCTTGGTCCACACCGAGGAGGCCAGCGCGAACTCGACGCCGTTGGCGTACTCGACGGCCTGGTCCTCGTCGGTGAACTTCTGCACGGTGATGACCGGGCCGAAGACCTCGTTCTGGATGATCTCGTCGTCCTGCAGCAGGCCGGAGACGACGGTCGGGGCGTAGAAGTAGCCCTTGTCGCCGACCCGGTGGCCACCGGCCTCGACCTTGGCGTGGGCGGGCAGCCGCTCGATGAAGCCGGAGACCTGCTTCAGCTGGTTGGCGTTGTTCAGCGGGCCGTAGAGCACGTCCTCGTCGTCCACGCCGCCGGTCTTGGTCTCGGCCGCGGCCTTGGCCAGCGCCTCGACGAAGGCGTCGTGGATCGACTCGTGCACCAGCACGCGGGTGGCGGCCGTACAGTCCTGGCCGGCGTTGAAGTAGCCCGCCACCGAGATGCCCTCGACGGCCTCGGCGATGTCGGCGTCCTCGAAGACCACGACGGGGGCCTTGCCGCCCAGCTCCAGGTGGACGCGCTTGACGTCCTTGGAGGCGGACTCCGCGACCTGGATGCCGGCCCGGACGGAACCGGTGATGGAGGCCATCGCCGGGGTCCGGTGCTCGACCATCAGCTTGCCGGTCTCGCGGTCGCCGCAGATGACGTTGAAGACGCCGGCCGGCAGGTCCAGGTCCTTGAGGACGCCGCCGATGATCTCGGCCAGCAGCACGGTGGAGGCCGGGGTGGTGTCCGAGGGCTTCAGCACGACGGCGTTGCCGGCGGCGATGGCCGGGGCGAACTTCCAGACCGCCATCATCATCGGGTAGTTCCACGGCGCGACCTGGGCGCAGACGCCGACCGGCTCCCGGCGGATGATCGAGGTCATCCCGTCCATGTACTCGCCCGCGGCCTTGCCCTCCAGCAGGCGGGCGGCGCCGGCGAAGAAGCGGATCTGGTCCACCATCGGGCCGATCTCCTCGGAGAGGGTCAGCGCGCGCGGCTTGCCGGTGTTGCGCACCTCGGCGTCGACGATCTCGTCGGCCCGGGCCTCGACGGCGTCGGCGATCTTCAGCAGCAGCTTCTGCCGGGTGCTCGGGGTGGCGTCGCGCCAGATCGGGAAAGCCGCGGCGGCGGAGGCCATCGCGGCGTCCACGTCCGAGGCCCCGGACAGCGGCGACGTCGCGTACACCTCGCCGGTGGTCGGGTCCACGATGTCGAGGGTGCGGCCGTCCGCCGCGTCGACGAACTCACCGTTGATGTAGTTGCGCAGCGTGCGAAGGTCGCTCACGGGTCTCTCCTCGGTCTGGGCCTGCGGCGTTGCAGAATCCGGCGCCATGGTATGTCGGCGGATGCGGCGGACGAAGGGTGCCGAGTGGCCGTGCCCCGTCCGGCGCGGTCCACTGGTGGCGGAATGCGCGCCTCCCTGCGGGGGCGCGCGCGTACCGTGCCACCCTAACCGCTCGACTGCCGGGATCGACAGGCCGCATCCGCGCCGACGATGAAATCCGCAGGCGTTTTCCAAGATCGCGACGAAATCAGCAGTTTCCACGCTTGCGAACACAAGAACGATCAGGCACAGTGGCGGCGTGGCCAACCGCGACCGGAACGCGAGCGTTCCCCTCGACGCCGCCTCCAAGGCGATCATCGAGCAACTGCAGGAGGACGGGCGCCGCCCGTACGCCGCCATCGGCAAGGCCGTCGGCCTGTCCGAGGCGGCCGTGCGACAGCGCGTCCAGAAGCTGCTCGACCAGGGCGTGATGCAGATCGTCGCCGTCACGGACCCGCTCACCGTCGGCTTCACCCGCCAGGCGATGGTCGGCATCCGGGTCGAGGGCGACATCGAACCCGTCGCCGACGCGCTGGCCGCCCTCGACGAGGTCGACTACGTCGTCTGCACCGCAGGCTCGTTCGACCTCCTGGCCGAACTGGTCTGCGAGGACGACGAGCACCTGCTCGAACTGATCAACAAGCGCATCCGCGCCCTTCCCGGCGTGCGGAGCACCGAGAGCTTCGTTTACCTGAAGCTCCGGAAACAGACCTACACCTGGGGCACCCGATGACAGCCGACCCGGCGCAGAAGGACCTTTCCAAGACCGCCTACGACCACCTGTGGATGCACTTCACCCGCATGTCGTCGTACGAGAACTCCCCCGTTCCGACGATCGTCCGGGGCGAGGGCACCTACGTCTGGGACGACAAGGGCCGCAAGTACCTCGACGGCCTCGCCGGCCTGTTCGTCGTCCAGGCCGGTCACGGCCGCGAGGAGCTCGCCGAGGCCGCCGCCAAGCAGGCCAAGGAGCTCGCCTTCTTCCCGGTGTGGAGCTACGCCCACCCGAAGGCCGTCGAGCTGGCCGAGCGCCTGGCCAACTACGCCCCCGGCGACCTGAACAAGGTCTTCTTCTCCACCGGCGGCGGCGAGGCCGTCGAGACCGCCTGGAAGCTGGCCAAGCAGTACTTCAAGCTGACCGGCAAGCCGACCAAGTACAAGGTCATCTCGCGCGCCGTCGCCTACCACGGCACCCCCCAGGGCGCGCTGTCCATCACCGGCCTGCCGGGCCTGAAGGCCCCGTTCGAGCCGCTGGTGCCGGGCACCCACAAGGCGCCGAACACCAACATCTACCGCGCCCCGGCCTTCCTCGAGGGCCCGGACGGCACGGTCGACCCCGAGGCCTACGGCCGCTGGTGCGCCGACGAGATCGAGGTGGCCATCCTCAACGAGGGCGCCGAGACCGTCGCCGCCGTCTTCGTCGAGCCGGTCCAGAACGCCGGCGGCTGCTTCCCGCCGCCGCCCGGGTACTTCCAGCGCCTGCGCGAGATCTGCGACCGCCACGACGTGCTGCTGGTCTCGGACGAGGTCATCTGCGCCTTCGGCCGCCTGGGCACCATGTTCGGCGCCGACAAGTTCGGCTACCAGCCCGACATGATCACCTGCGCCAAGGGCATGACCTCGGGCTACTCCCCGATCGGCGCCACGATCATCTCGGACCGCCTGGCCGAGCCGTTCTACAAGGGTGACAACACCTTCCTGCACGGCTACACCTTCGGCGGCCACCCGGTCTCCTCCGCGGTGGCGCTGGCCAACCTCGACATCTTCGAGCGCGAGGGCCTCAACCAGCACGTCCTCGACAACGAGTCCGCGTTCCTCGGCACCCTGAACAAGCTGCGCGACCTGCCGATCGTCGGCGACGTCCGCGGAAACGGGTACTTCTACGGCATCGAGCTCGTCAAGGACAAGGTCACCAAGGAGTCGTTCAACGACGACGAGGTCGAGCGCGTGCTCTACGGCTTCCTGTCGAAGGCCCTCTTCGACAACGGCCTGTACTGCCGCGCCGACGACCGTGGCGACCCGGTCATCCAGCTGGCCCCGCCGCTGATCTCCGACCAGTCGACCTTCGACGAGATCGAGCAGATCCTGCGGACCAGCCTCACCGACGCGTGGGCGAAGATCTGACCCCCTGAGCCTTCTTCCCCACCCTCCGCCGAAGGGCGGCCCCGACTCCCTGGACCCCAGGAGCCGGGGCCGCCCTTCGGCGTTCACGCCGTGATCACGTCCACATCACGGTCGTACGACCAAACATGCCTGAATGCGGGTGATATGCCCGTGATGGACCAGTGCGCCGCAACCGCGACCGTCCCCGGTCGTTCTAATCTGACGACTGTCATATCCCTGCGGCCACCCAGGATGGAACCCCATGCCAGCGGCACCGCCTGACAACGACGTGCTGTGGGCCCGAGGGATCGTCAAGTCCCACGACGGCACCCCCGCCCTGCGCGGCATCTCGATCGGCGTCCGCGAGGGCGAGGTGCTCGCCGTCACCGGCCCGCGCGGCTCCGGCAAGAGCACCCTGCTCGGCTGCCTCTCCGCCCAACTCCCCGTCGACGAGGGCGAGGTGTGGTTCAACAGCTCCCCCGTCCACACCCTCGGACGGGCCGGCCGCGAACGGCTGCGCCGCGACCGCTTCGGCTTCGTCGGCTCCCAACCGCACCTGGTGCCCGAGCTGACCGCCCGCGAGAACGTCGCCCTCCCCCTCCTGCTCGCCGGCGCCGGCAACAAGGCCGCTTACACCGCCGCCTCCGAGTGGCTGGAGCGCCTCGACGTCGGCGAGGTCGCCCGGCAGCGCCCCGACCGGCTGCTCCAGAGCCAGCGCCAGCGCATCGCCGTCGCCCGCGCCCTCGCGCCGCTGCCGCCCGTCGTCTTCGCCGACGACCCCACCGCCCCGCTGCACCGCGAGGCCGCCGACCAGGTCCTGCGGATACTGACCAGCGCGGCCCGCTCGCACCAGCTCACCCTCGTCCTGGCCACCCACGACCCCGAGCTCGTCCGGTTCGCGGACCGCGCGGTCGCCCTCGTCGACGGACGGCTCACCGCCCCCGCCGCCCCCGTCCCGCGCGGCACCGCCGTCACGGCCGGCCCGAGCCGCTGAGAGAGTCGTCGTGTTCTACCTCCGCCTGGCCCGGGGCTACCGGGTGCCCGACCTCGGCCGCTGGCTGCTCACCGCCCTCGCCGCCGCCGTGGTCGCCGCCTTCCTGCTGCGCTCCCTCGGCCGGGCCCTGAGCGACCCGCTCGGCGGCACCGACGCGTTCGTCCGCCTGCTCTGGTGCCTGCCCCCGCTGGCCGCCGTCGCCTGGTTCGCCGCCGTCGCCGCCCGCTCGGTGCCCGCCCGCCGGCCCGAGCGCATCGCCGGCCTCACCGCCGCCGGGGCCGGCTCCCGCCGCATCCGGGCCCTGATCGCCGGAGAGGTCGCGCTCGCCTGCGTGCTCGGCAGCGTGCTGGCCCTGCTGCTCTTCCTCGTCCTGCGCAACGACATCGCCGGGCCCACGCTCGCCCCCGACCTCGGCATGGGCGTGCCGCTGCCGGCCGCCGCCCCGGTCACCCTGCTCGCGCTCGTGCCGCTCACCGCCGGGATCGCCGCCGCCTGCTCCGTGCCCTCCGCCGACGCCCTGCCCGGCGGCCGCACCCGCGCCCGTACGGGCTTCGGCCCCTGGCGCATCGCCCTGCCGACCGGGCTGGTGGTGATCGGCGCCGCGCTCGAACTCATCGCCCTGCGGCCCGGTGCCGCCGTCGACGGCCGCCCGATCCACCTGCCCGCCGGGCTCGGCTCCACCAGCACCGCCGCCCTCGGCGGCTGGGCCGCCGGCGCGCTCGGCCTCGCCCTGCTGACCGGCCCGCTGCTCGGCTGGGCCGGCCGCCTGCTCGCCGTCGGCCGGCCCACCCCGCTGCGGCTGCTCGCCGGGCGCGGGCTCACCGCCCAGGCCCGGCGGCTCGGCCCGCCGCTGGCCGTGCTCACCCTCGTCCTCGCGGTGGTCCTCACCACCGTCCGCTACTGGATCGGCACCCGCGACGGCGCCGACACCCTCCCCGCCGTCGAGGCCGGACTCGTCCTCGGCTGCACCCTGGCCGCCGTCGCCGCCCGCCTCGCCGAGGTCCGCACCGACCGCCGCGCCGTCACCGAGGCCCTGCTCCGCCTGGGCACCTCACCCCGGCTGCTGTTCGGCGCCGTCGCCCTGCGCACCCTGGCCGTCGGCACGACCCTGCTGCTCACCGGCGGGGCGACCGCCGCGCTGGCGGCCGCCGGGCTGCGGTAGGGGCTTCAGCCCGCCGCGGCGAGCTGGCCGCAGGCGCCGTCGATCTCCTGGCCGCGGGTGTCACGGACGGTCGTCGGCACGCCGTGCGACTGGAGCCGGCGGACGAACTCGCGCTCGTCCTCGGGCCGCGAGGCCGTCCACTTGGAGCCGGGCGTCGGGTTCAGCGGGATCAGGTTCACGTGCACCCGCTTGCCCCGGATCAGCCGGCCGAGCAGGTCGGCGCGCCAGGCCTGGTCGTTGATGTCCTTGATCAGCGCGTACTCGATGGAGATCCGGCGGCCGGACTTCTCCGCGTAGTTCCACGCCGCGTCCAGCACCTCGGCGACCTTCCACCGGGTGTTGACCGGCACCAGCTCGTCGCGCAGCTCGTCGTCCGGAGCGTGCAGCGACAGCGCCAGCCGGCAGCTGAGGCCCTCGTCGGCGAAGCGGTGCATCGCCGGGACGAGGCCGACGGTCGAGACGGTGATGCCGCGCTGGGAGAGGCCGAAGCCGTCCGGCGCCGGGTCGGTGAGCCGGCGGATCGAGGCCAGCACCCGGTTGTAGTTGGCCAGCGGCTCGCCCATGCCCATGAAGACCACGTTCGACAGCCGCGTCTCGCCCCCGGGGACCTCCCCGGTCTTCAGGGCGCGCATCCCGGCGGCGATCTGCTCGACGATCTCCGCGGTCGACAGGTTGCGGGTCAGCCCCGCCTGGCCGGTCGCGCAGAACGGGCAGTTCATGCCGCAGCCGGCCTGCGAGCTGATGCACATGGTGACCCGGTCCGGGTAGCGCATCAGCACCGACTCGACCAGCGTCCCGTCGAAGAGCCGCCACAGCGTCTTGCGGGTCGCGTCGTCGTCGCAGGAGACGTGCCGCACGACCTTCATCAGGTCGGGCAGCAGGGCCTCCGTCAGCTTCGCCCGGCTGGCCGCGGGGATGTCCGTCCAGCTCTCGGGGTCGTCCGACATCCGGCCGAAGTAGTGGTTCGAGAGCTGCTTGGCGCGGAAGCCCTGCTCGCCCAGCTCGGCGACGGCCTCCTTGCGCTCGGCGGGGCTCAGGTCGGCGAGGTGTCGCGGGGGCTTGGCGCCGCGCGGCGCGACAAAGGTGAGTTCTCCGGGCTTAGGCATGGTCGTTCAAGTGTCGCAGACGCACGGAGGCCCCGGACGCGCCAGGCGTCCGGGGCCCCTCGAACCGTGTGCGGGTCAGCTGCCGACGAAGGCCGCCAGCAGCAGCCAGACCACTGGGGCGGTCGGCAGGAGCGAGTCCAGCCGGTCCATGATGCCGCCGTGGCCGGGCAGCAGGGTGCCCATGTCCTTGATCCCGAGGTCGCGCTTGATCATCGACTCGCCCAGGTCGCCCAGGGTGGCGGTGACCGCCGCGCAGCCGCCCAGGATCAGGCCCTGCCACCAGCTGCCGTCGTCGATGATCAGCTGCATCAGCACGGCGCCCGCGAGCATCGACAGCGCGATGCCGCCGGCCAGGCCCTCCCGGGTCTTGCCGGGGCTGATCGTCGGGGCGAGCTTGGTCTTCCCGAACTTGTAGCCCACCGCGTAGGCGCCGGTGTCGCTGCAGATCGTGACGATCAGGAAGAGCACGATCCGCTGCGGGCCGTCGTCGGCCGCCAGCATCATCGCCACGAAGGTGGCCAGGAACGGCACGTAGAACGCGGTGAACACGCCCGCCGTTATGTCGCGCAGGTAGTTCTCCGGCGGCTCGGCCATCCGCCAGACCATCACCGCCAGCCCCGTCAGCGCGAGCGAGGCCGCGGCCCACTGGATGCCCGCCCAGTAGCCGGTGGCGACCATGGCGACGCCGCCGACGACCAGCGGGACGAGCGGCGCCTTGATCTGCTTGCGCTCGGACAGGCGGCTGGTCAGCTCCCAGACGCCGACCGCGACGGCGGCCATGACGACGAACAGGAACAGCGCCTTCACCACGAACAGCGAGGCGACGATGACCGCGCCGAGGCCGACCCCCACGCCTATGGCGGCCTGGAGGTTGCGGCCACCGCGTTGCTTGGGCGGCTGCGGCTGCGGGGCGGGCTGGGCGGCCACGGGTGTCTCCTGCCCTGGATGGGACGACGGCGGGTACGGGGGGAACCCGGCCGCCGGGTGGCTCGGCGGCGGCGCGGGGTGCACCGGAGCCCCCGGGAACGGCGGGGCGCCGGCTCCGGGGGTGACGTCGTCGGTTATCGCGCGCAGCACGACCGTCTCGCCGCCGCCCGGGGCGGCCGGGGGCTGCTCGTCCCGGAACAGCGGACCGCCGCCCAGCCGGCCGGCCTCCCGGGCCGGACCGGGGTCGGCCGGGACGGGAGGCATGACCTGAGTCTCCTCCGCGTCGCCGTTCCAGTACACCGGAGGCTGCTGCGGCTGATCCGGACGGGGGCCGCCCGGCGCTCCCGGCCCCTGGACGGCCCCGTGACCGGGGTGTCCCTGGAACGGCGGGGGCGCCGGATGATCGCCGTACCCCGGCGCCGGATGGGCTTGCGGCAGGGGTGCCTGCGGCTGCGGCGCCGGGCGGTACGGCTGGAACTGCTGGTCGGACGGGCCCCAGTAGCCAGGGGCGTCAGGGGCGTCGTTCATCAGACCTCGAGCAGCTCGGATTCCTTGTGCTTCAGCAGCTCGTCGACCTGGGCCACGTACTTGGCCGTGGTGTCGTCGAGCTCCTTCTCGGCGCGGCGGCCGTCGTCCTCGCCGACCTCGCCGTCCTTCACCAGCTTGTCGATGGCGTCCTTGGCCTTGCGGCGCACGGCGCGGATCGAGACCTTGGCGTCCTCGCCCTTGGTGCGCGCGATCTTGATGAACTCGCGGCGGCGCTCCTCGGTCAGCTCGGGCAGCACCACCCGGATGATAGAACCGTCGTTGGAGGGGTTGACGCCCAGGTCGGAGTCGCGGATCGCCTGCTCGATGGCCTTGAGCGCGGTCTTGTCGAACGGCGAGACGACGGCCATCCGGGGCTCCGGCACCGAGAACGAGGCCAGCTGGTTGATCGGGGTGATGGCGCCGTAGTACTCGGCGACGATCTTGGCGAACATCGCCGGGTGGGCGCGGCCGGTGCGGATCGCCGCGAGGTCGTCCTTGGCGACGCCGACGGCCTTCTCCATCTTCTCCTCGGCCTCGAGGAGGGTCTCTTCGATCGCTTCGCTCACTGTGGTCTCCCTGTCCGGTTCATCTGCTGTGGGTCCCGACCGGTCACGGCTCGGCGCCGCCGTCCGGTACGGCTGGTTGCTGCTCAGGCCCGGACGGAATCCTGGCTGATGAGTGTGCCGATCTTCTCACTCTTCACCGCGCGCGCGATATTGCCCTCCGCCAGCAGTTCGAAGACCAGCATCGGGAGGTTGTTGTCCTTGCACAGGGTGATCGCGGTGAGGTCGGCGACCTTGAGGTCCCGGGCGATGACCTCGGAGTAGTCCAGGGCGTCGAACTTGACCGCGTCCGGGTTGGTCCGGGGGTCGGAGTCGTAGACGCCGTCCACGCCGTTCTTGCCCATCAGCAGGACGTCGGCGTGGATCTCCAGGGCCCGCTGGACGGCCGTGGTGTCGGTCGAGAAGTACGGCATGCCCATTCCGGCGCCGAAGATCACCACGCGGCCCTTCTCCAGGTGCCGGACGGCCCGCAGCGGCAGGTACGGCTCGGCGACCTGGCCCATGGTGATCGCGGTCTGGACGCGGGTCTCGATGCCCTCCTTGACCAGGAAGTCCTGGAGCGCGAGGCAGTTCATGACCGTGCCCAGCATGCCCATGTAGTCGGAGCGGGCCCGGTCCATCCCGCGGACCTGGAGCTCGGCGCCCCGGAAGAAGTTGCCGCCGCCGATGACCACCGCGACCTCGGTGCCGGCGCGGACGACCGTGGCGATCTCCCGGGCGATCGCGTGCACGACGTCCGGGTCGACGCCGAGCCCGCCGCCACCGGCGAAGGCTTCACCGGACAGCTTCAGCAGCACCCGGCGGCGCGAACCGGCCTTGGGGTCCTGCGCGGTCTCCTGCGTCTCCTGCATGGATTTCTCCTTTATTGCACCTGCTGGCTCACAGACCGGGGCCGTGCGGGCTCCGGTCCGCGCGTACACGCGAGGAGGCCACTGCCGCGGGAACCTGTTCGGTGTCCTGCACGGCAATGGCCTCCTCGTCGTTCATGGTGCCGACGCGGGCCGCCCGGTGACGGTTGGCGCTGGGTGAGCCCGCTCGGCGTTCCTCCCGCCCTGGTCAGCGGGCGGGGGCGGTTCCCAGCCTAGAGGGGCCGGGGACCAGGGGGAACGTGGCTCAGGCGCCGACGCGGAAGCGGGCGAAGCGCTTGAGGGAGACGCCGGCCTCCTCGAGGACCTTGGCGACGGTCTTCTTGTTGTCCTTCGCGAAGGCCTGCTCCAGGACGGAGTTCTCCTTGACGAAGCCGGTGACGCGACCCTCGACGATCTTCGGCAGGGCGGCCTCGGGCTTGCCCTCCTCGCGGGCGGTGGCCTCGGCGACGCGACGCTCGTTCTCGAGCGCCTCGGCCGGGATCTCCTCGCGGGACAGGTACTTCGGCGCGAAGGCGGCGATGTGCTGCGCGACGTCCTTGGCGACCTCGGCGTTCTCCTTGTCCAGCTCGACCAGGACGCCGACGGCCGGCGGGAGGTCGGGGCTGGTCTTGTGCAGGTAGACCGCGACGAAGCCGTCACCGTCGAACTGGGCGAAGCGACGGAAGACGATCTTCTCGCCCAGGGTCGCGTTGGCCTCGTCCACGAACTGCTGGACGGTCTTGCCGGCCTCGATCTCGGAGGCGAGCGCGGCGTCCAGGTCGGCCGGGGCGACGGCGGCGACGTGGGTGGCGATCGCGTCGGCGACCTTGACGAAGTTGTCACCCTTGGCGACGAAGTCCGTCTCGCAGTTCAGCTCGACCAGAACGCCGGACTTCTTGTCCTCGGCGATCAGCGCGGCGACGGCGCCGTTGGAGGCGTCACGGCCCTCGCGCTTGGCGACGCCCTTCTGGCCCTTGATGCGCAGGAGCTCGACGGCCTTCTCGACGTTGCCCTCGGCCTCGTCCAGGGCCTTCTTGCAGTCCATCATGCCGGCGCCGGTGAGCTCACGGAGCTTCTTGACGTCCGCGGCGGTGAAGTTCGCCATGGTGTGAATCTCTTCTCGCGTCTCGCGTGTCTGCGTGGGGATGCGCCGGGACCGGTGGTTCGGTCCCGGCGCGGGAGAGAGGGGCACCTGCCGGTTTCGTACCGGCGAGTGCCCCTCACCCTTGGTACGTCAGGCCTGCTCGGCCGGCGCCTCGGTGGCGGCGGTCTCGACGACCTCGGTGACCTCGGCGACCTCAGCGACCTCGGCGGTCTCGACGACCTCAGCGGTCTCGGCCTCGGCGGCCGGGGCCTCCTCGGCCTTCTTCTCGCCCTCGATCAGGTCCTTCTCCCAGTCGGCCAGCGGCTGGTCGGCACCCGGCTCGGCCTTGGCGTCGCCCTTGGCGACACCGGCGCGGGACTTGAGGCCCTCGGCCACGGCGTCGGCGATCACGCGGGTCAGCAGCGTGACGGAGCGGATCGCGTCGTCGTTGCCCGGGATCTTGTAGTCGACCTCGTCGGGGTCACAGTTGGTGTCGAGGATGGCGACGACCGGGATGTTGAGCTTCCGGGCCTCGCCGACCGCGATGTGCTCCTTCTTGGTGTCCACGATCCACACGGCGCTGGGAACGCGCTGCATGTCGCGGATACCGCCGAGGGTCTTCTCCAGCTTGTCGTGCTCGCGCTGGAGGACCAGGAGCTCCTTCTTGGTGAGGCCGGAACCGGCCACGTCCGCGAAGTCCAGCTCGCCGAGCTCCTTGAGGCGCTGCAGACGCTTGTAGACGGTCGAGAAGTTGGTCAGCATGCCGCCGAGCCAGCGCTGGTTCACGTAGGGCATACCCACGCGGGTGGCCTGCTCGGCGATGGCCTCCTGGGCCTGCTTCTTCGTGCCGACGAAGAGGACGCTGCCGCCGTGGGCAACGGTCTCCTTGATGAACTCGAAGGCGCGGTCGATGTAGTTCAGCGACTGCAGGAGGTCGATGATGTAGATGCCGTTGCGCTCGGTGATGATGAAGCGCTTCATCTTCGGGTTCCAGCGGCGGGTCTGGTGACCGAAGTGGACGCCGCTCTCCAGCAGCTCCCGCATCGTGACGACGGCCATGTGCCGTGCTCCTCAGGTGTTACGGCCCGGGCCCCGGCGGTGCCTTTGAGGGCGATCGCCATGGCGCGGGTCAGTCTCGGTTGGTCCGTGGCAGTCAGGTGAAAGCCACGCCTGACGCCCCGATCGTGCCGAGCCGCTGCCACCCTCGCGGTCCGGGGACCGGTCGGGCTCGGCGGACCGAGGGCACTCGCACCGGGCGGGGGCTGCGGTCGAACCATGTCCGTCCACGACCGTCCACCGGTGGCGGGGCGTGCGAAGTCGACCCGGCGGACCGGGTCGCGTGTGAAGTGTACGGGAAGCGCCGAGGGGCGGGCGACTCCGAGAGTCGCGCGGGCCCGGAGCGGGTGGGGCCCACGGGGGCCGGGAGGCCTCGGCCGGGGGCGTGCGTCCGCGGGCGGTATGCCGCCGCGAGGGCCTTCGTATGCCGTTTCTACACCGAATGGCGGTACCCGTACACCCGTCCGGGGGACGGAGGACGGGCCGGTGGGCGGTTTGTCCACAGGAATCCGGAACCGGGTGGTGCGGAGGCGAGGGCGGCGTCAGCCTCTGGGCATGACTGCGCGCGGAGTGACGGTGCTGGTGCTGGTGCTGGCGGCGGTGCCGGCGTTCCTGGGGGCCGCCCCCGGGGCGGCGGGCGCCGCTCCCGTACGGGGCGCGCTGCGGGCCTGGCCGGTGGGCGGGGGCGGCGGGGTGCTGGGGCGGTTCGACCCGCCGGCGAAGCCGTGGGCGGCCGGGCACCGCGGGGTGGACCTCGCCGCCGGGGCCGGGGAGCCGGTGCGGGCGGCGGCGGCCGGGGTGGTCGCCTTCTCCGGGCCGGTCGCGGGGCGGCCCGTGGTGAGCGTCACGCACCCCGGCACCGGCTCTCCCCCGCTGCGGACCACCTACCTGCCCGTCCTGGGCGAACTGCCGGTCGGGGCACCGGTGGCCGCCGGGCAGGTGATCGGGCACCTGGCGCCTCAGGGGCGGCACTGCGGTGGGCGGGACTGCCTGCACTGGGGGTTGCTGCGCGGCGGGCGCTACCTCGATCCGCTGGCCCTGCTCGGGTCGGGCTCGGCGCGGCTGCTGCCGCTCGACGCCGGGGCCGTTCCCGGTGCGGACACGACTCAGGAACGGTCCAGGCCGCGCAGGGCCAGGGCGACGGCGGCGTCGGCGATCGCGTCCGGGTCCTCCACCGGGCAACCGGCGCGCACTCCGCCGGCCGACTGCTCGCTCTGGCGGACGGCCGCCTCGACGATCCCCTGGAGCAGCGCGGCGGCGAGCCGGGGCCGGGTGTGGCCCAGGTCCTCCAGCGCCCGGACGACGAGCCCGACCAGCGTCCCGTGGGCCGCGCGGATGCGCTCGCGCGCCGCCTCGTCGAGCTCCAGGGCCGAGATCGCCACGACCGCCCGGTGCCGGGGGTCGCCGGCCAGCGCCAGCTGGCCCCGGACGTACGCCTCGATCCGGCCGGCCGCGGTGTCGCAGCTCTGCATCCCGGCCTCGATCTCGGCCGCCCAGAGCGGGAGGTCCACCTCGCACAGCGCCTCGACCACGGCGGCGCGGGAGCGGAAGTACTCGTAGACCGAGGAGCGGGCCAGGCCGGTGCGCGCCGCGAGCGCGGGGAAGGTCAGGGCCTCCATGCCGCCCTCGGTGAGCAGGGTGCGGGCAGCGTCGAGGAGGGCTGCCCGCTGCAGTTGGCGATGCTCGGCCACCGAGGCCGCTCGGATCTTCGGCACAGAGACACTGTACGGAGCCCTACCTCCGGCCGGTACGGCGCCGCGCGTCCTCACGGCGCCACGGGGCCGGCCCCGGCGGGGAGGCGCCCGCCGGGGCCGGCCGGACCACCGGGCCCCGGACTACCGGACCTCGGAGAGCTTGGCGCGCAGCTGGAGGACGGACTTGGTGTGGATCTGACTCACCCGGCTCTCCGTCACGCCCAGCACCTGGCCGATCTCGGCGAGGGTGAGGCCCTCGTAGTAGTAGAGCGTCACCACGGTCTTCTCCCGCTCGGGGAGGGTGTTGACGGCCTGGGCGAGCAGCCGGCGCAGCTCGCGGTCCTCGGCGACCTCGACGGGGTTGTCGGCGCCGTGGTCCTCCAGGGTGTCCATCAGGCTGAGCCGGTCGCCACCCTCCCCCACCGGGTGCAGCAGCTCGTCGAGGGCGACGACGTTGGCGAGGGAGAGCTGGCTGAAGATGGCGTGCAGGTCCTCGACGGCGATACCCATCTCGGCGGCGACCTCGGCCTCGTGCGGCGTCCGGCGCAGCCGGGCCTCCAGCGTCGCGTACGTCCGCTCGACGGCCTTGGCCTTCTGCCGCACCGAGCGCGGGATCCAGTCCAGGGCGCGCAGCTCGTCGATGATGGCGCCGCGGATGCGGCTGATGGCGTAGGTCTCGAACTTGATGGCGCGGCCGATGTCGAACTTCTCGATCGCGTCGATCAGGCCGAAGACGCCGGAGGAGACGAAGTCGGCCTGTTCGACGTTGGCGGGCAGGCCGACCCCGACCCGGCCGGCCACGTATTTGACGAGTGGTGAGTAGTGCAGGATCAGCTGCTCGCGCAGCCTGGCGTCGCCGCTCTCCTTGTAGGAGCGCCAGAGCTCCTCGAGCGCGGTGCGGCCCTGGGCGGCGGGCTCGTCGGGCGCCGTCTCGCGCTCGCCGGTCCGCTGGGGGCCCGGGGCGGGGCGCTCACGCCGGGGTGCGTCGGCCGGCGGGGGCGCGGGCGGCGCGTCGGGCGCCGACGGGGAGGTCGCGTCGGGCGCCGGTGCGCCGCCGGGTGCGGGGGGCGCGTCGGCGTCGGCCGCGCCGGCGGGCGCGTCCGCGGGCCGGCCCGGGCGGGTCGCCGGTCGGCCGCCCTGGCGCGACAGGCCCCCCATCGCCCCCGTCTGCTTGGACGGGAGCTCGGTCACGGTCCGCCGCTCGGTCCTCGGCCCGCCCGAGGACCGGGCTCCACCGGTCACTCTGTGTCCGGGAATGTGTGTGGGCATGCGTGGGTCTGCGCCGTTCTGCCGAGTCATGTGCTGATAGGGAAGGCATGTGGAGCGTAGCGTGACCGACTCACTGCAAAGCGCTACCGCCACTCGGTCGTCCCCCGATCCGGTGGCGTTCGCCGAGGCGTTCACCCCGGCGGTCACCGACCGGAACCGTGCACACGAACGGTCGAACCGGGGCAGCGGCCCGGCCGGTCACCCAGCTCGCGCCGCCCGCCCCCGCGCCGCCTTCCCCGATCACCTCCTCCGCACCGCGCGCCAGTGCGCGCCGTGCCGTTCGACGTAGCCGAGCGAGCCCAACTCGTAGAGTTTCTGGAGCACTTCGTCCGGCGGCAGCCCGGACTGTCGGGCCAGCCGTTCGATCGGCGCGCCCTCGGCCGTCGCCGGTACGGCCTCCAGCACCCGGGCGACCGCCGGCTCCAGCAGGTCCCGGGGCAGCACCGGGCCGGCGCGCTGGGGCGCGAGGTCCTCGCCGATCGACCCGATCAGCTCGGTGACCTCGTCGGCGTCGGTGACCAGGGTGGCCGCGCCGCTGCGGATCAGGGCGTGGACCCCGGCGGACAGCTCCGAGGTGACGGGGCCGGCGACGCCCATGGTGTGCCGGTTGAGGTCCCGCGCCCGTCTGGCGGTGCTCAGCGCGCCGCTGCGCACCGCCGCCTCGACGACCACGGTGCCCCGGGTGAGCGCCGCGATGACCCGGTTGCGCAGGACGAAGCGGAAGCGGTTGGGGTGCTCCCCGGGCGGGAGTTCGCTGACCAGCAGGCCCTGGACGCCGATCCGCCGGATCAGCGCGGCGTTGCCCTTCGGGTAGGCCACGTCCACCCCGCAGGCCAGCACCGCGATGGTCATCCCGCCGACGGCGAGCGCTCCCCGGTGGGCGGCCGCGTCGATGCCGTAGGCCGCTCCGGAGACCACCACCCAGCCGCGCTCGGCCAGTTGGGCCGCGAACTCCCCGGCGACATGGGCGCCGTAGGCCGTGCAGGCCCGGGAGCCGACCACCGAGACCGAGCGGAGGGCGAGCAGCCGCAGCGATCCGGTGCCCGTCGCCCAGAGCCCGACCGGGCGTCCGTCGCCCAGGTCGTCCAGCTGGCTGGGCCATTCAGTGTCCCCCGGAATGATGAAGCGTCCACCGGCGTCCTGTACCCGTTTCAGGTCGTCCGCAGGGTCGAGGCCGGGCAGCCTCGCCTGGTACCCGGCGAGCCGGGTGGCGTCCAGCCCGGGATGGTCGGGCACGGTGCCGTCCCGGATCGCGCGGACGAGTGCGGCGGCGGGGAGCCGGCCGAGCCAGCGGCCGACCATCGCGTCCCCGGGTTCGCTGACCCGGTTGAGCACGGCCCGGGCGAGCCGCTCCTCCTCGGGGTCGGCCACCGCCGCTGCCCTGTCGGGCGGTTGGGGGTCGCACGTCAGCCGGTTCACGCGGCGGCTCCTTCCTGGCCCTCGCCGCCCGGAGGCGCCGGTGGCCTCTCCTGCGGGCCGGCCCGGCCGCCGAGCCGGCCGAAGACCCGTTCGGTGAGCGGGAGCCCCTGTTCGACCCCGGTGCGCAGGACCAGCGCCGTCCGCACGTCCCGCTGGTCGGGCCGGTCCCGCCCGGCGAGGTCGGCGACCGTCCAGGCGACCCGGAGCACCCGGTCCAGCCCCCGGGCGGTGAGCAGCCCGCGCTCCAGCTGCCGGGCCACGTCGTTGAGGGCTCCGGCCCCCAACTGCCAGCGGGTGCGCAGCTCGTGGCCCGGCACCTCGGCGTTGGTCCGCCAGGGCGTCCCGGAGAGCCGCTCGGCCGCCCGCTCCCGGGCGGCCAGCACCCGGGCGGCGACCGTCACGGTGGTCTCCGCCGTCACGTCCCGTTCCATGAGCTCGACCCTGGTGACGGGGGCGACCTGGACCTGGAGGTCGACCCGGTCCAGCAGCGGCCCGGAGAGCCGCCCCTGGTACCGGCTGACCATCGTCGGGGTGCACTCGCACCCCTCGCCCCGCCGCGAGTGCCGCCCGCACGGGCAGGGGTTGGCGGCCATGCAGAGCAGGAACCGGGCGGGCAGGCGCAGCGACCCGGCGGAGCGGGCGATCACCACCTCGCCCGACTCCAGCGGCTGGCGCAGCGCGTCGAGCACCCGGACGGGGAACTCCGGTGCCTCGTCCAGGAAGAGGACGCCCCGGTGGGCCAGCGAGACCGCGCCCGGTCTCGGCAGGCCGCTGCCGCCGCCGACGATCGCGGGCATCGTCGTGGAGTGGTGCGGGGCGCAGTAGGGCGCGGTGTCGATCAGCGGGCGCCCGACCGGGAGCAGGCCGGCCACCGAGTGGACGGCGCTGACCTCCAGGGCCTCCTTCTGGGTCAGCGGCGGGAGCAGCCCGGGCAGCCGCTCCGCCAGCATCGTCTTGCCCGCGCCGGGAGGGCCCTTGAGGTAGAGGTGGTGGCCGCCTGCCGCGGCGATCTCCAGGGCGCGGCGGGCCTCGTACTGGCCCGCCACGTCGGACATGTCGAGGCGGGCGCGGTCCTCCGGCAGGCCGCGCACGCTCGCGCTGGGCAGCATCAGCCCGGCCATCAGGGGGTCGGGCCGGCCGCCGTGGAGCGGGTCGGGCGGTTCCTCCGGGACGGGCGTGCCGCTGAGCACGGCCACCAGTTCGCGCAGGGTGCGGACGCCGGTGACGGTCACCCCGGGGACGAGGGAGGCCTCGGGCGCCGTCTGCTCGGCGACCACGACCCGCTCGTACCCGGCGTCGGCGGCGGCCAGCACCGAGGGCAGCACCCCGCGGACGGGCCGCACCCGGCCGTCCAGCCCCAGCTCGCCGATGAGCAGCAGGTCGGCGATCGAGGAGGGGTCGAGCCGCTCGGCGGCGGCGAGCACGGCGCAGGCCACCGCGAGGTCGAAGCCGCTGCCGCTCTTGGGCACCGAGGCGGGGCTGAGGCCGACCGTCAGCTTGCGCTGCGGCCAGGCCTCACCGCTGTTGCAGACCGCCGCCCGGACCCTGTCGCGGGCCTCGGTGAGCGCCTTGTCGGGCAGGCCGACCAGGGTGAACGCGGCCACCCCGGGCTCCAGATCGGCCTGGACCTCGACGATCACGCCGTCGACCCCGACGAGGGCGACGGAACACGTGCGGGCGAAGGCCATCTCAGACCACCCCCCGCAGGTGGTCGACCAGGGCGGCACCCCGCGCCCTGTTGACGACCGCCACGAGGTCGATCCGCACGCCCCCGGGCGGGGCGGGCGGCCATTGCGGGTCGGCCGGCCCGGGGTCGTACCCGGGCCCGGCGAGCCTGGCGAAGTGCCCGGGCCAGCGTTCGGCGAGCCAGCGCTCGGCCAGGCGGCGCAGCCGGGTGGCCTTGGCCCGGTCGATGGCCTCGCCGGGCTGTTGGAAGCCCCGCTCGGAGCGGGTCTTCACCTCGCAGACCGCGACGGTGTCGCCGTCGAGGGCGACGATGTCCAGCTCGCCCTCGGCGCAGCGCCAGTTGCGGTCCAGGATGCGCAGCCCGTCCTCGGTGAGGCGCCGGGCGGCGACCCGTTCGCCGTAGCGGCCGAGCGCGAGGGTGTTGGGCACGGCCCGCACGGGCTGCGCGGTCTCTGCTGCCCCTACGGTCTGTGCGGTCCCTACGGTCTGTGCGGTCTTCTCGATGGTGTTCTGCACGGTGACCACCTCCGCCGAGGAGGCTGCACCGTCATGTCCGTCGGCGCCCGGAATTTCCGTTTCCCTGTGGATAACTCGGGCGCGTTCATCACACCGTTCACCCTCAGGGGTGGCAGACCCCTCGAAGGCCGAATTCCGCTGGACAACGGGGGCGGAGGTGGTTCAACGTCGGCGGCGTCAGTTCCCGAAGCCGGACTCGTCCGAAGGCAGCTCCAGGTCGCTCTTCGCGAGTTCCTCGATGTTCACGTCCTTGAAGGTCAGCACCCGGACCTTGCGGACGAACCGGGCCGGCCGGTACATGTCCCAGACCCACGCATCCGCCATCGACACCTCGAAGAACACCTCGCCCTGGACCGAGTGCACCTGCAGCTCGTAGTCGTTGGTGAGGTAGAACCGTCGCTCGGTCTCGATCACGTACTTGAACAGGCCGACGACGTCCCGGTACTCCCGGTAGAGCTTGAGCTCCATCTCGGTCTCGTACTTCTCGAGATCTTCGGCACTCATCCAGGCGTCCCCTCAACTCGTCAACGTCCACCCATTGTGGACCAACGCACCCACGCTCAGAGCCGTACCGGATCCACCGGCGGGCCCTCGGCCAGCAGCCGGGCCAGGAAGTCCGCCAGGCCGGCCGGGTAGACCGTCTCGGCGGTCGCCCCGAGCTCCTCGACCGTCCACCAGCGCGCTTCGAGCAGATCGGCGTGCTCGTCCTCGCCCATGCCGGAGTGGTCCAGTTCCGTCCGCTCCGTCCGGGCCAGGTGGAACCACTGCTCCTGTTCGTAGCGCCGCCCCCGATAGGAGAACGACACCGTGCCGTACGCCACCAAGGGCCCCAAGGCCACTCCCCGCAAGCCCGTCTCCTCGGCGAGCTCCCGCTCCGCGGCCTCCCGCAAGCCCTCGCCGGGCTCCAAGCCGCCGCCGGGCGTGAACCACCACGTCTCGTCGGGCTCCGCCGGGTCCGTCCCCAGGAAGAGGAGGATGCGGTCCTGTCCGTCGAGCAGCAGGATGCGCGCGGCCTTGCGCCGTCGTGCCGTCATGGCGTCCCTGCACGCTCCTTCCGTCCGCGTGGGTGGCGCTCACGATCCTGCCACCCGGTGGGTGCCCGCGGGGCGATGTTCGGGACAGCGGGCCTCGGGGCGGGGCCGGTCAGGAGCGCCGCAGCCGTCGGGCCAGGCCCGCCAGCCCGCCCGCCGCGCAGGTCAGGACGATCAGCGCCGCGCCGCCGACGGTCGCGTACGCGGCGGGCTCCAGCGGTCCGGGCGCGGCGGCGTCCGGGCCGGCGAGGCCGTCGAAGGCGGCGGTGCGGGGCAGCAGCGCCGTGCGGCCGAACGGCATCACCGTGGCCTCGACCCTGGCCTCCACCCCGTCGGCCGGGACGGTCCCGCCGTCCACGTCCATGTGGGTGCGGGAGTCGAGCGAGCCCTGCCGGTTGTCGCCGAGCAGGAACAGCCGCCCCTGCGGCACGGTGACGCTGAAGGAGTCGCCCTTGGGCGCCTGCGCGGCCAGGTAGGGCTCGTCCACGGGCTTGCCGTTGACGGTCAGCCGGTTGTCCTCGCGGCTCACGGCCACGGTGTCGCCGCCGACGGCGACGACGCGCTTGACCATGAGCCGGCCGCCGCTCCACGCCTGGTCCCGGAAGACCACCACGTCGCCCCGGCCGACGGAGCCGCCGCCGACCTTCCGGCCGAGCACGGTGTCCCCGATCTGCAGCGTCGGGTGCATCGAGGCGGTCGGGATGTCGTACGGCCGGTAGTCCACCGCGATCAGGGCGAAGCCGCCGATCATCCCCACCAGCCCGAGCGCGATCGCCACGCCCTGCAGCACCGCCCACGCCCGGTGCGACGGGCGGGCGGGCGCCTCCGGGAGGTCGTCGGCCGTCTGCTCCACGACACTGCTCATCAAAACCGCCCGCCTCTGGCCGATCGGAGAACCGGCCGCAGGACCGGCCGGGGAACGCCGCTGGTGCGCCGGGGGCGCGGCCGGGAAAGCCGACGGGCCGTGGCACGTCCGAGCAGATTACTCGTCGGTACCACGGCCCGCGCAAGAGCCGGGGAGGCCCCTTTCGACCAGGGGCCCGAGCTCAGGACTCCTTGCGGCGCTCCGTCCGGGCCCGGGCCCGACGCACCAGCGGGAGCAGCGCGATCGCGCCCACCGTGCCGAGCGCGGGGGGCGCCGCCGGGACGGTCGCCGCCGCCAGGCCCTTCTGGTCGAAGGTGTCCGGCACCGAGAGGGTGGACCAGTGGGAGACGGGCCAGGCCACCACGAAGGCACGCCCGATCACGTTGTCCACGGGAACGGACCCGCCGCCGGGCTGGTCCTGGTGGTAGCGGGAGTCGAGCGAGTTGGAGCGGTGGTCGCCCATCACCCAGATGCGGCCCTTCTCCACCTTCACCGGGCCGAACGGCATCGTCCCGCAGGCGGGGTTGCCCTGGAAGACGTACGGCTCGTTGAGCGCCACGCCGTTGACCTTCAGCGGCCCGCCGCCGTCGCACTCCACGGTGTCGCCGCCGACGGCGACGACGCGCTTGATGAGGTCCTTCTCGTTCGCGGAGGGCATCAGGCCGACGAAGCTCAGCACGTCCTGGACGCCCCGGACGAAGGAGTTGGAGCTCTGCTGGGTCGGCTCGTCGCCCAGCCAGCCGCCCGGGTCGTGGAACACCACGACCTCGCCGCGCTCGGGTTCCGCACCGAACCAGGGGGTGAGCTTGTCCACCAGGACGCGGTCCCCGACCTGGAGCGTGTTCTGCATCGACTCCGACGGAATGGAGAACGCCTGGACGAAGAAGGTCTTGATCACCAGCGCGAGGACCAGCGCGATGCCGACCAGGATCGGCAGTTCCTTCCAGAAGGAGCGCTGCTTGCGCGGCTTGGCCGCCTCCTCGGCGTCCGCGTCGGGGCCGCCCTCCGGCTCGGCCGCCGGCTCGGGGTGCTCCCGGGAGCCCTCGGCGCCGTCGGCGTGCTCGCCCTGCCCGTCGGCGGTCTGGGCCGCCTGCTCCTCGGCCGCCGCCGAGGGCGCGGCGGACTCGGCGGACCGGGCCACCCGGCCGCCGGAACCCTCCGGCTCGCCGGCGCCAGAGCGGGCGCCGATCACCACATCCCCCACAACCTCTCCTCCCAGCTGTGCGGACGCCCGCGCGCCCGCGCTCACAGTGCCGCACAGCGGGCACCACGCTCACCACGACCATGAACGCCTCAGGGCTGCCCACGGAGGGCTCCCCCGACACCAGCACGGCCGCGGCGCGCGACCGGTCCTCCGGCCGCGCCTGCACTTCTCTATCACTCCGAGGCAACCGACTCGCGGTCCCACGCGCGCCCTCCGGCCGGTCGGACCCCGGCCCGGCTCACTCCGGAGGCCTGCTCCGCCGCCGAACGACGAACGGAAGGATGCCCAACACCCCCATAACGAGCGGAGGTTCCACGGGAAGCGGCCCAACCGCCATCGATTCCGGCCCAGTTCCGCGGGCCCGCGAATTCGACGCGAGAGAGGAGAGTGAACCGGGCTCATCGAGTTGATGCACGCGCCCCAGCGGCCAGGTGATCGCGAACGCGCGACCGACCACGCCGCTCAGCGGGATCGTCCCCTGGCCCGGATTCCCCATGTGGAAACGGGAGTCGGCGGAGACGTCCCGGTGGTCCCCCATGACCCAGAGCCGCCCCTGCGGCACCTTCACCTTGAACGACTGCCGCGACGGCGGGTTCCCGGCGGCGAGGTACGTCTCCTGCACCGGCGTGCCGTTGACGCTCAGCCGCCCGTGCTCGTCGCAGCACTCCACGGTGTCCCCGCCGACGCCGATCACACGCTTGATCAGGTCCTGCTCGCCGGCCGAGGGCATCAGCCCGACGTACGCGAGCGCCTCCTTGGCCCCCGCCATCAGCGCGCCGTCGTGGGAGGGCGTGCGGTCCTGCTCCAGCCAGCCGCCCGGATCCTTGAACACCACCACGTCGCCGCGCTCGGGCTCGGCGCCGAACCAGGGGGTGAACTTGTCCACCAGCACCCGGTCCCCGACCCGGATGGTCTGCTCCATCGAGCCCGAGGGGATCACGAACACCTGGACCATGAAGGTCTTCATCACCAGCGCCACCACCAGGGCGACCAGGATGATCAGCGGGAACTCCCGCACCAGCGACCGTCTGCGGCGCCGCTCGGCCCTGCGGGCGCTGCGCCGGCGCTCGGCCCTGCCGCGCGAGGGCGCGGCCGGGTCCTCGGAGGCCTCGGAGGCCTCGGCCTCCCGTTCCTCCCCCGGCGCCCCGACGGCTCCCCGCGCCCTACCTCTGCTCCCCATGACCACCCGCCCCCGCGATCGCGGCGAAGGACGCGGGGCGGTCCAGGCCCGTCCAGCGGGAGAACGGGTAGACGACCCAGTCCGCCCGGCCGATCACCTTGTCCTCGGGCACGAACCCGCCGCCGGGCTGGCCGAGGTGGTCGCGCGAGTCGCGGGAGGCGCTGCGGTGGTCGCCCATCACCCACAGCTCGCCTCGCGGCACCAGCACGTCGAAGGCCACCGCGGAGGGGGCGTCGCCGGGGGCCAGGTACGAGGACTCGTCCAGCGGGACGCCGTTGACGGTGATCGGCAGCCCCGGGCCCTTGCACGTCACCCGGTCCCCGCCGACGCCGATCACGCGCTTGACGTAGACGGTGTTCCCGGCCGGGACGATCCCCAGGCCCCGGCCCAGCGAACGGAGTTCGTCCATGAGGCCGGGCGGTTCCTCGGGCTCCCGGATGAAGGAGCCGGTGCCGTCGAAGACGACGACGTCGCCCCGCTCGGGGTGGTCGCCGAAGGCGTAGGCGAGCTGGTTGGCGACGATCCGGTCGCCGGGGCGCAGGGTGTCCTCCATCGAACCGGAGGGCACCGAGTACGGGCGCGCGACGAAGGCGTTGACCAGCAGCAGGACGAGCAGGCAGATCCCGGCCAGCATCAGCAGGTCCCAGGAGCGCGACCGCCCGGACGCCTCCTCGGCGTCCTCGGGCTCCTCCGGTTGCTCCGGTTGCTCCCCGGAAGACTCGGAAGACTCGGGAGGCACCCCGGGCGCGTCCGCGGCCGGAGCGGAAACGACCGCGGACCGCGGCAGCGACTCCGCACCGGTGGGTGCTGGAGTGCCGTCGCGGTCCGCGGGTGGCTCGTGCGTGCTCATCGGGGGCTGAGCCTACCGTGCGGTGGCCCCGCCCCCCGATGGCTCCCGTCCCCGGACGAACCGGGGAAGCGGGATCACGCGTCGCGCTTCTCCTTGATCTTCGCGGCCTTGCCGCGCAGGTCACGGAGGTAGTACAGCTTGGCGCGGCGAACGGCACCGCGGGTCACGACCTCGATCTTCTCGACGACCGGGGTGTGCACCGGGAAGGTGCGCTCCACGCCGACGTTGAAGCTGACCTTGCGGACGGTGAAGGTCTCACCGATGCCGGCGCCGTGGCGGCGGATGACGACGCCCTGGAAGACCTGGACACGGGAGCGGTTGCCCTCGATGACCCGGACGTGAACCTTCAGGGTGTCACCGGCGCGGAAGGCCGGGATGTCGGTGCGCAGCGAGGCCGCGTCGACAGCAGCGAGCTTGTTGCTCATGGTGCTCTCCATCGCAGGCGCCACGGGCCGCCCACGGAAGTTCGTCGCAATGGGGTCTGCTGCGGGCCGCATCGGCTGGCGGCGATCCCCCCGTGGCGGGGGCGCCGGTCCACGTGCCCCCTACGGGAGGGGGCCAGCGACAGACAACAGCGGCCTATTCTTCCACACCACCGGCCGCGGACCGAAATCGGCCCAGGCCCTCGTCCCAGACCAGCCCGAGCACGCTCAGCGCCTCGCGCTCCTTCTTGTCGAAGGCGCCGAGGCTCCAGCGCCCGACCAGGTCGGGCCGGTTGGCCAGGGTCCGGGCGAAGGCCTGCTCGCGCCGCCAGCGGGCGATCTTCCCGTGGTTGCCGCTGAGCAGCACCTCCGGCACCGCGCGACCGCGCCACTCGGCGGGCTTGGTGTAGACGGGGCCCTCCAGCAGGTCGGCCATGGCGCCGGGCGCGAAGGAGTCGTCGCGGTGGGACTCGGCGTTGCCGAGCACGCCGGGCAGCAGCCGGGCGATCGCCTCGACCATCACCAGCACGGCGACCTCGCCGCCGGCCAGCACGTAGTCGCCGATCGAGGCCTCGACCACCGGCATCCGGGTGGCCGCCTCCTCGATGACCCGCCGGTCGATGCCCTCGTACCGGGCCGGGGTGAACGCCAGCCAGGGCCGCCCGGCGAGCTCCTGGGCCAGCTCCTGGGTGAACGGCCGCCCGCTCGGGGTGGGCACGACCAGGGTCGGCACCTCGCCCTCGGGCCCGCCGGCCAGCACCGCGTCCAGCGCCTCGCCCCAGGGCTCGGGCTTCATGACCATGCCGGGGCCGCCGCCGTACGGGCTGTCGTCGACGGTGCGGTGCACGTCGTGCGTCCACTCCCGCAGGTCGTGGACGTGCACGTCGAGCTGGCCGCGGGCGCGGGCCTTGCCGACCAGCGAGACGTCCAGCGGCTCCAGGTACTCGGGGAAGATCGTGACGACGTCGATCCGCATGCCGCTCTGGACAGCGGCCCGCGGCGGCCCGTCCGGGGTCTCCTCGACGGTCACTCGGACTCCTCCGAGGCCTCGCGGGAGCCGGCGACCTCCGCCGTCTCCGGGTCGATCAGCCCGGCCGGCGGGGTGATGACGGCGCGCTGGTTCTCCAGGTCGACGGTCGGCACGATCTGGCTGACGAAGGGCACCAGCACCTCCGTCCCGTCCGCCTTCTTCACGGTGAGCAGGTCCTGGTAGGGCAGGTGCACGACCTCGGTCAGCTCGCCGACGAGGGTGCCGTCCTGCAGCACCACGTCCAAGCCGATGAGCTGGTGGTCGTAGTACTCCTCCGGGTCCTCGGGGCTCTCCTCCGGGTCGACCTCGGAGATCAGCACGGTGCCCCGCAGCGCCTCCGCCGCGTTGCGGTCCTTGACGCCGGCGAAGCGCAGCAGCAGCCGCCCGCTGTGCACCCGGCCGGACTCGACGGTCAGCGGCCCGACCGAGGCCGGGTCGGTCAGCACGACGGCACCGGGGCCGAGCCGGAGCTCCGGCTCGTCGGTGCGGACCTCGACGCTGACGTCCCCCCTGATGCCGTGGGCACGGCCGATCTTGCCGACGACGAGCTGCACGGTGATCGTTCTCCTGGAGTTCCTGGGGTGCTGTGACAGACGGCGCGCGCGGGCACCCGACGCGCCGGAATGCGAAAAAGGCCGGCCGGGACGACATGCGTCCCGGCCGGCCTCAAGACCCTGACGGCCGCACGAGCGGCGGAGTCAGCGAATGTTGTCCGCGTCGACGAGGTCGACCCGGACGTTGCGACCGCCCAGGGCGCCGACCACGGTGCGCAGAGCGCGCGCCGTGCGGCCGCCCCGGCCGATCACCTTGCCGAGGTCATCGGGGTGCACACGCACCTCGATGGTGTTGCCCCGACGCAGGTTGCGCGAACGCACCTGTACCTCGTCGGGGTGCTCGACGATGCCCTTCACCAAGTGGTCGAGGGCGTCCTCGATCACGCTCAGGCCTCGACGGCGGCGTCGGCCTCGGCCTCGGCCTTGTCCGACTTCTTGGCCTTCGGGGTGATGGCGACACCGGTGGTGGCGTCCTCGAAGCCGGCGACGGCCTTCGCGAACAGGTGCGAGAAGTCCTCGACCTTGGGCTCGGCGACGAGCAGCGGAGCCGGAGCCGGCAGGCCCTTGAACTTCTGCCAGTCGCCGGTCAGCTTGAGGATGGCGAGCACGGGCTCGGTCGGCTGGGCGCCGACGGACAGCCAGTACTGGGCGCGGTCGGTGTCGACCTCGATCTTCGAGGGGTTGTAGGTCGGCTGGTAGATGCCGATCTCCTCGATCGCGCGACCGTCACGCTTGGTGCGCGAGTCGGCGACGACGATGCGGTAGTGCGGGGAGCGAATCTTGCCGAGACGCTTCAGCTTGATCTTGACTGCCACGGGAGTGGATTCTCCTGGTGTTGACGTGGGTGAGCAGCCTCGCCGTCCGCGTGGGGTTGCGGGGCGGGCCGTTCAAGGGACACGCCAGCCGTAGGAGAGAGGGGTCCTGCTCGGCTGCCGAGTACTCAGCTGTCCATTGTGCCACAGCGCCGGGGACCCTCTTCACCCGGTTGTCGGGGGCCTGCTCAGGCTCGACCGGGAGCCCCCGCTCCCGGTCCGCCCGCAGACTCTCCGTCGCCGTGCCCGGTGCCGGTCCACGACCGGCCGGACGCCGTACTCCGGCTTTCCTTCACTTCACACGCCGTGCGCTCCACGTGCCGCACGGTTCGGGGCACCGCCCGGTCCTGGCTGCCCGCACAGCCGTCGACCGGTTCTGCCCCTGGATCACGCGATCTTGAACGGTTGCTGGCACGCGCCGCAGACGATGGACGCCTGGGCGAGCACCGACGGCACGACGCGCACGTTGCGCCCGCAGCCGCAGACCGCCTTGACCCGGACGCCGCCCCCGGAGGAGCCGTGCCGGGCGGCCGGTCCGCGGAAGGCCCGCGTCCCGCCCTCGCCGGCCACCGCTTCCTGGTGCGCCCCGAGGGCGCGGTCCAGCCGCTCGATGGTTCCGGCGTAGCGCTCCTGGGTCTCCTTGAGCATGGTCACCTGGGAGAAGCCGCTGCTGGCGTGCGGTTCGACCGGGTGCGCCAGGCCCAGCTCGGAGGCGAGCATGAGGAAGCGCCGGTTGTGGTAGCGGCCTGCCCGCGAGGTGTCCCGGATGTCCCGGGCCGCGGCCAGACCGTGGGCGGCCTCGTGGAGCAGGCGCTCGAAACCGAGCCGCGTCCCACAGGCCGAGGAGGATTCGCCGATCAGGGCCTCGGGCGAGGCCAGGTCGGGGAGGTCCTGATGGAAGGCCTGGATGTCGCTCCAGGCGGCGGCCAGTTCGGCCGCGAGAACGAGGGGCTGTGTCGTGCTCACGCTAGACCAACGACGGAGTGCGAGCCGATGTTCCGCATGTTCCCGTTCTCGGGGAATTCCCAGGGAACTCCCAGGAATGCAAGGCCGCGCGCGAATTGCGCGTTCCGGATCTGACGCAAGACCAACCCCCTGCCGGTTTCGGCCCGCGCGAGTTGCCGGGCCTGGTGAATTCCGTCCGGGAACGGGCTGTCGCCCCCAGGACGTACGGCCCGCGGCCCCTGCCGAAGTTGACAGGGCCACGGGCCGTACACCGTACCGCTATTCCGTTAATGCCGGGAGTTGACCGGCCAGTAGGGATGTCGGCCGACAAGGCGGTCGGGAAGAGTTACCGGATTCTTACCCGACCGCATTACGGGCGAATGTCGCCGTAATCGGTCGCCCGACGCGGCACAGCGACATCAGTACGCGCGCGCGACGATCGCGATGTTGCCTTCCTGGTCGTCCGTGGCCGGCACCGAGCCGTCCGCGGCGACGATGCAGCGCACCGTGACGCCCTGCTCGGACAGCTTGGCCTCGCCCTCCGCGCCGAGGTCGGCCCAGGAGATCCGGCCCCAGCCGGTGGCGGCGGCCTCCACGGCCTCGTCGAGGGTCTTGACGTCGACCGTACGGGCCTCGCGGCGCTCGCGCGACTGGCGCAGCAGCAGCGCCTGGTCCTCCTCCAGGACGCCCGGCAGCAGCGCGGCCAGCGCGTCGATGGAGACGGGCTCCTTGCCGCCGGGGATGCGGCGCGCCAGCATGGCCGTGCCGTTCTCCAGGTCGCGCGGGCCGACCTCGATGCGCACCGGGACGCCCTTGAGCTCCCAGTCCACGGCGCGGCGGCCGAACGGGGTGTCGGTGCGGTCGTCGACCACGACGCGGATGCCGGCGGCCTCCAGCGTGGCGCCGATCTCGCGGACCTTGGCGATCACCGCGTCGTCGCCCTTGATGGCCAGCACGACGGCCTGGACGGCGGCCAGGCGCGGGGGCACCCGCAGGCCGTTGTCGTCGCCGTGGGACATGATCAGGCCGCCGACCATGCGGGTCGAGACGCCCCAGGAGGTCTGCCAGACGTGCTCGCGCTCGGCGCCCTGCAGCTGGTAGGTGGTGTTGAACGCCTTGGCGAAGTTCTGGCCCAGCTCGTGGCTGGTGCCCATCTGCAGCGCCTTGCCGTCGCCCATCATGCCCTCGAGCGTGAGGGTGTTGATGGCGCCGGCGAAGCGCTCCTTGGCGGTCTTGCGGCCGAGCACGACGTCGATGCCCAGCACGTTGGTCATGAAGTCGCCGTAGACCTGGGTGTGGATCATCGAGGCGTACGCGCGGGCGTCCTCGTACGTGGCGTGGGCGGTGTGGCCCTCCTGCCAGAGGAACTCGGTGGTGCGCAGGAAGACGCGCGGGCGCAGCTCCCAACGGACCACGTTGGCCCACTGGTTGATCAGCAGGGGCAGGTCCCGGTGGCTCTGCACCCACTTGGAGAAGTACTCGTTGATGATCGTCTCGGAGGTGGGCCGGACGACGACCGGCTCCTCCAGCTGCTTGCCGCCGCCGTGCGTGACCACCGCGAGCTCGGGGGCGAAGCCCTCGACGTGCTCGGCCTCCCTGGTCAGGTAGGACTGCGGGATGAACATCGGGAAGTAGGCGTTCTGGGCGCCCGCCTTCTTGATGCGCGCGTCCATCTCCTGCTGCATCCGCTCCCACAGGCCGTAGCCGTACGGTCGGATGACCATGGTGCCGCGCACCGGACCGTTGTCGGCCAGCTCGGCCTTGTTGATGAGGTCCTGGTACCAGCGCGGGAAGTCTTCCGCCTGGGGGGTGAGAACGGGTGCCTTAGCCATGGGCGGAATGGTACGGGGGCCAGCCCCCCGACTTCGAATCCGTTTCACCGTGGGGGCGCACGACCGCGGCGCGCGCGCACCACCCCGCACCCCTCTGGACGCCGGGCCCGACCCGCTGTTCGCTGGAGTGGGGCGGGACTTTGGGGGAGCCGTAGCAGCACACCGAAGGACCGGATGGGAGGCCGCGATGGCTTCAGCTCGCACGACCGGCACGACCGAACGACCCGCGGGCGCACGGGCGCACGACCCGCGGCCCGGGGGGCAGCGGCCCGCTCGGGCGCGCGACTGGGCGGAGATCCAGGAACGCATGCTGGTGCCGCTCTACGAGGCGGTCCACGACCGTCTGGAGGTCGGCCCGGCGAGCAGCGTGCTCGGCCTGGGCTGCCGGTCCGGGCTGTCCCTGCTGCTGGCGGCCGGGCGCGGCGCCCAGGTGGCCGGCCAGGAGCCCGGGGACGAGCTGCGCGCACTGGCCCGCGACCGCCGGCTGCGGGTGCGCGACGGGGCCCGCGCGGCGCCGGCGGCCACCCGGTCGGCCCATTCGCTGGTGACGGTCTTCGAGCAGCTGCCCGGCTGCGCGGACCCGAGCGCGGTGGTCGCCGAGGCGGCCCGGCAGACGCTGCCGGGCGGGCACGTGGTGCTCGCCGTCTGGGGCCCGCCGGAGCGCTGCGAGAGCGCCGCCGTGCTGGACGTGGCGCGCCGGATGGCCGGGCGCACGGGTGCGCGCGACCCCTTCGAGGCCGGGGCGCCCGGCGCGGCGGAGTCCCTGCTCGCGCCGGCCGGCCTGCGCCCGGCGGGCAGCGGCCGGGTGTCCTGCCCGTTCGCCTATCCGGACCTGGACAGCGCGGTGCGCGGACTGCTCTCCACCGGCCTGTTCGAGGCGGCGGAGGAGTTCTCCGGCGCGCCGCTGGTGGCCAAGGAGCTGGAGGAGGCGCTGCAGCCGTACCTGCGGCCGGACGGCTCGGTGCGGATGGAGAACGTCTTCCGCTACCTGATCGCCGAGCGGCCCCGCTAGACGCCCCCGCCGGACGACGCCGCAGGACGCACGAACCGGGGGCGCCCGCCACTCTGGCGAGCGCCCCCGGCCGTACGGTTCACGCCTGCGTGTCGTCCGCGTCCGTCTCCGTCTTCCGCGGCACCCCGGCCGCCCGGTACGCCGCGGCCTCGTCCAGGGTCTCGGCCTCCAGCAGCGCCGCCGCCAGCGCGTCCAGCCGGTGCCGCTGCTCGGTCAGCAGCCGCACCGCCTCGTCGTAGCACTCGGAGACGATCCGCCGGGCCTCCTCGTCCACCGCGTCCAGGGTGGTCGGCGCGGCCGAGAGCCCGTACGCGCCCTGCGGGTCGCTGGGCACGGCCGTGAGCCGCCCGACGCGCTCGCTCATGCCCCAGCGCCCGGCCATCCCCCGCGCGATGTTGGTGACCTGCTCCAGGTCGCTCTCGGCGCCCGTGGTGATCACCCCGTAGACCACCTGCTCGGCCGCCATGCCGCCCAGCGCGCCGATGATCCTGCCGCGCAGGTAGGGCTCGGTGTACGAGTAGCGGTCGTTCTCCGGGGTCGAGAGGGTCACGCCCAGGGCGCGCCCGCGCGGCACGATGGTGATCTTGCGGACGGGGTCCGCACCCGGCTGGAGCATGCCCAGCAGGGCGTGCCCGCTCTCGTGGTACGCCGTCCGCTCGCGCTCCTCCTGCGGCATCACCAGCGGCCGCACGGCGCCGAGTTGGACCTTCTCCAGGGCGTCCGAGAGGTCGCGCTCGTTGACGGCGTCCTGGTCCCGCTTGACGGCCAGCAGGGCGGCCTCGTTGACGAGGTTGGCCAGCTCCGCGCCCGTCATCCCCGGGGTGACCTTGGCGAGTTGGGTGAGGTCCGCGTCCCCCGACAGCGGGACGGCCCTGGTGTGGATGCGCAGGATCGCCGCGCGGCCGTCGCGGTCGGGCGGGCTGACGGTGATCCGCCGGTCGAAGCGGCCGGGGCGCAGCAGCGCCGGGTCCAGCACGTCGGCCCGGTTGGTGGCGGCGATGACGATGACGCCCTCGGAGCCGGTGAAGCCGTCCATCTCGGTGAGGATCTGGTTGAGCGTCTGCTCGCGCTCGTCGTGGCCGCCCATGCCGCCGCCGGCGCCGCGCTGGCGGCCGATGGTGTCGATCTCGTCGATGAAGATGATCGCCGGGGCGACCTTGCGGGCCTCCGCGAACAGCTCGCGCACCCGGCTGGCGCCGACGCCGACGATCATCTCGATGAACTCGGAGGCGGAGGCCGAGAAGAACGGCACGTCCGCCTCGCCGGCCACGGCCCGGGCGAGCAGCGTCTTGCCGGTGCCGGGCGGGCCGCTGAGCAGCACGCCGCGCGGCATCTTGGCGCCGAGCCTGCGGTAGCGCTCGGGGTTCTTCAAGTAGTCGACGACCTCGGTGAGTTCGGCCTCGACCTCGTCGATCCCGGCCACGTCGGCGAAGGTGGTGCGCTTGCCCTGGTCGGCGGTGACGGGCTTGGGCGGGGCCTTGCGGCCGAGCGGCCCGCCGCCGAGCCCGCCGGCCATCCGGCGGGCGAGCAGCACCCAGATGAAGACCAGCAGCAGCATCGGGGCGAGCGAGAGCAGCAGGTTCGTCAGGAAGCTGCGCTGCTGCACCGGCGAGGTGGCGGTGACCTCGACGCCCTTCTCCTGGAGGGTGCCCCACAGGTTGTCCCCCGCGAAGGAGGGCCGCTGGGTGTCGAACTCGGTGTAGTCGCCCTTGCCGCCGTCCGGTTTGGGCTGGGCGCTCTTGAGGGTGCCCTCGATCGCGTCGCCCTTGGCGTAGATCTTGGTGATGTTGCCCTTGTTCAGCTGGTTGTTGAACTCGGTGTAGCTGATCGTGGTCGCGCCCTCGTTGCCGAAGAAGGACAGCAGCAGGTCGGAGATCAGGAACACCACGAGGGCGGTGAGGACGAGGCCCGTCCAGCCGCCGGGCATCCGGCGGCGGGGCGGCGGCGGGGGCGGGGCGCCCTCGGACCGCCAGGGCTGGTCGGGGGTCTGGCGCGGCGGCACGGGTTCGGTCACCCCCCGGACGATACGGACAGGCGCTCGGGCGGGCCAATCGCAACGCCGCGCCCGAGCCGCCGTACGACCGGCCGTCACACCCCTCGACCAGCGGTTACGCGGCGGAGCCCGGCCACTCCTCGGCCGTCAGCGCGTACCGCTCGTGGTCGCGCCAGTCCCCCTGGAGGAAGAGCATCCGCGGGGTGAACCCCTCGTGCCGGAAGCCCAGCCGCTTGGCCATGGCGATGGAACGGTCGTTCTCCGGCTGCACGTTGATCTCCAGCCGGTGCAGGCCGAGCCCGCCCGCGGACTCGGGGGCGAAGCAGCGGTCGACGACCAGGCGTAGGCCCTCGGTCATCCGCCCGGTGCCGGCGAAGGGCAGGTACGCGTCGTAGCCGAGCGAGGCGTTGCAGAACCGGCCCATCACGATGTTGGCCACGTTCACCTTGCCGACCATCCCGCCGGTGTCCCGGTCGATGATCAGGAAGGTCCGCAGCCCGGACCCCTGACGCTTGAGCAGGTCCCGCAGGCCGTCCGGTTCGACCGGGTTCCACCGCCCGATGTGATCGGCGGACCTGCGGACCGCCTCGGCGTACACGACCTCGTCCTCGGCCCTGGGGGCCCTGATCATCACTCGCACGCCCTCATCATCGGACATGCCGGTGGCCCGCCGCCCGGATTACCGGACGACGGGCCACCGAAAAGGGCCGCTCTACAGCAGGTCCTTGAACTCCTTCGGGAGCTCGAAGTCGGCCGGGCCCTTGCCCGCGCCGAGCCCGAACGCGCCGCCGTCCGCCTCCGGGGCGCCCGGACCGAGCGCCCGGCGCTGCGCGGCCGCGGCCTCCTCCTGCTGTCGCTTCAGCGGGTTGCCGCTCTTGCGCTTGCCCTTGGCCTGCGGCGCCTTCTTGCCGGACTTCTTCGCGCCGCCGCCCATCCCGGGGATGCCCGGCATGCCGGGGACGCCCTTGCCGGAGGCCATCGCGGACATCATCTTGCGGGCGTCGAAGAACCGCTCGACCAGGTTCTTCACCTCGCCGACCTGGACGCCCGAGCCCTTGGCGATGCGGGCCCGGCGGGAGCCGTTGATCAGCTCCGGCTCGGCGCGCTCGGTCGGGGTCATCGACTTGATGATCGCGCCGACGCGGTTGACGTCCTTGTCGTCGATGTTGTTGATCTGGTCCCGGATCTGGCCCATGCCGGGCAGCATGCCGAGCAGCTTGGAGATCGAGCCCATCTTCTGGACCTGCTCCAGCTGGGACAGGAAGTCGTCCAGGGTGAACTGCTTCGGGCCGCCGCGCAGCTTGGCCGCGATCTTCTCGGCCTCCTCCTGCGAGAAGGTCTGCTCGGCCTTCTCGATCAGGGAGAGGACGTCGCCCATGCCGAGGATGCGCGAGGCCATCCGGTCGGGGTGGAAGGCGTCGAAGTCGTCGACCTTCTCGCCGTTGGAGGCGAACATGATCTGCCGGCCGGTGACGTGCGCGACCGACAGGGCGGCGCCGCCCCGGGCGTCGCCGTCGAGCTTGGAGAGCACGACACCGGTGAAGTCGACGCCGTCGAGGAAGGCCTGCGCGGTGGTGACCGCGTCCTGGCCGACCATGGCGTCGACGACGAACAGGACCTCGTCCGGGTTCACCGCGGCGCGGATGTCGGCGGCCTGCTGCATCAGCTCGGCGTCGATGCCCAGGCGGCCGGCGGTGTCGACGACGACGACGTCGTACTGCTTCTGCTTGGCGTACTCGATCGAGTCCCTGGCCACCTGCACCGGGTCGCCGACGCCGTTGCCCGGCTGCGGGCCGTAGAAGGCCACGCCGGCGCGCTCGGCGACCACCTGGAGCTGGTTGACGGCGTTGGGGCGCTGGAGGTCGCAGGCGACCAGCAGCGGGGTGTGCTTCTGCGACTTGAGCCAGTGGCCGAGCTTGCCCGCGAGGGTGGTCTTACCGGCACCCTGCAGACCGGCCAGCATGATGACCGTCGGGCCGTTCTTCGCGAACCGCACCCGGCGGGTCTCGCCGCCGAGGATCGCGATGAGCTCCTCGTTGACGATCTTGATGATCTGCTGCGCCGGGTTCAGCGCGCCCGAGACCTCGACGCCGAGCGCACGGTCCTTGACCTGCTTGATGAAGGCCCGGACGACCGGCAGCGCGACGTCCGCCTCCAGCAGCGCGATGCGGATCTCGCGGGCGGTGGCATCGATGTCCGCCTCGCTGAGGCGGCCCTTGCCACGGAGGTTCTTGAACGTCGCTGCGAGGCGATCGGAAAGGGTGTCGAACACGTCGTCGCGGGTCCTCTGCGGCATCGGTATCGGTACGGTCGTCGCCCACAAGGGTATCCGGCCGCCCCGGGTACGGTCTCCACCCCTGCCTCAGTGCAGTACGGCCCGTACCGCGGCCGCCACCTCCCCGGCCCGCTCCGGCGTCAGCGGCAGGCCGCGCCCGTCGGTCAGGTAGAAGGAGTCGACGGCCTCCGCGCCCAGTGTGGAGACGTGCGCGGTGCGCACCCGCACCCCGGCGCCGTCCAGCGCCCGGCCGATCCGGTGCAGCAGCCCGGGGGCGTCGTGCGCGCGGACCTCCAGGACGGTCGCGCTGGCCGAGGCCACCGCCGGGGCCACCGCGACCAGCGGCGGCGGGGTGGGGATGCCCTTGCGGCGCGGGGCGGCCGCGTCCCGCTCGGCGAGGCGGCGGGCGACGTCCAGCGAGCCGTCCAGGGCGCGGCGCAGGTCGGCGCGCAGCCGGGCGGCCTCCGGCAGTTCCCCGTACTCGGCGGCGACCCGCCAGGCGAGCAGCAGCACCGGCCCGGCGCCGATCGGGTCCAGCTCGCGCAGACCGGCCGAGCGGACGGCCAGCCGGTGCAGCGCCAGCACCCCGGCGGCGGTGCCGAGCAGCCCGGGGCGGTCGGGGACGGCCAGGTTCAGCTCCACGCCCATCGGCTCGGCGCCCGGGCGCTCCCCCTCGGCCTGGGCGCGCAGCGACAGCGCGGGCTCCCCGGTGCGGGCGGCCTCGACGGCGAGGCGCTCCTGCTCGGCGGTCGGCGGCGCCTCGGTGACGGAACCGGCTCCCCCGGCCAGCTGCGTGGCGACCCTGGCGACCAGGCCGTCCACCAGCGAGGCCCGCCAGCCGCTCCAGGCGGCCGGGCCGGTGGCCAGCGCGTCCGCCTCGGTGAGGGCGTGCAGCAGTTCCAGTTCGGGCAGGGTGCCGATCACCTTGGTGATCGCCTCCACGGTGGCCGGGTCGTCCGGGTCGCGCCGGGTCGCGGTGTCGACGAGCGTCAGGTGCTGCCGTACGAGCACCGCCAGGGTGCGGACGTCCTCGGGCGGGAAGCCCATCCGGGCGGCGAGGTCGCGGACGATCACCTCCCCGGCCTCGCTGTGGTCGCCGGGCCAGCCCTTGCCGAGGTCGTGCAGCAGCGCGGCGACCAGCAGCAGGTCGGGCCGGGCGACCCGGCGGGTCATCGCGGCGGCCCGTACGGCCGTCTCCACCAGGTGCCGGTCGACGGTCCAGCGGTGCACGGCGTTGCGCTGGGGGCGGCAGCGCACCCGCTCCCAGTCCGGCAGCAGCCGGGTGATCAGGCCCTCCGCCTCCAGCGCCTCCCACACCGGCACGGCCGCCTCCCCCGCGCCCAGCAGGGTGACGAGCTGCTCGCGCGCCTCGTCCGGCCAGGGCACCGGCAGCGGGCGGCACTCGGCGGCGAGCCTGCGCACCGTCGCGTACGAGACGGTCAGCCCGTTCTGCGCGGCGGCGGCCGCGGCGCGCAGCGGCAGCACCGGGTCGGCGGCGGGCCGGGCGCCCTGGGCGAGCACCGCCTCGCCGTCCTGCTCGACCACGCCCTCGGCCAGCGGGCGGCGCTGAGGCCCGCCCCGGGCCGCGGCGCCGGCGCCGCGCCGCGCGAAGGCGAAGCCCCGGCGGACGGCCGGGCGGGTGCGGGCGGCGAGCACCCGGTCCACGGCCCGCCAGGTGACGTCGCTCGCGTAGGCGACGGTGCGGGCGGCCTCGTACACCTGGCGCAGCAGCGCGTCGGCGTCCAGCACGCCGAGCCGCTCGGCGACCTGGTCCTGGTCCTGGAGGCTCAGCCGCTCGGTGGCCCGGCCGGTGGTCAGGTGCAGCGCGTCGCGGACGTCGGCCAGGCGTGTCGCGGCGGCGTCGAGGCCGTCGCGGGGGGCGTCGGCGAGCCAGCTGGCGGCGATCGCGTCCAGCACGACGAGGTCGCGCAGGCCGCCGCGGGCCTCCTTGAGGTCGGGCTCCAGGAGGAAGGAGAGCTCCCCGTGCCGCTCGGCCCGCTCGCGGACGAGTTCACGCAGGTCGGGCAGCCGGGCGGGGGCGCTCGCCCGCCAGTCGGTGAGGACGGCGGAGCGCAGGGCCGCGGTGAGCGAGGCGTCCCCGGCGAGGTGGCGGGCGTCCAGCAGGCCGAGCTGGGCCTTGAGGTCGGCGGCGGCGACGGCGCGGGCCTCGGCGGGGGTGCGCACCGCGTGGTCGAGCCGGGCGCCCGAATCCCAGACGGGGTACCAGATCCGCTCGGGCAGCTCGGGGGCGATCGGGCCCTCGTGCAGCAGCAGGACGTCCAGGTCGCTGCGCGGGGAGAGCTCGCCGCGCCCGTAGCCGCCGACCGCGACGAGGGCGACGCCGGCGGGCGGGGCGCCCGACTCGGCGTGCAGGGCGGCCAGCCAGTCGTCGGTGAGGCGGGCGAGCGCCTCGCGGCGGGGGCGGCCGCCGGGGCCGGGGCCGTCGAGCAGCGCGGCCCGGGCGGCGGCGTAGTCGGCCTGGTCGTCGTGGTCGGCCTGGTCGTCGCGGTCGGCGTGGTCGAGTGGGGTCGTCATGCGCGAGGTCCCGTCCGTGCTGCGGGGTGGACGACGCCGACGGGCCCGCTCCCCGGTGGGGGGCGGGCCCGTGGTGTCACAGGGCGTCGGGGCCGCGTTCGCCCGTACGGACGCGGACGGCGGTGTCGACGGGGATGCTCCAGACCTTGCCGTCCCCGATCTTCCCCGTCCGGGCGGCCTTGACCAGGACCTCGATCAGGTCGTCGGCGTCCTCGTCCTCGACCAGCACCTCGATGCGGACCTTCGGGACGAGGTCGACGGTGTACTCGGCGCCCCGGTAGACCTCGGTGTGGCCGCGCTGGCGGCCGTAGCCGCTCGCCTCGGTGACGGTCAGGCCGTGGACCCCGAAGGCCTGCAGGGCGGCCTTCACCTCGTCCAGGCGGTACGGCTTGATCACGGCGGTGATGAGCTTCATCAGGCGTCGACCTCGGTCTTCTTCTCGGCGGGCTTGGCGGCGGGTGCCGTCGTCAGCCCGGGCAGGGCCCGGGCGAGACCGGCCCCCACGGCGCTGAAATCGTAGGCGGACTCGGCGTGTTCGGCCTGGTCGATGCCCGCGACCTCGACCTCCTCGGGGACCCGGAAGCCGATGGTCCTGTCGATCGCCTTGGCCAGCAGCCAGGACAGGACGAAGGAGTACGCCGCGACCGCGGCCACGCCCAGCGCCTGCTTGCCGAGCTGGCCCCAGCCCCCGCCGTAGAACAGGCCCTTCGCGGTCTGGCCGACGCCGCCGGTGGCGAACAGGCCGATCAGCAGCGAGCCGATCGCCCCGCCGACCGCGTGCACGCCGACCACGTCGAGGGAGTCGTCGAAGCCCCAGCGGTACTTGAGCGAGACGGCGGCGGCGCAGACGGCGCCCGCGATCAGCCCGATGGCCACCGCGCCGAGCGGGCTGACCGAGCCGCAGGCGGGGGTGATCGCGACGAGCCCGGCCACCGCGCCGGAGGCGGCGCCCAGCGTGGTGAACGCGCCGTGCTTGAGCTTCTCGTAGACCAGCCAGCCCACCAGCGCCGCGCCGGTGGCGACCTGGGTGTTGACCGCCGCCATCGCGGCCACGCCGTTGGCGGCCAGCGCCGAGCCGGCGTTGAAGCCGAACCAGCCGAACCACAGCAGCCCGGAGCCGAGCATCACCAGCGGCAGGCTGTGCGGGCGCATCGGGTCCTTCTTGAAGCCGACCCGCTTGCCCAGCACCAGGCACAGCGCGAGGCCCGCGACACCGGCGTTGATGTGCACGGCCGTGCCGCCGGCGAAGTCGATGACGCCGTTGCGGTCGCCCAGCCAGCCGCCGTTGCCGCCGTCGGTGAAGAACACCCAGTGGGCGACCGGGAAGTAGACGACGCTCACCCAGGCCGCGATGAACAGGCCCCAGGCGGCGAACTTCGCTCTGTCGGCGATGGCGCCGCTGATCAGCGCCGGGGTGATGATCGCGAACATCAGCTGGAAGAGCGCGAAGGCGGTGACCGGGATCGTCCCGTTGAGCTCGTTGAGCCCGATGCCGCGCATCCCGAGGAAGTCGAGGTTGCCGATCAGCCCGCCGAAGGCGTCGGGGCCGAAGCTGAGCGAGTAGCCGTACAGGACCCACAGCACGCTGACGATGCCGAGCGAGAGGAAGCTCATCGCCAGCATGTTCAGGGTGCTCTTGGCCCGGACCATGCCCCCGTAGAAGAAGGCCAGGCCCGGGGTCATCACCATGACCAGGGCCGCACTGATGAGCACGAAGGCTGTGTCGCCCGCGCTGAAGCCGTCCGGCATCGGCGTCTCCTCTGCTTCCGACGCCGATCCGCGCCCGGGGCTGTCCCTTGGCTCCCGGGGCGTCGGCGATGAGGAGGAGAGTGCCGAAGGCTGGTTTCGGCTGGTGCGGCCGGTTGTTTCGCGGCCGTGACGCATGCGACGCCCGGGTTACGGCTGCGTGAACCGCTCCCCCGAACGGGTGGGAACACCGCGACCGCGACGGCGGCGGCCGTCGCGGTCGAGGGGGATCAGGGGTCCTCTAGACCACCGAGACGTACTCGGGGATGTCCTGGACGACCCGCTCCTTGAGCCGGGTGACGGCGTCCACCCCCTTGTAGCGGGCGGCCGCGGCCTCGGTGGTCTTGCGCACCCGGGAGTTCAGCCGCTCCGAGCGCACCTTGGTCGCGATGTCCACCGCCTGCTCGGCCATGATCACCGCCTGCTCGGCCTCCTTCTGCAGGATGTGCACGCTGGCCATCCCGATCAGGTTGAAGGCGTACGAGCGCACGTGGTCCTCGTCCTGGCGGAACAGGTCGACGGCCGTCTCCATCACCGGCGCGGACATCGAGGCGTACAGCTCCGAGTTGTCCGAGTGGTAGGCGAGGTCGCGCAGGGAGTGCGCGTTCTCCGCGTTCAGCTCGGCCGGCGAGAAGAACTTCAGCCAGTTCGGATCGTTGTCGCCCTCGCGGATGTCGGTGAAGGTGTCCTCGGAGAGCCGGATCGCCCGGGCGCAGCGGTTCACCTCGCCGATGGTGGCGTAGGCGCGCGCCTCCATCGCGTACAGCAGGGACTGCTGACGGGCGGTGGCGGTGTCCCGGCTGCCGTACTGGGCGAGGTGGATCAGCTCCAGCGCGTCCTCGCCGCGGTTGAGGTGGATCATCTGGCGGCTCATGTCGGTGAGGATCAGCGCGCCGAACGGGCGGTCGCCGGCCTCCTTGGCCGCGTGCAGGGCGAGCACGTAGTACTTCTGCGCGCTCGGGTGCATGCCGACGTCGTAGGACATGAACCCGGCCAGGTGGGCGAGTTGGGCGGTGAGCCGGAACAGCCGCCTGGTGGTGGCCTCCGGGTACGTCTCCTGGAGCAGGTCGGTGACCTCATGGAGCTGGCCGACGACGGCCTTGCGGCGCAGCCCGCCGCCGTTCTGCGCGTCCCACTGGCGGAACATGACCGTGGTCTGCTCCAGCAGTTCCAGCTCGGGCTCGGAGATCCGGCCGGTGAACGGCTCCCCGCCGTTGGCCGCGGCCAGGATCGGGGTGGGGGCGCCGGAGGGGCCGGGGGCGAGCCAGCGCTGCATGGGCTCGATCAGCGCGGCGCCGGCCGTCAGGGCGAGCGAGGTGCCGAGGAAGCCCCGACGGTTGAGCATCAGGTCGCTGCGGGAGTACTCGCTGATCAGCTGGACGGTCTGCGGCCCGCTCCAGGGCAGGTCGACGCCGCCGCCCACCGTGGAGACGGGGATCGCGGCACGCAGACCGAGGTCCTCGACCGAGACGACGGATCCGAAGCGCTCCGAGAACAGCTCCGACATGATCTTCGGGATCGGTTCGCGCGGCTGCTCGCCGTCGAGCCAGCGGCGCACGCGGGAGGTGTCGGTGGAGACGTGGTGGGCGCCGATCTGGCGGGCCCGGCGGTTGACCTGACGGGCCAACTCGCCCTTGGACCAGCCGCTGCGGGCGAACCAGGTGGTCAGCTTCTCGTTGGGTTGCTTCTCTGCCATGGGTCCGTCCCATCCCGCCCGGCCCCTGCGCGGGGCCCCGATCGTGACCGCCCGACGGTGCGGGCTCTTGCCAAGACGTGCCGTGTCTGTGGTGCTGCTGCTCGGGGGGCGGTGCCCGGGCACCGCTCCGTCCTGTCCGTCGTACTGGTGTGCCATCCTTCCGGACGGTCCGTCAGATGCCCAACTCCCGTACCCGGACGGCCCGGAGTGGACGCTGTGGTGTCGTCCGCACGCTGAACGTAACGCCCCGCGAGGCACCCGCGGGAGCGCCCCTGGCGAAACGCCACCTTTCGCCACCCCCAGGAGTGAACCGAAGCCAAGGGGCACACGCTTCACTAGGGAGGTCCGACGGTCCGGCATATGCGGGCCGCCAAGTCCTCCGCCGATCCACCCAGGAGGACCGCGCGGACCCGGCAATCCCGTTCCGCCACAGGCGAGTTCACGGCCCACCCGGGTCGGCACCCGCCTCACGCACCCGACGATCCGGCATCGCCGCCACCCCCACAAGGCGGCGCCCGAGGCGCGTCGGAGGAACAGGCGCACGCCACGCGGCGCGCGCCGCCACCGCACCACGCACGACGCACCAGATACGCAACACAAAGTCACCATCCCGTAACCACCGGCAACGAGAACCTGTTGGGGGAGGCATGGACAACCTGTTCGGCGAACTACGGCTGGGGCACCTGCGGCTGGCACCGCTGGGCGTGCGCCGCCGCACCAAGGTCACCGCGTCCCGGGCCGCCGCGGAGTACACCGGCCGCTGGGGCTGGACGGTCGCCGCCGGCGACCAGCCCTCGGCCGCCACCGCCCCGACCAGCTGCCCCTGCGGCTCCGCCCGCTGCGGCGCGCCCGGGCTGCACCCCGTCCCGGGCCGCGAGAGCAGCGTCGACGGCGGCGAGGGCTCGGTGCTCCTGCCGACCGGCCGCGCCTTCGACGTCCTGGACGTCCCCGAGCAGGCCGGCCTCCAGGCGCTGGTGCGGCTGGAGCGCATGGGCACCCAGGTCGGCCCGGTGCTGGCCTCCCCCGCCGGGCGCCTGCAGTTCCTGGTCGCCGCCGGCGCCGCCCGCCGCCTGCCCGACCTGCTCTACCGGATGGGCTGGGACGACGCCGCGCTCGACCTCGCCTGCCACGGCGAGGGCGGCTACGTCGCCGCGCCCCCGACCGTCCTCGGCGACCTCGGCCCCGTCCGCTGGCTGCGCCGCCCCACCCGCGACAACGCTGGCTGCCCGCCCGAGGCCCGCCTGCTGCTCGGCACCCTCGCCTACGCCTGCCACCGCAGCCGCGAGCGCTCGGCCGAGCCGGCCTGGATCGCCTCGTGACTCGCCCGCTCGCCTCCGGGGCGCTCTGACCCGGCGCCGACACTCTTCGCTCCGGCACCGGCGCGCCCCTTCGGCTCGGGGCGGGGAGCCAACGCGAAGGGTCCGCCCCCGGCGAACGGGAGCGGACCCTCAGGACCGGCGGAAGCCGGGGATCAGTCCCCGATCAGCGCGTCCACGAACGCGGCCGGCTCGAACGGCGCCAGGTCGTCGGCGCCCTCGCCCAGACCGATCAGCTTGACCGGCACGCCCAGCTCGCGCTGCACCGCCACGACGATGCCGCCCTTGGCCGTACCGTCCAGCTTGGTCAGCACGATGCCGGTGATGTCGACCACCTCGGCGAACACCCGGGCCTGGATCAGCCCGTTCTGCCCGGTGGTGGCGTCCAGCACCAGCAGCACCTCGTCCACCGGGCCGTGCTTCTCGACGACCCGCTTGACCTTGCCCAGCTCGTCCATCAGCCCGGTCTTGGTGTGCAGCCGGCCGGCGGTGTCGACGAGCACGGTGTCCGCGCCCTCGGCGATGCCCTCCTTGACCGCGTCGAAGGCGATCGAGGCCGGGTCCCCGCCCTCGGGGCCCCGGACGGTACGGGCGCCGACCCGCTCGCCCCAGGTCTGCAGCTGGTCGGCGGCGGCGGCGCGGAAGGTGTCGGCCGCGCCGAGCACCACCGTCCGGCCGTCGGCGACCAGCACGCGGGCCAGCTTGCCGGTGGTGGTGGTCTTGCCGACGCCGTTGACGCCGACGACCAGGACCACGGCCGGGCCCTGCGCGTGCTTGACGGAGTGGACGGTGCGGTCGGCCTCGGTGCCGACCAGCAGGAGCAGCTCCTCGCGCAGCAGGCCGCGCAGCTCGTCCGGCGTGCGGGTGCCCAGCACCTTCACCCGGGTGCGCAGCCGCTCGACCAGCTCCTGGGTGGGGGCGACGCCGACGTCCGCGGTGAGCAGGGTCTCCTCGATCTCCTCCCAGGTGTCCTCGTCGAGGTGCTCGCGGGAGAGCAGCGAGAGCAGGCCCTTGCCGATCGAGTTCTGCGAGCGCGAGAGGCGGGAGCGCAGCCGGACGAGCCGGCCCGCGGTGGGCTCGGGGACCTCGACGGCCGGGGCGGCCTCGGCCTCCTCGACCTGGACCGTCTCCACGGCCTCGGCGGTCTCGGCGGTCTCGGCCGGGAGCTCGACCTCCTCGACGGTGCGGCGGGGCTCCTCGCGCGGCGGCGCGGACTCCTCGCCGACCTGCGGCTCGGCCGGGGTGGTCTCGGGCGCCGTGATGACCGGCGCCTGCGACTTCGGGGGCAGTTGCTGGCGTCGTCTGCCGGAAACGACGAGGCCTGCGATCGCGCCGACGGCGACCACGGCGATGACTACGGCAAGGATCACGTATTCCATAACCGCTCCAGTATCCGCGACGAACGCCCGGATGAACCTCCGCCGCTCTAGAGGGATGCTCTACACGGCCGCCTTCACCCGGGGCTCCTCGCGCAGCCGCTGGCTGATCACCTGCGAGATGCCGTCGCCCTTCATCGTCACCCCGTACAGCGCGTCGGCCGACTCCATCGTGAGCTTCTGGTGCGTGATCACGATCAGCTGGGAGCTCTCCCGCAGCTCCTCCATGATCCCGATCAGCCGCCGCAGGTTGGTCTCGTCCAGCGCCGCCTCCACCTCGTCCATCACGTAGAACGGGCTGGGCCGGGCCTTGAAGATCGCCACCAGCATCGCCACCGCCGTCAGCGAGCGCTCGCCGCCGGAGAGCAGCGACAGCCGCTTGACCTTCTTGCCCGGCGGACGGGCCTCCACCTCGACGCCGGTGGTGAGCATGTTCTCCGGGTCGGTGAGCACCAGCCGTCCCTCCCCGCCGGGAAAGAGCCGGGCGAACACGCCCTCGAACTGGGCGGCGGTGTCGTGGTACGCCGAGGTGAACAGCTCCTCGACCCGCTGGTCCACGTCCCGGACGATGTCCATCAGGTCCCGCCGACTGCGCTTGAGGTCGTCCAGCTGCTCCCCGAGGAACTGGTGGCGCTCCTCCAGCGCGGCGAACTCCTCCAGCGCCAGCGGGTTGACCTTGCCGAGCTGCTGGTACGCCTTCTCGGCCGCCCTGAGCCGCTTCTCCTGCTCGGCCCGGACGTACGGGTACGGCTCCCCCGGCTCCTCGCCCTCCGCCGGGGTAGAGGAGGGCACGAGCTGGTCCGGACCGTACGAGGCCAGCAGCTCGCCCCCGTCGATGCCGAACTCCTCCAGCGCCCGGGCCTCCAGCTGCTCGATCCGCATCCGCTTCTCCGCCCGCAGCACCTCGTCCCGGTGCCCGGCGTCGACGAGCTTGTCCAGCTCCTCCTTGAGGCCCCGCCCGTGCTCGCGGTGCTCCCGCAGCTCCGTCTCGCGCTCGGCGCGCGCCTGTTCGACGGCCGCGCGCCCGGCGTCCGCACGGGCGAGCGACACCTCCAGGCAGGCCAGCAGCTGCCGGGCGCCCGCCGCGACGGCGTTCGCCACCGCCGCGTCGTGCCGGGCACGCCGACGGCGCTCGGCGGCCCGGGCGCGCGCCTCGCGCTCGGTACGGGCGGCGCGGTCCAGCTGGTCGGCCCGGCCGGTCAGGGCGCGCACCCGCTCCTCGTGGGTGCGCACGGCGAGCCTGGCCTCCAGCTCGGCCTGCCGGGAGGCGCTCGCCGCCTCGGCGAGGCGCTGCTGCTCGGCGCCGTCCGGCTCGTCCTCGCCCGCCTCCGCACTCTCCTCGGCCACGGCCAGCCGCTCGGCCAACTCCTCGGCCGCCGCCAGCAGTTCGGCCAGGCCGCCCTCGGCCCGGGCCGCGGCGGCGGTCAGCCGCTCGGCCTCCCCGGCGGCGGCGCGGGCCTGCCCGCCGAGGCGTCCGAGCGCCCCGGCGACGGCGGCGCGCTCCTTCTCCACCTGCCGCCGCCGCTCGGTCAGCCCGTCCAGCCCGGCCGCCGACTCCCCGCGCTGCTCGGTGAGTTCGGCCAGCCGCTCGGCGAGCCCGGCGCAGCGGGCGGCCAGCTCCTCGATCGCCCGCGCCGCCTCGTCCACCGCCGCCTGGGTCTCCAGCAGGCTCGGCGCACCGCCGGAGCCGCCCTGCGCGAACCCGGCGCCGAGCCGGTCCCCCTCCGCCGTGACGGCGGCCAGCGCGGGGTGCCCGGCGACCAGTTCCAGGGCCTCGTCCAGCGTGCCGACCACCGCGACCCCGGCCAGCAGCGCCCGCACGGCCGCCGTCAACTCGGCCGGGCCGTCGACCAGTTCGGCCGCCCACCGGGCGCCGGAGGGCAGGTCGCCCGCGGCGTACGGCACCTCGGCGGCGCCCGCGATCAGCAGCGCGGCCCGCCCGGCGTCCTCGGTGCGCAGCAGCCGCAGCGCCTCGGCGGCCTGCGCGGGCGAGGCGACGGCCACCGCGTCCGCCGCAGCGCCGAGCGCCGCCGCGAGCGGCAGCTCGTACCCGGGCTCGATCCGCAGCAGCGCGGCGGCCGTCCCGAGCAGACCGCCCAGCCGCTCCCCCGCGTCCAGCAGCGCGCCCGTGCCGTCCTTGCGGCGCAGCCCGAGCGAGAGCGCCTCGTGCCGCGCCGTCAGGGCGGCCCGCTCCCGCTCGGCGGCGCCGGCCGCTTCCCGGGCGGCCGTCACCTCCCGCTCCAGGGCGGCGAGGCGCTCACGGGCCTCCCGGTGCTCCTCCTCGGCCCGTTCCTCGACCCCGGCGGGGCCGTCGACCTGCTCGCGCAGCTGCTCGTACTCGGCCCCGGCGGCCTCGGCGCGCAGCAGTGCCTCGTCCCTGGCCTCGGCGAGCCGGCCGATCTCGGCCTCGGCGGCGGCGGCCTTGGAGCGGGCGGCGCCGGCCTGCCCCTGGAGGCGGGCCAGCCCCTCGCGCCGGTCGGCGATGGCCCGGGCCGCGTCCCGCATCCGGCGCTCCTCGGCGGCCAGTTCGCGCTCCAGCTCGCCCTTGCGCTCGACGGCCTCGGCCAGCGCGTACCGCGCCTCCTCCAGCGCCTCGGCGAGCGCGGCCTCCTCCTCGCGGACGCGCGCGGCCTCCCGCTCCAGCTCCTCCGGGTCCCGCCCGCGCCGCTCCTCGCCTTGCTCCCCGGCGGCGGCGTGCCGGGCCCGGGCCCCGGCCAGCCCGACGGTGCCCCGGGTGCGTTCGGCGAGCGCCGAGAGCCGGTACCAGGTCTGACGGGCGGTCTCCAGCCTGGGCCCGAGCCGCTGGACCTGCGCCTCCAGCACCTGCTCCCGCTGCACCGCCCGGCCCAGCTCCTGCTCGACGGTGGTGCGCCGCAGCCGCAGCGCCAGCTCGTCGGCGACCTCGGCCTCCACGGCCCGGCGCAGCGTCAGCAGGTCGTCGGCGAGCAGCCGGAGCCGGGCGTCGCGCAGGTCGGCCTGGATGCCGGCGGCCCGGCGGGCGATCCTGGCCTGCTTGCCGAGCGGGCCGAGCTGGCGGCGCAGTTCGGCGACGAGGTCCTGGACGCGGTTGAGGTTGGCCTGCATCGCGTCCATCTTCCGCAGCGCCTTCTCCTTGCGCTTGCGGTGCTTGAGGACGCCGGCCGCCTCCTCGATGAAGGCACGCCGGCCCATCGGGTCGGCGTGCAGGACGGAGTCCAGCTGCCCCTGGCCGACGATGACGTGCATCTCGCGGCCGATGCCGGAGTCGGAGAGCAGCTCCTGGATGTCCAGCAGGCGGCAGGTCTCGCCGTTGAGCGCGTACTCGCTGCCGCCGTTGCGGAACATCGTCCGGGTGATGGTCACCTCGGAGTAGTCGATGGGCAGGGCGCCGTCGGTGTTGTCGACGGTGAGGCTGACCTCGGCGCGGCCGAGCGGGGCGCGCCCGCTCGTCCCGGCGAAGATGACGTCCTCCATCTTGCCGCCGCGCAGCGACTTGGCGCCCTGTTCGCCCATCACCCAGGACAGGGCGTCGACGACGTTGGACTTGCCCGAGCCGTTCGGCCCGACGACGCAGGTGATGCCGGGCTCGAAGCGCAGGGTGGTGGCGGAGGCGAAGGACTTGAAACCGCGCAGGGTCAGGCTCTTCAGGTGCACGCGGCCGGTCTCCTCATCGCTCCACGACAGGCCCCGACCTTATCCCCGCCGCAGGTCCGGGCCCTCGTGCGCCGGTCCGGACACGACGAAGGGACGCCACGAACGGGGCGTCCCTTGCAGGAAGCAGCGACCCTTGCGGGGCGGCTCGGTGCACAGCGGCGTCGATCGGTGAGGACCGGGTGGCGGCTCAGGTCAGAGCCGGCTCCCGCTGGTCCAGGTCGATGCTGTTGAGCAGCGAGTGCTCGGTGGCGACAGCGGTCAGTGCGTCGTTCTCAGTCTGCATCCGGAGGAGTTCCGCCTCCAGGTCCAGGACGCGCTGCTGAAGCCGTCGCATCTCGGAGAGCATTCGCGGGTCGGGGCCGCCGACGTACCCGAGAAGCGCCTTTGCCATGATGAATGGTCCTCCACGCTGAGTGACCGAACCGGAACGGTACAGGTCTAGGGGGAAGGGGGACGCGCGCGCGAGCGTCATCGGCAGTGCCGACTGGGCACTCCGGCACAACCACCGTGAGCTGGGCTCACGAGGGCATGCACCGGCCGGGATGACGCGGTCGTGTGCGCGGGCTTCCAGCGTCTCACCAAAGACGGAACGGGTCAACACGATCACCGCACGCTACCGCGACCCTGTCACCTGCCTGGCGGTGTCGTCACGCCTGGCGGTCTCGGGCGGGTTCATTTCCGTGCTCGTGGATCATCGTCGATGCGGAGTCAACCACGAGTCTGCCCGGATGGCAACCGTATGACACCGCCGGTTGCCCTCGGATCCGGCGGGGATGCGGCGAGACTCCGGCGAGGATCGAGCAGGGGTCCGGCCGGGGCCGCGCGCAGGGCTCCTGATCAGCGGATCTCGAAGCCCGGGTAGCCGGTGCCGACCGCCGTCCAGATCTCCGTCACCCCGCTGACGCTCCCCGGGGTGCCGGGGCCGCGCAGCAGGACCAGCAGCTGTTCGCAGTCGGCGGCCAGGCCCTCGGCGACCACCTGCACCCGGCCGTCGCCGAGGTTGCTCGCGTAGCCGGTCAGGCCGATCTCCAGCGCCCGCGCCCTGGTCCACCAGCGGAAGCCGACCTGCTGGACCTTCCCCCGGACCCAGGCGGTCACCCGGACCGGTTCGTCATCGTGGGCGTCGCGACCGTGCATGGCCCCGACCCTAACGGGTCACGGCTCGACGGGCCCCTCGACCGACCAGCCGGGGACGTGCACCTCGGTGTGCAGCTCGCCGCGCCGGGCCCGCTGCCCGCAGGTGCGGCAGACGAGGACCGGCTCGTAGGGGTGCGGCTCCCCGCCCTCGGGCTCGTGCGTGAAGGTCACCGGGGACTCGGGCACGAGCCAGCGGTCGCCCCAGGTGCGCAGCGCCTGCGCGACGGGGGCGAGGTCCCGGCCCGCCTCGGTGAGGTGGTACTCGTAGCGCGGCGGCCGCTCGCTGTAGAGGCGGCGCTCCACCACGCCCGCCTCCTCCAGGGCCCGCAGCCGCGCGGTCAGCCGGTCGCGGGGGGCGCCGGTGTTGCGGGCGATCCGGTCGAAGCGGTGGTTGCCGAAGAACAGCTCGCGCACGGCCAGCAGCGCCCACTTCTCGCCGACCACCTGGAGGGCGGCGGCCATCGAGCAGGGCCGCCCGGGGACGGCGACGGCGGTGGGGACGCGGGGGGTGTCGGGGGTCACGCCGCCCAGCCTGCCACACCGGGTTGCCTTCTCAAACCGTCGTGTCCCGCGGACGTGGAACGGCCCCACCGGTCGGAACCGGCGGGGCCGCGGGGAGTCACATGCGGGTCAGCGGGTCACCAGTCCCCGCCGCCACCGCCGCCGAAGTCGCCGCCGCCGCTCCAGTCGCTGCCGCCGAAGTCGGAGGCGTTGAAGTCGGCGCCGGTGAAGTCGCCGCCCTCGTACTGGTCCTGGTAGCCGCCGTGGCCGCCGCCGTCGTACATCGGCGCCGCGTAGGCCGGGCTGCTGATCATCGAGCCGATCACGGTGCCGACCGCCAGGCTGGCCAGCAGGCTGCCGCCGCCGAAGCCGCTGTAGTACCCGCCCGCGTACGGCGCGTAGGCCGGGCCGGCGTTCCAGTACGGCTGCGGGCCGTGCTCGGTGTCGACGGTGCGCACCGCCGGGTCGAGGCCGGCCGCCACGCGGTCCGCGTCGGCCTGGCAGACCGGGACGGGGCGGGGCGAGCCGCCGGCCGGGGCCCAGTCGACGTCCTTGACGGACGGGCCGTGCCGCGGGTCCATGAAGCACGGCGGGCGCCGCTCGGGCAGCGGGCGCTTCTCGCGGCGGGCGGCCAGGGTGGCCAGCTGGAACCGGCCGTCCTCGATCGTCTCGGTGACCTGCTTGACGTCCTCGGGCTTCTTGGCCTCGGCCATCAGCCGCTTGGACTTCTCGTACGAGTCCAGCGCGCTGCTGTAGTCGGCCCGCTGGGTGTCGTCGGCATCCGGCGCGCTCGGGCTGAAGTCGAGCCGCTCCAGCTCGGTGCCGAAGGCGGTGATGTCCTCGTCCACGACGCGGCGCAGCTGCTCCAGCTCGGCGCGGGCCTGCTCCTCCTTGCGCTTCTTGGCGCGGCGGAAGAGGAGGAAGACGCCGGCGCCGGCCAGGGCCACCAGGACGACCGGGATGACCACCCAGGCGATGGAGGTGCTGTGGTTGACCCCCTGGCCCTTGGTCTGCGGGGCGGCCTGGTCGACGAAGTCGTTCAGGGTGGCGTTGATGTCGCCCTTGTCGGCGTGGCCGACGGCGGTCGCGATCCGGTCCGCCGCGCCGGCGCTCATCGCGCCGCGGTCGGAGCGGGCCATGAATCCGCTGGTCCCCTTCCAGACGCCGTAGACGCCGTCGATGCCCACCAGGGTGCGCAGGTCGGTGACCACGGAGTTGCCGGCGGTTTCGGGGACCACCGCGATGAAGATCGGCTTGTCCGCCTTGTCGATCTTCTTGCTCAGGGCGTCGGCCTGAGCCTGGCTGAAGCGGTCCTGCATCGTCGGGGCGACGTAGACCTTGCCCTTCTTGAGGGAGGCCGCGGCGTCGCTCAGCCCGCCGGCGGCGGAGGCCGCGGGCGCGAGGGCGAGCAACAGCCCGAGCAGCGCCGCCACCAGGGCAAGTGGCCCGGCGCCCCGGGAACGTCGTGCAAGGGTTCTCATAAACCCCGACGCTACCGTGACCGGCGGAAAAGCACGCCATACCCTTCGCATACTGGTAGTGACAAGATTCCCCGCCGTTCGCCGGGTCGGCTCCCCTTCCCGGGGATGACATCTCCCCCGATCGCCCCTGAGACGGGCGGGGCTCAGGAACCACGGGAGGCGGCCGGACGTACGTCCCGGCGGGCCCGGCAGAGTCCGGGGGTGGTTCGGGGAGCGTCCCGACCGTACCGCGCGAGCGGGCATAGTGGTCCCGGGCATCTCGTCCCATTACCTGTTCTTGACTCTTCTTCCGATCGGAGCACCCGGTGATCATCGGCCTCGTCACCGCCGTGGCGGCATCCGCCTGCTACGGCACCGGCTCGGTCCTCCAGGCCGTCGGTTCCCGCCGTTCCGCGCGGGAGGAGGCCGCCAAGGGCGCCACCACCTCGACGACCGAGCACGGCGGGCCCAGCCTCTCCTCCACCGCGAAGGCGGCGGTGACCTGGGAGTTCATCGTCGGCACGGTGCTCGACCTGATCGGCTTCGGCCTCGGCGCGATGGCCGCGCGGATGCTGCCGCTGTTCCTGTCGCAGACCATCATCAGCGCCAACCTGGTCATCACGGCGGTGCTGAGCATCAAGCTGCTGGGCATCCGCCTCAAGCAGCTGGAGTGGGCCTCGATCGGCGTGCTCTGCTCGGCGCTGGTGCTGCTGGCCGTCTCGGCCGGCCCGGAGGGCGGCCACCACGCGGACATGTCCTTCCACTGGTGGCTGCTGATCGTCACCACGGCGCTGCTGGTCGGCGGCAGCGTGCTGGTGCGGTGGATGGGCTCCAACGGCGCGATCGTCGCCGGTCTGCTCTCCGGCCTCGGCTTCGGCGCGCTGGGCGTCGGCGTGCGCATCCTCAACGGCGTCGAGCCGTTCTCGCTCGGCCCGCTGCTCTCCGACCCGGCCCTGTACGCCGTCCTGGTCGGCGGCATCGGCGGCATGTACATCCACACCGTGGCCCTGCAGATCGGCTCGGTCAACGGCGCGACGGCGGCGCTGGTCGTCGGCGAGACGGTGCTGCCCGGCGCCGTCGGCGTCCTGTGGCTCGGGGACTCCTCCAAGGCCGGCCTCGGCTGGCTCGGCGTCCTCGGCTTCCTGCTCGCCGTGGTCTCCGCCGTCGGCGTCGCCTACTTCGGCCAGGACACCCACGGCGCCCCCGGCGACGCCGCCGATCAGCCCGCCGAACTCGCCAAGCACTAAGCCTTGTTGCGCGGCACCCTCTGACAGCGCGGGCAGAAGTAGCTGGAGCGGTTCATCCAGGACGCCCGCCGGATGGGGGTGCCGCAGCGGCGGCAGGGCTCGTGCTCGCGGCCGTAGGCGTCCAGGTCCCGGGAGAAGTAGCCGCTCTCGCCGTTGACGTTCACGTACAGGCTGTCGAAGCTGGTGCCGCCCACCGCCAGGGCCGCCGTCATCACCTCGCGCGCGTGGCCGAGCAGCAGCGTGGCCTGGGGGCGGGTGAGGGTGGCGGTCGGGCGGTCGTAGTGCAGCCTGGCGCGCCACAGCGCCTCGTCCGCGTAGATGTTGCCGACGCCGCTGATCAGCGTCTGGTCGAGCAGCGCCCGCTTGACGGTGGTGCGCTTGGCCCGCAGCGCGGCCGCGAAGGCCTCGTCGTCGAAGCGCGGGTCCAGGGGGTCGCGGGCGATGTGCGCGATGGAGACGGGCGTGCCCTCCGGGTCCCCGTCCTCGGCCTCCTCGACCGCGAGGCCGCCGAAGGTCCGCTGGTCGACGAAGCGCAGCTCCCGCCCGCCGTCCTCGAAGCGCAGCCGGACGCGCAGGTGCGTCTCGTCGGGCACCGTGGCGTCCTGGACGAGGAGTTGGCCGCTCATCCCGAGGTGGCCGATCAGCGAGAACCCCTCCCCCGCGCCGGCCAGCGGCACCCAGAGGTACTTGCCGCGCCGCTGCGCGGTGCCGAGGACGGTGCCGGTGAGCCGGGCCGCGAAGTCCTCGGCGCCGGCGGGCTGTCGGCGCACGGCGCGCGGGTGCAGCACCTGGACGTCGGCGACTGTCCGCCCGGCGACCCAGTTCGCCAGACCGCGGCGGACGACCTCGACCTCGGGGAGTTCGGGCACGTGAACAGGCCTCCTGCGGAAGACGGATCGGCAGGAGGCCAGGGTACTGCGGGGGCGCGGGAGTTCGGAGATCAGGCCCCGGCGGGGAGCCGGTCGGCGTACTTCTCCTTGATCGCGCGCCAGGCGCTCTCGGCGGCCTTCTGCTCGGCCTCCTTCTTCGAGCGGCCGACGCCGCTGCCGAAGTCCTCGCCGGCCACCCGGGCCGCCGCGGTGAAGGTCTTCTCGTGGTCCGGACCGGACTCCATGACCACGTACTCGGGCACGCCGATGCCCACCGAGGCGGTGAGCTCCTGGAGGCTGGTCTTCCAGTCGAGACCGGCGCCCAGCCGGGAGGACTCCTCGATCAGCGGGTCGAACAGGCGGTGGACGAACTCCGTCGCCGCGTCCAGGCCCTGGTCGAGGTAGATCGCGCCGATCACGGCCTCGACGGTGTCCGCGAGGATCGACGACTTGTCGCGGCCGCCGGTGCCCTCCTCGCCCTTGCCGAGCCGGATGAACGTGCCGAGTTCCAGGCCCCGGCCGACGTCCGCGAGCGCGCGGGAGTTGACCACCGCGGCGCGCAGCTTGGCGAGCGTGCCCTCCGGGACGTCCGGGTGGACGCGGTAGAGGGTGTCGGTCACCACCAGGCCCAGCACCGAGTCCCCGAGGAACTCGAGGCGCTCGTTGGTGGGCAGCCCGCCGTTCTCGTACGCGTACGAGCGGTGGGTCAGGGCACGCACCAGAAGGGCGCGCTCGAGCGTGTACCCGAGGCGCCCTTCCAGGACGTCGTATTCGGTCGAAGCCGGTCCGCCGGCCTTCCCGTTGCCCGAAGTACCCTTCGGGGCAGCGGCCGCCTTGCGGGTGGAGTCACCGTCCGACATCGATCCGTACACCCCGCCGATCAGACCGAGAGGACCTGGCGACGGTTGTACGTGCCGCAGCTCGGGCACGCGATGTGGCCCAGCTTCGGCTCGTGGCAGCGGTCGCACGCCACGAGGGCCGGAACGACGGCCTTCCAGTTGGACCGACGGTGGCGCGTGTTGCTGCGCGACATCTTCCGCTTCGGAACAGCCACGGCTACTTCTCCTGGTTCTCGGCGAGACCCTCACGGGTGTCGCTGGTCTTGATCCCGTCACCCTCGTCGCCAGGGGCGGCGGAGAGTCCCTGCAGAGCCGCCCACCGGGGGTCGGCGGCATCGTGGTGGTGCGTCGGGTCGTCGCTCAGGCGCGCTCCGCACTCGGAGCACAGGCCCAGGCAGTCGTCCTGGCACACCGGCTGCAGCGGAAGTGCGAGCACCACCGCGTCACGCAGCACCGGCTGGAGGTCGAACAGGTCGCCCTCCAGGCGGTAAGTCTCATCTTCCGAGTCCTCGTCGAGGTCCTCGGCACCGGGGGTCCGCGCGAGGCGCTCCTCGGACTCCGGGTAGTAGTACAGCTCCTGGAAGTCGACGTCGATGTCGAACTCGACGGGCTCCAGGCAGCGCACGCACTCGCCCTCGACCTCGGCCTCGGCGGTGCCGGTCACCAGCACGCCCTCGACCACGGACTCCAGGCGGAGCTCCAGCTCGATCGGGCTCCCCTCGGGGACCGCGATCACGTCGATGATCCCGAGGCCCTCGGGGGCCTTCAGGGTCCGGTTCACCTTCCGCATGGCACCCGGACGACGCCCGAGCTCGTGCGTGTCGAACACGAGGGGGTCGCGGTGGTCGAGGCGGTTCAAGGTGTCCTGACTTCCATGGATTCGATCGAGAGCGTCCCCGTTCAGCTCGGCGCCGCGCGGGCAAGCCGACAGCCGGACATGGGGATGCCGGAGTGGTCAGACTACCCGAGTCTCCCGCCAGGCCCAACTCCGGCCCTGGCGGGGGCCTCGCACCCGGGCCGGTCAGCGGCCGCCCAGCTCCCGGAGCCTGGTCATGTCGATCATGCTGGTGTCGAAGAAGCTGGTCTCGTCCAGCCCCTGCTGCTGCTGGTGCGGCAGCGCCGGCGGCAGGGCGGGCTGCTGCGGGGGTTGCTGGGGCTGCTGCGGGTACGCGTAGCCGTCGTACGGCTGGGCGCCGTAGCCGGGCTGCTGCTGTTGCTGTTGTTGCTGCTGCTGGGGGTACGCGTAGCCGTCGTGCTGCTGCTGGCCCTGGTAGTCGGGCTGCTGCTGCGGGTAGCCGCCCTGCTGCTGGCCCCACTGGGTGTGGTACGGGTCACCCTGGGCGGCGGCCGGGTCGTAGCCCCCGCCGTACACCTCGGCGTACTGGCCCTGCTGGGCGGTGGCCGCGTACTGGTCGGTGCCGGGGGTCTGCCAGCCGGCCGCGGCCGGGGTCTGCTCCGGCCAGGTCTGCTGCTGCGGGACGTCCTCGCGGTACCAGGCGATGTCGGCGCCGTCCGCGTCCTCCGCGAAGCCGGCGGCCACGGCCTCGGCGCGCTCCTTGGCCTGCTGCGCCTCGTCGGCGGCGGCCAGGTAGGCGCCCAGCTCGTCGATCGGCTTCTTGCCGAGCAGCTTGTCGCGGCCCTTGCCGACCGCCTCCAGGGTCGCGCTGAGGACGTTCTCCAGGGTCGCGAGCTTCACGTCGACGTACTCGTCGACCTCGGGGCTCGGGCTGATCCGCTGCGGCTGGAACTCCTCGCCGTCCGTCTCGCCCTCGTGCTCGGTCTCGAAGACGCTGGAGTCGCCGCGCAGCTTGGTCCGGCCGCGGCCGACCGCGCCGAGCGTCTTGGTCAGCACGACCTCGAAGTTGGCCAGCTTGCTGTCCACGTAGTCGTCGGCCTCGGCGCGCTTGGTCTCCACCTCGGCGCGGGCCTCCGCGAGGATCCGGTCGGACTCGGACTGGGCCCGCCGCACCACCTCGGTGTCCGAGATCAGCGAGCCGCGCTCGGCGTGCGCACCCCGGATGATCAGCTCCGCCTCGGCCTGGGCGCCGGCCACCACCTGCTCGTGGTCGGCCATCACCGACTGTGCCTGGGCGAGTTCGGCGGGCAGCGCCGCCCTCAGGTCGTTGAGCAGGCCGATCAGCTCGGCCCGGTTCACCACGCAGGAGGCCGACATGGGCATCGAGCGGGCGTTCTCGACCGCCGCCACGATCTCGTCGACCTTGTTCTGCACGTCCACGGGTCTTCGTCTTTCCGTGTGCCGCCGACTTCTCCGGCGGAGGCAGGCCCTGCGGTGAGCCTCACCACGGGGCAGGAGTACAGACTGTACGGCCAGCGCGCGGCGAGGTCACACCTCCCGGGCCCGGCCCATCCGGTGGGCGCGGGACAACCCGTGACGAACCGGCAGGATCCGGGCGATCCCCACGGAACCCCTACTGCTGGGCCCGGCGCTCCGCGATCCGGTCCACCAGGCGGCGGTGCACCAGCTCGGGCAGCAGGTGGGAGACGTCCCCGCCGTACGAGGCGACCTCCTTGACCAGCGTCGAGGAGAGGAAGCTGTAGCTCGTCGAGGTCGGCAGGAACAGCGTCTCCACGCCGGTCAGGCCGTTGTTCATGTGCGCCATCTGCAGCTCGTAGTCGAAGTCGCTGACCGCCCGCAGCCCCTTGACGATCGCCGGGATGCCGCGCTCCCGGCAGAAGTCCACCAGCAGGCCCTGGTGCGACTCGACCACCACGTTGCCGAACTCCGCGGTGACCTCCTCGATCAGGGAGATCCGCTCCTCGATGGTGAACATGCCCTGCTTGGTCCGGTTGACCAGGACCGCCACGTGCACCACGTCGTACAGCTTCGAGGCGCGCTCGATGATGTCCAGGTGGCCGTTGTGGATCGGGTCGAACGAACCGGGGCAGACGGTTCGGCGCATGGCGTGTGTGCTCCCTCGTGGGGTGACGGCTGGTGCGGGCCGCTGCCCGCTACTCCTGATCGCCGGCCGCGGCGGCGGCGCGACCGTACCAGAGCGTGCCCTCGCCGTAGCGGCGGGAGCGCAGCCCCTCGAACCCCTCGGGCCAGCCGAACTCTCCGCCCCGGGTGCTGCGCTCCACGGTGACGAGTGCGTCCTCGGCGAGCCAGCCCCCGGCCGACAGTGTGGTCAACATCTCCCGCAGCTCCCCGTCCGTCACCGCGTACGGCGGGTCGAGGAACACCAGGTCGTACGGCGCCTCCGGGGCCGGCCCGGCGATCACCTTCTCCGCCCTGGCGGCCTTCACCAGCGCGCCCGGCAGGCCGATCTCCCGGACGTTCTCCCGGATCACCCGGGCCGCCTGGGCGTCCGCCTCGACCAGCAGCACGTGCTCGGCGCCGCGCGAGAGCGCCTCCAGGCCGACCGCGCCCGATCCGCCGAACAGGTCCAGCATCCGGGCCCCGTGCAGGGTGCCGCGCAGCGCCTCCAGGGTGGAGAACATCGCCTCGCGGGCCTTGTCGGAGGTCGGGCGGGTGCCTCGGCCGGGCGGTACGGCCAGCCGGCGGCCACCGGCCGCCCCGGCGATCACGCGGGTCATGGTGGGGAAGGGTCCTTTCGTCGCTGCCGGACCACGCTATCCCGATCACCGCCCCGCGCCCACGCCGGACGCCCGTGGCCCCGCCGGACGGACCGGCGGGGCCACGGGCGCGCGTTCAGGTCGTCAGCTCGCCTCGGAGCCCGCCGGCTGCACGGGGATCGAGGCGCCGCCGAGCAGGGCCGGCGAGGCGTAGCGGGACCAGGACAGGCAGCCGTCGGGCGGGCAGAACTCGGGGCGGCGCGGGTCGTGGCCGAGCTCGCGCAGCTTGGTGCGGACGGAGTCGGGCGTACGGCCGAAGCGGGCGGCGATCCGGGCGACGGTGTCGCCCTCGTGGAAGCGCCGGACCAGCTCCTCCTCGTGCTGCGGCACCCAGGGGGCGCCGTGGCCGGGGTACAGCTCGCGCAGCACGTCGCGGTCGGGGATGGGCTCGGAGACGTCGGCGACGATCGCCAGCGCCCGCAGCGCGCGGTTGAGCGCGATGCGCAGCGAGGCGACGTCCTCGACCGGCAGGCGCAGCCGGCCCGAGGCGAGCGGGGACGCGGCCTCGCCCTCGCGCCAGCCGGTCAGGGTGAGGGTGACCTCGCGGTCGTCGTCGCTGGCCAGTTCGATCCGGAAGACCTTGTCGCCGAGCGGGAGCTCGTTGAGATGACGGAATGCCATGGCAGGACCCCCAAGTGTCGTGCCCGGTACGCACCTTGAGGGTGCGCCCTGAACACCTTCATTCTCTCCCGGGGGTCTGACAATCGGCCCTGGCCGGACGGCCGCTCAGCCCTTCTCCATGTAGGCGGCGCGGTCCTCGTCGAGCAGGGCGGCCAGCGCGGTGCGCAGGTCCGGGTGGGCGGCGAGTTCCGCGTCCTCGGCGACGAGCCGGGTGGCCTCCGTGCGGGCGGTGAGGATGACCTCCTCGTCCTCCAGGACGGAGAGCACCTTGAGCGAGGACTTCACGCCGGACTGCGCCTGGCCCAGCACGTCGCCCTCGCGGCGCTGTTCGAGGTCGATCCGGGACAGCTCGAAGCCGTCCAGCGTCCCCGCCACCGCGTCCAGCCGGGCCCGGGCGGCGCTGGCGGCGGGCATGTCGCTCACCAGCAGGCACAGCCCGGGGGCGCTGCCGCGGCCCACCCGGCCGCGCAGCTGGTGGAGTTGGGAGACGCCGAAGCGGTCGGCGTCCATGATGACCATCGCGGTGGAGTTGGGGACGTTGACGCCGACCTCGATGACGGTGGTGGCGACCAGCACGTCCACCTCCCCGGCGGAGAAGCGGCGCATGACCTCGTCCTTGGCCTCGGGGGCGAGCCTGCCGTGCAGGATCTCCACCCGCAGGCCGCTCAGCGGGCCCTTGGTCAGCATCTCGGCCGTCTCCACCACCGAGAGCGGGGGCCTGCGTTCGTCGCTGGCGGCGCCCGCGTCGGCGACCTCCTCGAAGGCGTCCTCGGGGGCCTTGCGCTTCTTCTTCGGGCCGTCCGCGGCGGGTTCCTCGTCCCCGATGCGGGGGCAGACCACGTACGCCTGGTGGCCCTTGCCGACCTCCTCGCGCACCCGCTCCCAGGCGCGGACGAGGAAGTTGGGCTTCTCCTGCGCGGGGACGACGTGGGTGGAGATCGGCGAGCGGCCGGCCGGCAGCTGGTCGAGGACGGAGGTCTCCAGATCCCCGAAGACCGTCATCGCGACGGTGCGCGGGATCGGGGTGGCCGTCATGACCAGCAGGTGCGGCGGCTGCTCGCCCTTGGCGCGCAGCGCGTCCCGCTGCTCGACGCCGAAGCGGTGCTGCTCGTCGACCACGACCAGGCCGAGGTCCTGGAACCGCACCTTGTCCTCGATCAGGGCATGGGTGCCGATCGCGATCCCAGCGTCCCCGCAGACCATGTCCAGCATGGCCTGGCGGCGGGCCGCGGTGCCCATCGAACCGGTGAGCAGCACGACCCGGGTGCCGAGGTCGGAGCCGCCGAGCAGCCCGCCCTCGGCGAGGTCGCCCATCATCTCGACGATCGAGCGGTGGTGCTGCTGCGCCAGCACCTCGGTGGGCGCGAGCAGCACGGCCTGCCCGCCCGCGTCCACCACGGCGAGCATGGCCCGCAGCGCCACCAGGGTCTTGCCGGAGCCGACCTCGCCCTGGAGGAGGCGGTGCATGGGGTGTTCGGTGGCGAGGTCGGCGGCGATCTCGGCGGACACCTTCTCCTGGCCCTCGGTGAGGGTGAAGGGCAGCCGGGCGTCGAAGGCGTCCAGCAGGCCGCCCTCGCGGGCCTTGCGGGGCTTGGCGGGCAGGGCGGAGTCGGCGGCCCGGCGCTGGGCCAGGGCGACCTGGAGGACGAACGCCTCGTCCCAGCGCAGCCGGCTCTGGGCGCGCTCCCGGTCGGCCTGGCCGCGGGGGCGGTGGATCAGCTCCAGCGCCTCGGGCAGCGGGATCAGCTCGTGGCGCTCGCGCAGGTCCGCGGGCAGCGGTTCGCCGACGCCCTCCCAGCCGGTCTTCTCCAGCGAGTCCAGGGCCATGTCGACGCAGAGCGAGATCTTCCAGCTGGGCATCTGGGCGCTGGCGCCGTACACCGGGATGAGCCGGCCGGCGAACTGCTTGGCGGCCTCCGACCCGGCGTCCTCGTCGAGGAGCTGGTAGTCGGGCGAGACCAGCTGCCGGGTGCGGTTGAAGACGCCGACCTTGCCCGCGAACAGGCCCTGGGCGCCGGCCTTGAGGTCCTTCTGCCGCCAGCCCTGGTTGAAGAAGACCAGCGAGAGCCGGCTGCGGCCGTCGGTGACGACGACCTCCAGGCGGTCCCCCTTGCGGCCCCGGAAGGGGATCAGGGTGACCTTCTCGATCCGGGCCAGCACCGTGACGTGCTCGTCGATCTCCAGCTCGTCCAGGCTGGTGAGCTGGCCGCGCTCGACGTAGCGGCGCGGGTAGTGGTGCAGCAGGTCCCCGACCGTGCGCAGCTTGAGGCTGTCGGCGAGCACCTTCGCGGTGCGGTCGCCGACGAGCTTGGTCAGTGGTTCATCGAGAGCGCCCATCAACGCCCCTGTTTACACCACGGCACCGACAAGCGAAGGCTGCTACTCGCCCGCTCGCCTCCGGGGCGCTCCTGACCCGGTGCCGACGGTCGGCGCTCCCTCGCTCCTCCGTCGCTCCCTCGCTCCCTCGCTTCTCCCTTTCGACACCGGCGCGCCCCTTCGGCTCGGGGCGGCCTACTCCACCCCGATGAGCAGCGGCGCCGACTCCTGCCCGCCGTGGAAGACCACCGCGTCCACCTCCGGCCGCTGCTGGCGGACGTGGGCGACGAGCCGGTCGGCGAGCGACCGGTCGGCGCCCTCGCCGAGGACGAGGGTGACGAGTTCGCCGCCCGCACCGAGCATCCGGTCCAGCACGCTCTCGCCGACCTCCGGCAGCCCTGCGCCGATCACCGCGACGTCCCCGTCGATCAGCCCGAGCACGTCCCCCGCCTGGCAGACCCCGGCCATCGTCCAGGACTCCCCCTCGGCGACGGCCAGTTCGGCGTAGCGGGTGGCCCCGGCGGCGGAGGTCATGGCGACGACGTCCTCGTCGAAGCGCCGCCCGCCCTCGTGCACGGCGAGCGCGGCGAGCCCCTGCACGGGCGAGCGGGTGGGCAGGACGGCGATGCGCACGCCCTCCTCGCGCAGCTGGTCGGCGGCGGCCCCGGCGGCGGCGCGCAGCTCGGGGTCGTTGAGCAGCAGCACGACCTCGCGGGCGGCCGAGCGGCGTACGGCGTCGGCGAGCTCGGCGCTGGCCGGGGCGCGGTCCGGGTCGGCGTGCAGGACGACGGCGCCGGCCTGCTCGCACAGTTCGGCCAGGCCCTCGCCGGAGACGACGGAGAGCACCGCGCGGGCCCGCTCCTCGCGCTCGCCCGGCTCGGCCCCGGCGGCGCCGGCCCTGGCGGCGGCCTCGGCGAAGTGGGTGATCCGGATCTGGTGCGGCCGCCCGGCGCCGACGCCGGCCTCCACGGCGGCGCCCGCGTCGTCCACGTGGACGTGGACGTTCCAGAGGCCGTCCCCGCCGCCGATCACCAGGGAGTCGCCGAGCTCCCCGAGCCGCTCCCGCAGCGCGGGCAGGGCGTCGTCGGGGGCGTCCAGCAGGTAGATGACCTCGAAGGCGGGGTGGCCGGGGCCGGGCGGCCGGGTGTGCCGCTCGCAGCCCTCCACGGCCCGGACACCCCCGCGCAGGGCGACCGGCCCCATCGGCTGATGCCCGGCGACGGCGTCCGCGAGCGCGCCGAGGACGGCGACCAGGCCGCGCCCGCCGGCGTCCACGACCCCGTTCTCGGCGAGGACGGCCAGTTGCTCGGGGGTGTGCCGCAGCGCGTCCCGGGCGGCCCGGTAGGCGGTGTCGGCGACCTGCGACAGCCCGTCCCCGGCCCGTACGGCCTCGCGGGCGGCGACCCGGGCGACGGTCAGCAGGGTGCCCTCGACGGGCTCCGCGACGGCCTGGTACGCGGAGTCGGCGGCCCGCTGCAGCGCGGCGCGCAGCTGCTCGGCGCCGCCGCCCTCGGCGAGCGTCTCGGCGGTGCCGCGCAGCCACTGGGCGAGGATCACCCCGGAGTTGCCCCGGGCGCCGATGAGCGCGCCGCGGGCCATCGCCCGGGCGGCGTCGGCCAGCCCGGGGGCCGGGCCGGCGGCGGGGTCGGCGAAGCGGCTCTCCACCTCGGCGGCGGCGGACTCGACGGTCAGGTAGAGGTTGGTGCCGGTGTCGCCGTCCGGGACGGGATAGACGTTGAGCGCGTCGATCTCCTCGCGCGCCTGGCCGAGCGCGCGCAGGGCGAGCTGGCACCAGGTGCGCACGGCCGGGGCGTCGAGCGTGTGCAGCACCGAGTCTCTCCTCCGGGTGGGACGCCGCGGGGGCCTGCGGGGCGACGGCACCAACAGGAACGGCGGCGAGGGGTGGTACCGGCAGGTTATCGGGGCCCGGAGAGGGCCGTCCCGACCGGCGACCGGGGCGATCACTCGGCCGGTCGTGGTAGTTTCGTGGGACGGAAGCAAGCGTTGTATGCTCTTCCGGTTGCCTGGAACCGTCCAGGCTCACCCCCTTGTCCGGTCTGGTTCACGCGAGTGCTCCGGTGGGTAAACGGGGTTTTCGTAAGTATCTGATCTGAAGTCTTGGAGTGACTCCTGTGGCTGCCAACTGCGACGTCTGCGGCAAGGGGCCGGGCTTCGGCAACAGCATCTCCCACTCTCACCGCCGCACCCCCCGTCGTTGGAACCCCAACATTCAGACGGTGCGCGCTGTGATTGGGCGCACGCCGAAGCGGCTCAACGTCTGCACCTCGTGCATCAAGGCCGGTAAGGTCTCGCGCTGACGCGCAGACCGGCATGCCGGTCCTCCAGTGAGCCGGTTCATCCTCGGATGGGCCGGCTTCACTGTTTCCGGCGACGCCGACCGACCGTGACCGATGGCGGGCGGGCATCCTCAGGGGTGCCCGCCCGCCATCGGTTTTCCGGCAGGTCCCGGCTGCCCTCAGCGCCAGCGCCAGGCGTGGTCCACCGGCCCGATCCCGGCGCCCAGCGCGAAGCCCCCGGCGATCGCCCCGGTGATGTACTCCTTGGCCGAGCCGACGGCCTCGGGCAGCGTCTCGCCCTTGGCCAGCCCGGCCGCGATCGAGGAGGCCAGGGTGCAGCCGGTGCCGTGGGTGTGCCGGTTGTCGTAGCGCGGCGCCCGGTACCAGTGCTCCTCCCCCGGGCCGCCGTACAGCAGGTCGGCGGCCTCGCCCTCCAGGTGCCCGCCCTTGACCAGCACCCAGCGCGGCCCGAGGTCCAGCAGCGCCTTGGCGGCGTCCAGCATCTGCCCCTCGCCCTCGACGGTGCGCCCGGTGAGTTGCGTCACCTCGTGCAGGTTGGGCGTGGCCAGGGTGGCGACCGGCAGCAGCCTCTCCCGTACGGTGGCCACCGCCTCGGCGGCCAGCAGCGCGTCGCCGTGCTTGGAGACGCCGACGGGGTCGACCACGACCGGGGCGTCCAGCCCGGTGAGCAGCTCCGAGACCGTCTCGACGAGTTCGATCGAGGCGAGCATGCCGGTCTTCACGGCCTGCACCCCGATGTCGTCCACCACGCTGCGGAACTGCGCCCGGACGGCTTCGGCCGGCAGTTCCCAGTAGCCCTGGACGCCGAGCGAGTTCTGCGCGGTGACGGCGGTGATCACGCTCATGCCGTGGACGCCGAGGGCGAGCATCGCCTTGAGGTCGGCCTGGATGCCGGCGCCGCCGCCGGAGTCGGAGCCGGCGACGGTCAGCACGCGAGGGGGAGCAGCAGTCATGCGCCCCAACCTACCGGCGCTACAGGACGGCCTCGGACTCCGCCCAGCGGTCCTCGGGGACGGTCTTGAGCCTGGTCACGGCGGCGCCGATCGGCAGCAGCTCGACGGCGCCCCGCCGCAGCGCGGTGAAGTGCCCGAACGCGCCCTGGTGGACGGCCTCCACGGCGTGCCAGCCGAAGCGGGTGGCGAGCACCCGGTCCCGGGCGGTGGGGGTGCCGCCGCGCTGGACGTGGCCGAGGATGACCGGCCGGGCCTCCTTGCCGAGCAGGTTCTCCAGCTCGTGGGCGAGCCGGTTGCCGATCCCGCCGAAGGTGCGGTGCCCGTACTGGTCGACCTCGCCGTGGTCGAAGCGCATGGTGCCGGGCACCGGGGAGGCGCCCTCGGCGACGGCGATGATGGCGAACTTCTTGCCGCGCGCGAAGCGGTCCTCGATTATCCGGGCCACCGCCTCGATGTCGAAGGGCTTCTCGGGGATGAGGATGCCGTGCGCGCCGCCGGCCATGCCCGCGGTGAGGGTGATCCAGCCGGTGTGACGGCCCATCAACTCCACGACCATGACGCGCTGGTGGGACTCGGCGGTGGTCTTGAGCCGGTCGATCGCCTCGGTGGCGACGTGCACCGCGGTGTCGAAGCCGAAGGTGACGTCGGTGGCGTCGATGTCGTTGTCGATGGTCTTGGGCACCCCGACCACGGGCAGTCCGGCGTCGCTGAACAGCTTGGCGGCCGTCAGCGTGCCCTCCCCGCCGATGGCGATCAGCGCGTCGATGCCGATCTCCCGGGCGAGGGTCTTCGCGTTCTCCACCGCCCAGGCGATCCGGTCGCGCTGCACCCGGGCCGAGCCGAGAATGGTGCCGCCGAGGGTGAGCAGGCCGGTGACGTCGTCGTGCGAGACGGGCCGGGTGCGGCCCTCGATCAGGCCGAGGAAGCCGTCCTCGATGCCGACGATCTCGTCGCCGTGGACGTCCGTCCCCCGGTGCACCACCGACCGGATGACGGCGTTGAGGCCGGGGCAGTCGCCGCCGCTGGTCAGGACACCGATGCGCATGTCTGGTGAGCTCCGCTCGCAGGGGTTCGGACCACCCGCGCCGGACGGCGGGCGGGCTCGGATGGCGCAAGCCTACGCAAACCGTGCCCCCGAAGCCCGTCCCGTGCACGCGCGGGGCGTCACGCGCCGCCAGCGCGGTGCGCGTCACTCCGCGAAGTGGTCCCAGCCGCCGACGCGGTCCCAGGGCGCGCCGTCCACCGTCACCCGGCCGCTGCGCGAACCGGTCGGACGGCCGGTCACCTCGCCCACCACCCGCCAGCGGGACGGGAGTTGGACCCCGCGCGGGAAGGTCGCCACGATCGCGTGGTCCTCCCCGCCGGAGAGCACCCACACCAGCGGGTCCACCCCGACCGCCTGCCCGATGTCGGCCATCTGCGCCGGGACGTCGAAGTCGGCGGCCCTGAGGTCGATGTCCACCGCGCTGGCCCTGGCCACGTGGCCGAGGTCGGCGACCAGCCCGTCGCTCACGTCGATCATCGAGGTCGCGCCCAACTCGGCCCCGGCCGGGCCCGCGTGGTACGGCGGCTCGGGCCGGCGGTGCGCCTCGACGAAGGCGCGCGGCGAGCGGAACCCGCGCTGCAGCACGGTGAGTCCGGCCGCGGACCAGCCGAGCCAGCCGCACACCGCGATCACGTCGCCGACCTGCGCGCCGGAGCGCGTCACGGCCGCGCGCCCCTGGAGGTCCCCGAGCGCCGTGATGGCCAGCGTGACGGTGTCGCCGCGCACCACGTCGCCGCCGACCACCGTCGCCCCGGCGACCTGGCACTCGTCGCGCAGCCCGTCCATCAGTTCGGTGGCCCAGGTGGTCGGCAGGTCGGCGGGGGCGACGAGGCCGAGCAGGATCGCGGTCGGCACCGCGCCCATCGCGGCCACGTCGGCGAGGTTCTGCGCGGCGGCCTTGCGGCCCACGTCGTAGGCGGTGGACCAGTCCCGGCGGAAGTGCCGGTTCTCGATCAGGACGTCGGTGGTGGCCACCACCCGGCCGTCCGGGGCCTTCACCACCGCGGCGTCGTCACCCGGGCCGAGGTCGACCACGTCGGTGAGCGGTACCCGGGCGGTCAGCTCCCTGATGAGCCCGAACTCGCCCAGCTCGCCCACGGTCCCCTGCATCTGCCGTCCTCTCGCGTTCTCGTCACGCGTTTTCTCACTGACACTGCTCCGGCCCCCGTCGCGCTCCCCCGCGCGCAGCGTACGCCCTTCCCGGGCCCGCGGTGCGCCGCGAAGACGGACCCCGAGGTCTCCCCTCCCGCGCCCGCCGCGGGGTAGCGTGGTGATCGGACTGCCGGTGAGCCCGTTCCCACCCCGATGCCAGCCGGGCGTACACCGCGTCGATTCCCGCAACCGGCCGCCGGGAGGCACCCGTGGTACAGGCATACATCCTGATCCAGACCGAGGTCGGCAAGGCCACCGCCGTGGCCGAGACGATCGGAAAGATCCCCGGCATCATCACCGCCGAGGACGTCACCGGCCCCTACGACGTGATCGTCAAGGCCGAGGCCGACACCGTCGACGACCTGGGCCGCATGGTCGTCGCCACCGTCCAGAAGGTGGAGGGCATCACCCGCACCCTCACCTGTCCGGTGGTGCACCTGTAGGGCCCGGCTACCATCGGCGGGTGGCCCGAGAACTCCGCATCCCCAAGGCACTGACCGCTCTTCCCGCGCCGGTGCGCTGGCTGGCGCTGCCGGTCGCGCTGACCTGCACGACCGTGGTGCTGATCGGCAGTTGGAGCTCCTCGGCCGCCGAGGTCGACGTGCCGCACCCCGCCGACCGGGCGGCCGGGTACTGCAAGGCGCTGGCCGCCGCGCTCCCGCAGGAGCTGCTCGGGCACCCGCGGGTGGAGACCTCGCCCGCCTCGCCGTACGTGGCCGCCTGGGGCAGCTCGCCCCGGACGGTCGTGCGCTGCGGCATCGAGCGCCCGGAGGAGCTGAACGGCCCGCACGCCGCGGACCTCTCGCCCACCGTCGACGACCTCACCTGGTGGTCGCAGAAGCGGTCGGACGGCAGCTACCGCCTGGTCGCGACCATGCGCCGCGCCTACGTCGAGGTGATCTCCCCGCCCGGCGTCTACAGCAGCCCGCTGGACCCGGCCGCGGCGCTCACCCCGCTGGTCAAGGCCAACATCCCCGGCTGACACGGCCGGCCGGGCCTACGTACGGAAGGGGGCGGGCCCGAGGGCCCGCCCCCTTCCACGTCCGTACGGCTAGCGCAGCCCCGTCGAGCGCCGCAGCGCCGTCCCGAGCAGCCGGTCGATCAGCTCCGGGTACGAGACCCCGCTGGCCTCCCACATCTTCGGGTACGCCGAGATCGGGGTGAAGCCGGGCATGGTGTTGATCTCGTTGATCATCCAGGAGCCGTCCTCCAGCAGGAAGAAGTCCACCCGGGCCAGGCCCTCGCAGCCGAAGGCCTCGAACGCGGCCACCGCCTGCCGCTGGATCTCGGCGGTCTCCTCGGCGGTCAGCGCCGCCGGGATCCTCACCTCGGAGGAGTCGATGTACTTGGCCTCGAAGTCGTAGAAGTCGAAGCCCTCGCCGACCAGCACCTCGGCCGGCACGCTCGCCCGCGGGCCGTCCTCGAACTCCAGCACCCCGCACTCGATCTCGCGCCCGGACACCCCGGCCTCGATGATCAGCTTCGGGTCGTGCCGGCGGGCCTCCTCGATCGCGGCGTCCAGGTCGGCCAGGTCCTTGACCTTGGTGATGCCGATGCTGGACCCGGCCCGACAGGGCTTGACGAACAGCGGCAGCCCCAGCGCGGCGGCCCGCTCGCGCACCGACGCGCGGCCCGCCTCGGTCTCCCAGTCGCGCGGGCGCACGATCGTGTAGTGGCCGACGCCCAGGCCGTGCGAGGCCAGGATGCGCTTGGCGAACTCCTTGTCCATGCCGGCCGCACTGGCCAGCACGCCGTTGCCGACGTACGGAACGCCGGAGAGCTCCAACAGGCCCTGGAGGGTGCCGTCCTCGCCCCAGGGGCCGTGCAGCAGCGGGAACACCACGTCGACCTCGCCGAGCGCCTTGGGCGCGCTGCCCGGCTCGCTGAGGACGACCTCGCGGTCGCCGGGCGCGGACGGCAGCACGACCTGCCCGTCCACCGCCTCGGCGACGCCCTGGACGTCCGGCATCCGGCCCTCGGTGATGGCCATCCGGGCCGGCTCGTCGCTGACCAGCGCCCAGCGGCCCTCGGGGGTGATCCCGATCGGGAGCACCTCGTACGTGTCGCGGTCGATCGCCTTGAGCACACTGCCGGCGGTGACCACCGAAACGCCGTGCTCGGAGCTGCGCCCGCCGAAGACCAGCGCGACGCGCGGCTTGCGGGCGGACGGGGTCGGGGAGGTCTGTTCGATGCTCATATCGGGTTTGAGACTACCGTGCGACGGGTTTGACGAAAGTCATCGCCGTTCCGGAAAGTCCCCGTCACCGCGGCGGTTCAGCGCCGCTCCGCCTTCGCCGAGCGCGACATCAGCGCCCGCAGCGCCTCCTGGGTGGGCCGCCCGTTGTGCACCACGTCCACCACGGCCTCCACGATCGGCATGTCGACGCCGTTGCGCCGGGCGAGGTCCAGCACCGACTCGCAGGACTTGACGCCCTCCGCCGTCTGCCGGGTGGCCGCGATGGTCTCGGCCAGCGACATGCCCCGGCCGAGGTTCATCCCGAAGGTGTTGTTGCGCGACAGCGGCGAGGAGCAGGTGGCCACCAGGTCGCCCATCCCGGCGAGCCCGGCGAAGGTGTGCGGGTCCGCGCCCAGCACCTCGCCGAGGCGGGTGGTCTCGGCCAGCCCCCGGGTGATCAGCGTCGCCTTGGTGTTGTCGCCGAGCCCCATGCCCGCGGCCATGCCGACCGCCAGGCCGATCACGTTCTTGACGGCGCCGCCGAGCTCGCAGCCCACCACGTCGGTGTTGGTGTACGGGCGGAAGTACGGCGTGTGGCAGGCCGCCTGGAGCCGCTTGGCCACCGCCTCGTCCGCACAGGCGACGACGGAGGCGGCGGGCTGCCGGTTGGCGATCTCCTTGGCCAGGTTGGGCCCGCTGACCACCGCGACCCGCCCGGGGCCGACCTTGGCGACCTCGTCGATCACCTCGCTCATCCGCTTGGCGGTGCCGAGTTCGATGCCCTTCATCAGGCTCACCAGCACGGTCTGCGGCTCGATCAGCGGCGCCCAGGCGGCCAGGTTGTCGCGCAGCGTCTGCGAGGGCACCACCAGCACGGCGAAGTCGGCGCCGGCCAGCGCCTCGGCCGGGTCGGTGGTCGCCCGCACCGAGTCGGGCAGCCTCACGCCCGGCAGGTAGTCCGGGTTCTCGTGCGTGGTGTTGACGGCGTCGGCCAGCTCCTGGCGGCGGGCCCAGAGCACCACCTCGCTGCCGGCGTCGGCGAGCACCATCGCGAACGCGGTGCCCCAGGAACCGGTCCCCATCACGGCGCAGCGGGTCATCGGGCGGCCTCCCCATCGGTACCGGCGGGCTTGCCGCCCTTGGCGCGGCGTCGTTCGGCGAGCGCGGCGGCGGCCCGCTGCCGGGCGGCCCTGCGCATGTCGAAGCGCTCGGCGGGCGGCTCCTCGCCGCGGATCCCGGCGAGCACCTCGGTGATGGCCGTCATGATGTCCTCGGTGGCGTCGTTCAGCACCTGCGCGGTGAGCTCCTGGCCCTGGTACCTGCTCAGGTCCACCGGGGGCCCGGCCGAGACGACGACCCTGTGCCGGGGGAAGAGGTTGAACTTGCCCTTGCCGAAGCCGGAACGGCCGTACGGCGGGATGATCTCGTGCGCGCCCCAGTGCGCGACGGGGATGACGGGCGCGCCGGTCATCAGCGCGACCCGGGCGACCCCGCTCTTGCCGGTCATCGGCCACAGGTCGGGGTCCCGGGTGAGGGTGCCCTCCGGGTAGAACTGCACGCACTGCCCGCCGTCCACGGCCTCGATCGCGGCCCGGAAGGCCGCCGCGGCGTCGGTGGACTCGCGGAACACCGGGATCTGTCCGGTCTTGCGGAGCATGAATCCGATGAACGGGATCGAGAACAGCGAGGACTTCGCGAGAATGCGCGGCGGACGCCCGCTGTTGTACTGCCAGTGCGCGTAGATCACCGGGTCGATGATCGAATTGTGGTTCACCGCGGCGATGAAGCCGCCTTCCTTCGGAAGGTTCTCCCAGCCGCGCCAGTCGGGCTTCACCAAGGCGGTCGTCACCGGCTTCACCAGCACGGCCGCGAAGCGGTACCAGATGCCGTAGTCGGCGTTGCCGAACTTGGCGTACGAGCGGCGGGCCACCCCAGGCTCCTTCTCATCACATGCGGCACGTGGGGTGCCGCGGTCGTAGCCTCCCGGCGCCGTGCACCGGCGCGGCCGGTGCCCACGTCACGGGTGCGGAACAGTGTCGCCCGCCCCCTCACCGGCTGTCGAGCGGCCGCGCCAACCCGCGTGGCGGGCGTGATCAAACGCACGTCCGCACAGCTCGGACGGCCTGGCGAGGGCTCCGGGCCCGGCGTCACAATGACGCCGATGACCCAGGACACCGTACGCCCCAGCGAGCACGTCGCGCCCGTCGCACCCACCGCCGGATGGTCGTTGGTGCTGCCGCTCAAGCCGCTGTCGACGGCCAAGAGCAGACTCGCCCCGTACGCCGGGACCCACCGCGCGGGCCTGGCCCTCTCGTTCGCCCTGGACACCGTCGGCGCCGCGCTCGCGACCCCGGGCGTGGACCGCGTCCTGGTCGTCACCACGGACGCCGAGGCCGGTGCGCGGCTGGCCGAACTCGGCGCGGCGGTGGTCGCGGACGAGCCCGGCGGCGGCCTCAACACCGCGCTCTCGCACGGCGCGGCGGCCGCCCGGGCGCTCGCCCCGCACGCGCCGCTGGCCGTCCTCTCGGCCGACCTCCCGGCGCTGCGCCCGGCCGAACTCGCCCGGGTGCTGGGCGCGGTGCCGCCCGACGGCCGGGCCTTCCTGCCCGACTCCCCCGGCCTCGGCACCACCCTGCTCGCCTGCACCCCCGGGCACCCGCTCTCCCCCGCCTTCGGGGACGGCTCCCGGGCCCGGCACACGGCCGGCGGCGCGCTCGAACTCCGTTTGGCCGACGTGGAGTCGGTCCGCCGGGACGTCGACACGGGCGCCGACCTCGGCGAGGCGGCCACCCTCGGCCTCGGCCCCCACACCCGCCCCCTCTTCGCCCGGCTTCCCCGCCCCTGACCGGCCGCTGACCCGCCGCCCCGGGCACGCCCGCGTGCCCCGTCCGCCCGCCCCGAACCGTCCGCGCGGGCAGGGACGCGTGCCCGTTCGCTCTCCTGCGCCCGGCCGCACGGGAACGGCCCCGGGCGGCGCCCGCCCGCCCCTGCACCCGCCCGCCTCCGGCGCTCCTGACCAGCGGACGCCCGTAGCCCGCTCGCTATGCTGCTGGCATGCAGGCCACCTCGTTCACCTTCGACCCCGCCACCCGGGCAGGCTCCGTGCTGCTCGACGACGGGACCCCGGTGCCCTTCGACGCCGCCGCCTTCGACGCCGGCGGCCTGCGGCTGCTGCGCCCCGGCCAGCGGGTGCGCATCCGCACCGAGGGCGAGGGCCCGGACCGCCGGGTGGTCTTCCTGACGCTCCAGACGTTCCCCGACCCCGCCGAGGGCTGACCCCTTTTCTCGCTCTCCGGAGCCGTCGGCGCCGGGAACGCGGCAATTGCCCCGGGCATGTGTACGCCGCGTAATCCTGACTAAGCGCCCGGAAATCGAAAGAGCCGCGACGCCCGGTCTCCGCTTTTCGCGGAAGGGGGCGCCGCGGCTCTTCGAGCCGAAGGCCGTCCGAGGACAGCCGCGCGGGACTTACTTCGCAGAGGTCTTGCGCGCGGTGGTCTTGCGGGTGGCGGTCTTCTTCGCCGGAGCCGTCTTCTTGGCCGTGGCGGTCGCCTTCTTGGCGGTGGCCGTGGTCTTCTTGGCGGCGGCGGTGGTGGTCGCCTTCTTGGCGGCGGCGGCCGTCTTCTTGGTCGCCGTGGCCGTGGTCTTCTTGGCGGCGGCCGTGGTGGTCGCCTTCTTCGCGGCGGCGGCCGTCTTCTTGGTCGCCGTGGCCGTGGTCTTCTTGGCGGCGGCCGTGGTGGTCGCCTTCTTCGCGGCGGCCTTCTTGGTCGCGGCCGGGGCGGCGGCAGCGGCGGCGGCGCGCTTGGTGGCGGCACGCTTGGCGGCCGGGGTGGCGGCGACGCCGGTCTTGCCCGGGGTGAGGGAACCCTTGGGGGCCTTCTTCACCGAGGGGCCTTCCTTCGGCAGCTTCTTGCTGCCGCTGACCAGGTCCTTGAAGCCCTGGCCCGGACGGAAGCGCGGGACGGCGGTCTTCTTGACCTTGACCCGCTCGCCGGTCTGGGGGTTGCGGGCGAAGCGCGCGGAGCGCTCCACCTTCTCGAAGGTGCCGAACCCGGTGACCGAAACCCGGTCACCCGCCACGACGGCACGCACCATGGTGTCGAGCACTGCGTCGACGGCCTCTGCGGCAGCCTTGCGACCGCCCAGCTGCTCGGCCACCGCTTCGACAAGCTGAGCCTTGTTCACGTCTTCCCCTTCGGAAACGGGCGCCGGATGATTCCATCCGTTCTTTTCGCACGTTAGGTATGTATCTGCGGACTTTCAATTACCAAACGCGCGAATCACCCTAGTGTCGCAATGGATTTGCGCGTCGGCGACCTCAGTCGAGCGGCGGGTGCCCCTCGTCGAGGTCATGTACAAAGCGACTCAACCGCCTTGCCGCCTCCGGAAGATCGCGCTTGGCGGTCTCGGAGACGATCAGCAGTTGACGGGTGAGAGCGGTCTTTGCATCGGCAGACACGTTCAGCGCATGCACGCGGGCGTGAGCTTGCTTCAACCGCTCGGCCACGAGCGCGTGGAGCGCCGCGACTTCCTGGTCGTCCGGTCCCTCAGCTGGCGCGGAGGTTGCGTCCGGCCGATCGTCAATTCGCCGTTCGGATCGCCGGCCCATGGACTCCTCGGACGCGGGTTCGCCGCCCGCGTACGGAGGTTCATGGCGCCGGTGCATGTACTGATTGTGCCATCTACCCGCAGTTGTACTTGCGCGGGGCCCTCTTCCGCAAAGCCGAATGGGCAATCCGGGGAGGGGCGGGCGCTAACTCGTACTCCGGAACGCCGGATGGCCCGGCCCCCCCGAGGGGGAGCGCGGGCCATCCGGCGGATCGTCAGAATGCTTGTTCTGACTGGAACTCAGGCGGCGTGCTGCGTACGGGGCTTGAACGCCGGGCGGCGCGCCTCGAACGCGGCGATGTCGGTCTCGTTCGACAGTGTGATGCCGATGTCGTCCAGGCCGTTGAGCAGCCGCCACCGGAGGTTGTCGTCCAGTTCGAAGGGCGCGACGACGCCTTCGGCCCGGACTTCGCGGCTCTCCAGATCAACGGTGATCTCGGCCGAAGGGTCACTCTCGGTGAGCGACCAGAGTGATTCCACGGTCTCCTGGGGCAGGACGACGGTCAGCAGACCGTTCTTGAGGGAGTTGCCCCGGAAGATGTCGGCGAAGCGCGAGGAGATCACCGCGTGGAAGCCGTAGTTCTGCAGCGCCCAGACGGCGTGCTCCCGGGAGGAGCCGGTGCCGAACTCGGGGCCGGCGACCAGGACGGTGGCGCCCTGCCGCTCGGGGCGGTTGAGGATGAACGACTCGTCCTTGCGCCAGGCTTCGAACAGACCGCCTTCGAAACCGGATCGGGTGACCTTCTTGAGCCAGTGGGCGGGGATGATCTGGTCGGTGTCGACGTTGCTGCGGCGCAGCGGGACGGCCCGGCCGGTGTGGGTGGTGAACTTCTCCATGGCTCAGGCCTCCACGCTGTGCTGGTTCGAAGAGAGGGTGTCGGCGGTCAGGTCCGCGGGGGCCGCGAGGCGCCCCAGGACGGCCGTCGCGGCGGCGACCTGCGGGGAGACCAGGTGGGTGCGGCCGCCCTTGCCCTGCCGGCCCTCGAAGTTGCGGTTCGAGGTGGAGGCGCAGCGCTCGCCGGGGGCGAGCTGGTCGGGGTTCATGCCCAGGCACATCGAGCAGCCCGCGTGGCGCCATTCGGCCCCGGCGGCGGTGAACACCTTGTCCAGGCCCTCCTCCACGGCCTGCAGCGCCACGCGCACGGAGCCGGGGACGACCAGCATCCGCACGCCCTCGGCGACCTTGCGGCCCTCGATGACGGCGGCGGCGGCCCGGAGGTCCTCGATCCGGCCGTTGGTGCAGGAGCCGACGAACACCGCGTCCACGGAGACCTCGCGCAGCGGGGTCCCGGCCGTCAGGCCCATGTACGCCAGGGCGTTCTCGGCGGCCAGGCGCTCCTGCGGGTCGGCGAAGTCCTCGGGGTTCGGGACGTCGGCGCCGAGCGGGGCGCCCTGGCCGGGGTTGGTGCCCCAGGTGACGAAGGGGGTCAGCTCGCTCGCGTCGATGAAGATCTCGTGGTCGAAGACGGCGTCCTCGTCGGTGGCGAGGGTCTTCCAGTACGCGACGGCGGCGTCCCAGTCCTCGCCCTCGGGGGCGTGCGGGCGGCCCTGGAGGTAGGCGAAGGTGGTCTCGTCCGGGGCGATCATGCCGGCCCGGGCGCCCGCCTCGATGGACATGTTGCAGACCGTCATCCGGGCCTCCATGGAGAGGCTGCGGATCGCCGAGCCGCGGTACTCCAGGACGTAGCCCTGGCCGCCGCCGGTGCCGATCTTCGTGATGACGGCGAGGATCAGGTCCTTGGCGGTGACGCCCTCGGGCAGATCGCCCTCGACGGTGATCGCCATGGTCCTGAACGGCGCCAGCGGCAGGGTCTGCGTGGCCAGCACGTGCTCGACCTGGCTGGTGCCGATGCCGAACGCCAGTGCGCCGAAGGCGCCGTGGGTGGAGGTGTGGGAGTCGCCGCAGACCACGGTCATGCCGGGCTGGGTCAGGCCCAGCTGCGGGCCGACCACGTGCACCACGCCCTGCTCGACGTCGCCGAGGGAGTGGATGCGCACGCCGAACTCGGCGGCGTTGCGCCGCAGGGTCTCCAACTGGAGCCTGGAGACCGGGTCGGCGATCGGCTTGTCGATGTCGAGGGTGGGGGTGTTGTGGTCCTCGGTGGCGATGGTCAGGTCGGTGCGGCGCACCGGACGGCCGGCCAGGCGCAGCCCGTCGAACGCCTGGGGGCTGGTGACCTCGTGGAGCAGGTGCAGGTCGATGTAGAGGAGGTCGGGCTCGCCCTCCGCGCGCCGTACGACGTGGTCGTCCCAGACCTTCTCAGCGAGTGTCCGTCCCATCGGATTCCCTCCAGCCGGCCGCGTTGCCGGCCTTCTCTTGTCGTCGGGGTCATAGCGTGAGCCGCCCCGCGCGGGGCGCGTTCGCGCGACCTGCACGCCGGATCGCTGTCCACGATGCGGACACTCTGACGAGGCCCCATCCTGGATGTCTCCCGGGCTGCTGCATCCAGAGTGGCGCTTTTCCCGGAAGATTGAACTTGCGTCTCGCGGACTGAGACTGCAGTCTTAGCGCATGGACAACTCTAGCGGCGTCGGCGTTCTCGACAAGGCCGCTCTGGTGCTGAGCGCACTGGAGTCGGGCCCCGCCACACTGGCGGGGCTGGTCGCCGCCACCGGTCTGGCGCGCCCCACCGCCCACAGACTCGCCGTCGCACTCGAACACCACCGTCTGGTCACCAGGGACATGCAGGGGCGCTTCATCCTCGGCCCCCGCCTGTCCGAACTCTCCGCCGCGGCGGGCGAGGACCGGCTGCTCGCCACCGCGGGCCCGGTCCTGACCCACCTGCGCGACGTCACCGGCGAGAGCGCACAGCTCTACCGCCGGCAGGGCGAGATGCGGATCTGCGTAGCCGCCGCCGAGCGGCTCTCCGGCCTGCGGGACACCGTCCCGGTCGGCAGCACCCTGCCGATGAAGGCCGGCTCGGCCGCCCAGGTCCTGCTGGCCTGGGAGGAGCCCGAGCGGCTCCACCGCGGCCTCCAGGGCGCCCGGTTCACCGCCACCGCGCTCAGCGGCGTACGGCGGCGCGGCTGGGCCCAGTCGATCGGCGAGCGGGAGCCGGGCGTCGCGTCCGTCTCCGCGCCCGTGCGCGGCCCCTCCAACAGGGTGGTGGCCGCCGTCTCCGTCTCCGGCCCGATCGAGCGCCTGACCCGCCACCCGGGCCGGCTGCACGCCCAGGCCATCATCGAGGCCGCGAACCGGCTGACCGAGGCCCTGCGCCGCAGCTGAGCGGCGCACTCTCCCCCACCCGCCCCCACGAACGTCTCCCCCACGGACGAGGCCCCGCTCGGATGCGAGCGGGGCCTCGTCCGGAGTTCGTACGGGAAGGGCGCGGGAAGGGCGCGGGAAGGGCACTGGAACGCGCGGGAAAAGCAAAAAGGCCCCTCGCGGGGCCTTTCCAATTTCTGGCTGGGGTACCAGGACTCGAACCTAGACTAAATGAACCAGAATCACTCGTGCTGCCAATTACACCATACCCCAACACAAAGCAAGGGCCGACGGGGCTTTGCCCATCGGCTTCGTGCTCTGGCGTACCCCCGACCGGATTCGAACCGGCGCTACTGCCGTGAGAGGGCAGCGTGCTAGGCCGCTACACAACGGGGGCTTCCTGGCGGTTCCTCGCGGAACCAGTACCCCCGACCGGATTCGAACCGGCGCTACTGCCGTGAGAGGGCAGCGTGCTAGGCCGCTACACAACGGGGGCTTTCCAGGCGATCCCTTGCGGGATCAGTACCCCCGACCGGATTCGAACCGGCGCTACTGCCGTGAGAGGGCAGCGTGCTAGGCCGCTACACAACGGGGGCTTGATCTTCAGTTGTTACTGCCGTACTACCGTCATCGATCGTACTGCGCTGGGGTACCAGGACTCGAACCTAGACTAAATGAACCAGAATCACTCGTGCTGCCAATTACACCATACCCCACCAGAGTTGAACCCCTGCGGGCCCGTCTCAGGCGTTGCGCCCCTCGCTCGGTCCCTTCCGAGGGGCTTTCGTTCCCTCGTCCGTTCCCTCCCGGGCGGCGCAGAAAGAACATTACCCGACGTCTGCCCTGGCTCCAAAATCGATAACCCCAGGCAGCGGCCGGGAGGCCGGCGGATGACCTCCGGGTACGCCGCGGGCCCGGCACCAGGCCGGGCCCGCGGGGCGTTCGGGCGACCGTTCAGGCAGCCGGGAGGGCGTCCAGGGCGGAGCGCAGGCGACGCAGCGTCTCGGGGCGGCCGAGCAGCTCCATCGACTCGAACAGCGGCGGGGAGACCCGGCGGCCGGTGACGGCCACCCGCAGCGGCGTGAAGGCGAACTTGGGCTTGATGCCCAGCCCGTCCACCAGCGCCTCGCGCAGCGCGGCCTGGATCGGCTCCGGGGTGAAGTCCCCGAGCTCCTCCAGCGCCTTGACGCTGGCCTCCAGGACGGGACGGGAGTCCGCCGTCAGGGCCTTGGCCGCGTCGTCGGCGTCGACGGCGAAGTCCTCGGGCGCGACGAACAGGAAGCCGGCCATGTTGACGATCTCGCTCAGCACGACCATCCGCTCCTGGGTGAGCGGCGCCGCCTTGGCGAGCAGGTCGAGCTGCTCGGCGGTGGGCTCGGCCGGCAGCAGGCCGGGGGCCTGGAGGAACGGCACCAGGCGCCGGACGAAGTCCTCCGGGGCCAGCCGGCGCACGTGCTCGGCGTTGATCGCCTCGCACTTCTTCAGGTCGAAGCGCGCCGGGTTGGAGTTGACCTTGGCGATGTCGAAGGCGGCGACCAGCTCGTCCATGTCGAACAGGTCGCGGTCCTCGGCGAGCGACCAGCCCAGCAGGGACAGGTAGTTGAGCAGTCCCTCGCGGATGAAGCCCAGCTCGCGGTACATGTTGAGCGAGGCCTGCGGGTCGCGCTTGGAGAGCTTCTTGTTGCCCTCGCCCATCACGTACGGCAGGTGGCCGAAGCGCGGGGTGGTGCCCTCGCCGACGCCGATCTCCGCCAGCGCCGCGTACAGCGCGACCTGCCGCGGGGTGGAGGACAGCAGGTCCTCGCCGCGCAGCACGTGGGTGATGCCCATCAGGGCGTCGTCCACCGGGTTGACCAGGGTGTACAGCGGGGCGCCGTTGGCGCGGACGATGCCGTAGTCCGGCACGTTCTCCGGCTCGAAGGTGAGCGTGCCGCGGACCAGGTCGTCGAAGGAGATCGTCCGGTCGGGCATCCGGAAGCGCAGGATGGGCTCGCGCCCCTCCAGCTTGTAGACCGCGACCTGGTCCTCGGTCAGGTCGCGGCAGTGGCCGTCGTAGCCGGAGGGCTTGCCGGCCGCGCGGGCGGCCTCGCGGCGGGCGTCCAGCTCCTCGGTGCTGCAGTAGCAGTGGTAGGCGTGGCCGGCCTCGTGCAGGCGCTTCGCGACGTCGGCGTAGATGTCCATCCGCTGCGACTGGCGGTACGGCGCGTGCGGGCCGCCGACCTCCGGGCCCTCGTCCCAGTCCAGGCCGAGCCAGCTCATGGCGTCGAGCAGCTGGTGGTACGACTCCTCGGAGTCGCGGGCGGAGTCGGTGTCCTCGATCCGGAAGACCAGCTTGCCGCCGGTGTGGCGGGCGTAGGCCCAGTTGAAGAGGGCCGTACGGACCATCCCCACGTGGGGGTTGCCGGTCGGGGAGGGACAGAAGCGGACCCGGACGTCCGGGTTCGCCGCGGCGGAGCCGCTGATTTCACTAGCCACGCTTGATCACCTTGTTGGTGAGAGTGCCGATGCCTTCGATGGAGACGGCGACCTCGTCGCCGACGTTGAGCGGGCCCACCCCTTCGGGCGTGCCGGTGAGGATGACGTCGCCGGGCAGCAGCGTCATGGCCTCGGAGATGTGGACGATCAGCTCGGCCACCGAGCGGACCATCTGCGAGGTGCGGCCGCTCTGGCGCAGCTCGCCGTTGACGGTGGTGGTGAGGGCGAGGTCGGCCGGGTCGACGTCGGTCTCGATCCACGGGCCCAGCGGACAGGCGGTGTCGAAGCCCTTCGCCCGGGCCCACTGGCCCTCGCGCTTCTGGACGTCCCGGGCGGTGACGTCGTTGGCGCAGGTGTAGCCGAGGACGACCTCGGGCACGCGCTCCAGCGGCACCTCGCGGCACATCCGCCCGATCACCACGGCGAGTTCGCCCTCGAACTGGACGTCCGAGGAGAACGGCGGGTACGCGATGCTCTCGGTCGGGCCGATCACCGAGGTGGAGGGCTTGAAGAAGGTGAGCGGGACGTCGGGGACGTCGTTGCCCAGCTCCGCCGCGTGCGCCGCGTAGTTGCGGCCGACCGCCACGATCTTGTTGGGGAGCATCGGGCTCAGCAGCCGGACGTCCTGGAAGCGGTAGCTCTCACCGGTGGGCTGGGGTTGGCCGAACGGGTGGCCCGCCAGCGCGTGGACGACCAGCGACTCGGGCTGGGAGGGGTCCCCCTCCACCACGCCGAAGGAGACGCTGCCGGCGGCAGGACTTCCCTCCCGAACGGAGAACCTGGCAATGCGCACGGCTGGGACACCCCTCGTGTCGTTCGGCCGCCCGGAGCGCTCCCGGGCGCTGGTGGGCGCCCCGCCCGAGGTGGGCGCGGCCCCGTCAATCGTCGCCCAGGCTATCGCGCCGGGCCCGGGCCGACCGCTCAGCCCCTGCTCCGGGCACGCCCGAGGGCGCCGTCGCCGGGCTTCGGCGACGGCGCCCTCGGACGGCGCTGGGCGGGTCAGTCCAGGGGGATGACCACGGGAGCGACCATCAGCTGGGTACGGCGCGGGTTGGCGGTGCTGGCGGGCAGCTCCGTCGCGTACACCACGGCCTCTTCGGGCTTGCGGGCGCCCGGGATCCTGCTGAAGTCCTCGACCGAGGCCAGCGTCGTCCGGCGCGGGTTCGCCGTCGAACGGCAGGACAGCGTGGACGTGGTGGCCTTCTTCGCCAGGGACATCGAGTGCACCTCGGTGGTCGCGGCCGGGCCGATCGCGCGGATCGACTCCGGTCTGAGTGGTTCCGATTGGTTCGGAGGGGTTCCGGGCAGGCTGTTCGGGGCCGTGCACCGGAGACAGCCAGGGTACGAGATCTCATTCCACAGAGACCGTGACCAAAGCTACACATTACTCTGTGAGTTTGCTCACAAATTCATGCGCAAAAGCCTGGTTTCCGACATATCGCCGCTTCGGAATTTCCCGGCAATCCTCGCTTTTCGGACATCAGGGCAGGTCTATGAATCTTTTCGATCTCCCGCCCGCTTGGCATGCATCCGGCGAGTGTCCGAAAAAGGCGGTATTCCGGTCCGGTTACCGCACAGTCAGTGAAACGGCGCACGCGGTCGGTAGCGCCGCGCGGAGACGCCCGGCGGCCCTTGTTGGGATTCCCCGGCTGTGCTGGAATGCCACGGACCGTGGGTAGGGAGAAGTCCACCCCGGTGACCCGCACGCCCGGACCGGCCGGGATGCGGATGGAAACTCGACACCGTCCAGGCCGTGGCGACGCGGCGGGACGCCCGGTCCAGAGGTTGCGACGCCAGTGCAGGGACGTTTCACAAGGGGTAGGGGCGCCGCGGGCAACCCGGAGTCGCACGAGCCCATGGCTCCCCCTCAGCAGGCGGCGGCCCCCACAGGCCCGGCCGAACCGACCGCGCCCGAGGCGCCCGGCAAGCCGGAGGGCGAGGGCCGCGAGCGCACCCGCGACAAGCTCCGCTCGACCCTGACCAGGCGCCGCGCCACCGGCATCAACCGGCTCGCGATGCGCAACTGGCGCATCCGGACCCGACTGATCGCGCTGCTCGCGCTCCCCGTCCTGGTCTCGCTGGTCCTCGGTGGCCTGCGCATCCAGACCTCGATGGAGAACTCGCAGCAACTCGCCCAGATGGCCAACCTCTCCGACCTGGCCAAGAAGGCGACCAACCTCGCGGACGCCCTGCAGACCGAACGCGACATCAGCGCCGGCCCGATCACCCGCGACCCGAGCGCCCCGCTGGACGACGACATCGTCACGGCCCGCAAGGCCACCGACGACCTGAACCGCGCCTTCACCGCCTCCTCCGACAAGTTCGAGAACCTCGAACTCTCCGGTGGAAAGGCCCTGTTGTTCCAGATCCGCAGGGACCTGAACTCCATCTCCGAAGCGCGCAACACTCCGTACCAGAACAACCAGAACATCCAGTCCACGATCACCGCGTACGACGTGATCATCCGAGACCTGCTGTCCCTCACCCAGGACATCGCGCTCGCGTCCAACAACAAGGACCTGGTCGTCGCGACCCGCGCGCTCCAGCAGTTCTCCCTCGCCAAGAACGTCACCTCGCAGCAGCGCGCCCTCGTCAGCGCCGCGCTCGCCAACCCCAAGGGCCCGGACCTCAGCGCGAGCGACGAGTCCTTCGGCATCCGCCTGCGCACGTCCTACGACAACGCGCTCATCGGGTTCAACAACATCTACACCGCGCACGACCTCGACAACCTGCGCGGGCAGCTCAGCTACAACAACGTCGTCGCCGACGCCGACCGCTACGCGCGCTCGATCCTCCAGGTCAACGGCATCCACCAGACCGACCCGGTGACGTACAAGGAGTGGTACGAGAAGGCCAGCGCCAAGATCACCGCCGAGCGCCGGATCGAGTCCAAGCTCCTCGAGAACCTCGACGGCAAGGCCCAGGACCTCCAGGCCCAGGCCGACACCGACGCGCTGATCATCGCCGCCGCCGTCGCCCTCGTGCTGCTCGTCGCCCTCGGCGGCGCCGGTCTGATCGCCCGCTCGATGGTGCGCGCGCTGACCCGTCTGCAGGCCGCGGCCGAGGACGTCGCCGAGCGGCGGCTGCCCGAGCTCGTCAAGACGCTCTCCGAGAGCGACCCGCACGACGTGGACACCACCGTCGAACCCGTGGCCGTCGACTCCACCGACGAGATCGGCCACGTGGCCCACGCCTTCGACATGGTGCACAGCGAGGCCGTCCGCCTCGCCGCCGAGCAGGCCCTCCTGCGAGGCAACATCAACGCGATGTTCACCAACCTCTCGCGCCGCAGCCAGGGCCTCATCCAGCGCCAGCTGTCGCTCATCTCCGAGCTCGAGAGCCGCGAGGCGGACCCGGACCAGCTGGCCAACCTCTTCAAGCTGGACCACCTCGCGACCCGCATGCGCCGCAACGGCGAAAACCTCCTCGTCCTCGCCGGTGAGGACCCGGGCCGCCGCTGGACCAGGCCCGTCCCGCTGGTCGACGTGCTCCGCGCCGCCGCCTCCGAGGTGGAGCAGTACGAGCGCATCGAGCTCGCCTCGGTGCCCTCCGCCGAGGTCGCCGGCCGCGTCGTCAACGACCTCGTCCACCTGCTCGCCGAGCTGCTCGAGAACGCCACCTCGTTCTCCAGCCCGCAGACCCGCGTCCGCGTCACCGGCCACGCGCTGCCGGACGGCCGGGTGCTCGTCGAGATCCACGACACCGGCATCGGCCTGAGCCCCGACGACCTCGCCGAGATCAACGAGCGCCTGGCCAACCCGCCGACGGTGGACGTCTCCGTCTCCCGCCGCATGGGCCTCTTCGTGGTCGGCCGCCTGTCCCTGCGACACGGCATCCGCATCCAGCTGCGCCCCAGCGACTCCGGCGGCACCACCGCGCTCGTCATGCTCCCGGTGGACGTCACCAACTCCGCCGAGCGCCGCGGCCCCGGCCGCCCGGGCGGCGCCCAGGCCAAGCAGCAGCAGCGCGGGATCGCCCCGACGCCGCGCCAGCAGCGCCAGATGGCGCCCGGCCAGGGCGGCCCGGCCGCGCTGGCGCAGGCGCCCGCGGGCGGTGCGCCGCAGGGCGGGCGTCCGCAGCTCGGCCAGGGCGGGCCCTCCGCTCCGGCGGGCCCGGCCGGTCCCACGGCTCCGATGGCCCCGATGCCCCCGGCCGGTCCGGGCGCCCCGGGTGGTCCGGGTGCTCCCGGCGGCCGCCCCGGCGGTCTGCCGACCCGGCAGGTCGGCCAGTCGCTGCGTGAGACCCCCTCGAACCCCTCGAACCCCTCGCCGCAGGGCCAGCAGGGTCCGGGCCAGCAGGCCCCGGGCCGTACGGGCCAGCCGCAGCCGGGCCAGGGCCGTCCGCCGCAGGGCCGGCCGATGCCGCAGCGCGGCCCCGGCCGCCAGGGCCCGCCGCAGCAGTCCTCCCCGCAGTCCCCCCAGCAGGGTCAGCCGCAGGCCGGCCCGAACGGCCTGCCCCGTCGCGGCGGCCAGCCGGGCGGCCCCCAGCAGGGCGGTCCGCAGCAGCCCGGCCAGGGCCCGCGCACCGGCGAGCAGCCGCAGCACGGCCGCCCCGGCGCTCCGCAGCAGGGTGCCCGCCCGGGCGAGCGTCCTCAGGAGGGCCTGCCGCAGCGCCGTCCCGGCGCCCAGGGTCCGAACCAGCAGGCTCCGAACCAGCAGGGCCCGAACCAGCAGGGCCCGAACCAGCAGGGCCCCGGCGCGCGCCCCGGCCAGCGGGGCCCCCAGGGGCCGCAGGGCCAGCGCCGGCCGCAGCGCCCGGGCCCGGACGCGCCGCAGCGCGACCGCCAGCCCCAGCTGCCGCCGCAGCAGCAGGCCCAGCCGCTGCCGTCGGCCGAGCCGTCGCCGGTGGAGAGCACCCAGCAGTTCGCCCGTCCCCGCTTCGAGGCCAGCCAGATCGACCCGCGCGACCCGCTGGGCCTCGGCCTGGTGGAGCCGGTGCTGCCGAACGTCCCGAACCCGGGCCGTCCGGAGCCGGTGCGCCCGGAGCAGGTCCAGCAGCCCGCCCCGCAGCAGCAGTTCCGTCAGGAGCCGATGGCGCTGCCCACCGGGCCCTCCGAGGGCGCCGGCGAGCAGCCCTGGCAGCAGCAGGGACCGCAGCAGGCGCGGCCCCGCCCGTACCAGCCGCGCCGCCCCGGCACCTCCTCCCCGGAGTTCCAGCCGGAGCCGCAGGCCCAGCAGCAGCGGCCCCAGCGGCCCCAGCAGCCCGTCGCCCCGCAGGAGTTCCAGCAGCAGGCCCCCCAGCAGGGCCAACCGCAGCAGGGCCAACCGCAGCAGGGCCAGCCCCAGGGCGGTCAGCCGCAGGGCGGTCAGCAGGGCCCCGACGACGCCCCCTGGCGTCCGTCCGCCAACGACGAGCGCTGGCGGCGCGCGGAGCAGGTCCGCGAGCCCTCGACCAGCGGTGTCACCCTGTCGGGCCTCCCCCGGCGCACGCCGCAGGCCAACCTGGTCTCCGGCACCGCCGAGGCCGCTCCGCTGACCGGCCCGCAGGTCTCCCGCGCCCCCGAGGAGGTGCGCGGCCGCCTGACCAACCTGCGCCGCGGCATCCAGCAGGGCCGCCGGGCCGGGGCCGAGCAGTCCTCCGGGCAGCCCGGCTCCCAGCCTGGCTCCCAGCAGGGCGGATTCGATAGTTTCGGTGGCCGGAGCGACGGCAACGGCGCAGATCACCAGGAGCGTTGAGTTGACTCAGATGAGCCAGGCCGCACAGAACCTGAACTGGCTGATCACCAATTTCGTGGACAACACCCCCGGGGTGTCCCACACCGTGGTGGTCTCCGCGGACGGCCTCCTGCTGTGCATGTCCGAGGGCTTCCCCCGGGACCGCGCCGACCAGCTCGCCGCCGTCGCCTCCGGCCTCACCTCCCTCACCTCCGGCGCCAGCCGGATCTTCGAGGGAGGCGAGGTCAACCAGACCGTCGTCGAGATGGAACGAGGGTTCCTCTTCCTCATGGCCGTCAGCGACGGCTCCGCCCTCGCCGTCCTCGCCGCCCCCGACTCCGACATCGGCCTCGTCGGCTACGAAATGGCCCTGCTCGTCGACCGCGCAGGAGCCGTCCTCACCCCCGCACTCCGCGCAGAACTCCAGGGCAGTCTCCTGCACTAGGCCGGCGCGGCCGCACCATCCAGCTCCACCGTCACCGGGTCCGACCCGACCGGACCCGGCGCCTCACCCTCAGCTACCCTCAGGCAGCTGATCCCGCCTCAGCTGGCATCGCCCCAGCTGGAACCGGCTGCCCCAGGCTGCAGCACAAGGAGGACCCATGACCCCGCCCTCGACACCCGGCGGCCCGTACGGCAACGGGTACGGCAGCGGCTACGGCGGGCAGTCCGACGGCTACGAGCAGCAGCCGCTGGTCCGCCCGTACGCGATGACCGGTGGCCGCACCCGGCCCCGGTACCAGCTCGCCATCGAGGCCCTGATCTCGACCGTCGGCTCGGCCGAGCGGACGGGCGGGCTGCTGCCCGAGCACGCCCGGATCGTGAGCCTCTGCCGTGAGGTCAAGTCCATCGCGGAGATCTCCGCCCTGGCCGGCGTGCCGCTCGGTGTGGCCCGCATCCTCGTCGCCGACCTGGCCGAGGCCGGTCTCGTCGCCATCCACCAGCCCGCCGCCGCGGGCGAGTCGGGCGGAACGCCCGATGTCACGCTGCTCGAAAGGGTCCTCAGTGGACTTCGCAAGCTCTAACGCGGCCGCACCCACCCGCGCCACCACATCCGCGAAGATCGTCGTCGCGG
>NZ_JBIWOW010000030.1:0-101702 GCF_044767945.1 Kitasatospora sp. NPDC101183 | reverse complement strand
TATAAAATCATCCAGCCCCACGGAGCGGCCACCCCCGGAGCCGCCCCCGGCCCCCACCCTCCCGAGAGCCCACCCCCCAACGACCACCCCCACCCCGGCTATCGTGCACGGGTGCACCACCCTGCACACGAGGGGAGTCCCAGGTGATAGGTCGGGCGCTGAACGGGCGTTACGAACTCGTCGAGATACTCGGCGTCGGCGGCATGGCCACCGTCTGGCGCGGCGTCGACCGCGTGCTGGGCCGTCAGGTGGCCGTCAAGGTCCTCAACGGCGGCCTTGCCGACGACCCCCGCTTCGCCGAGCGGTTCAGCCGCGAGGCGCAGCACGCCGCCATGCTGGTGCACCCCCGGATCGTCATGGTCTTCGACTCCGGAGTCGACCAGGGCACCCCGTTCATCGTCATGGAGCTGGTCAACGGCCGCTCCCTCGCCGCCGTCCTGCACCAGCAGCCCGTGCTGCCGGTGGAGCGCGCGGTCGGCATCGCCGCCGCCGTCTGCGAGGCCCTCGCCGTCGCCCACGCGGCGGGCCTGGTGCACCGGGACATCAAGCCCGGCAACATCATGATCACCGACGACGGCGGCGTGAAGGTCGTGGACTTCGGCATCGCCCGCGCCGGCTCCTCCAGCAACCTCACCCAGACCGCGAGCGTGCTCGGCACCGCCGCCTACCTCTCGCCCGAGCAGGCCACCGCCTCGGCCCTGGACGGCCGCACCGACCTGTACGCCGTCGGCTGTGTGCTCACCGAGATGCTCACCGGCGAGACCCCGTTCACCGCCGAGACGCCCGTCGCCATCGCGTTCAAGCACGTCAGCGAGCACCCGCTGCCCCCGTCCGTCCGGCGCCCCGGCCTGCCGCCCGCGCTGGACGCCGCGGTGCTGCGCCTGCTCGCCAAGGACCCGGCCGCCCGCCCGGCGGACGCCGCCGCCGCCCGTGCCGAACTCCTCTCCACCGTCCCGGGGCTGATGGTCGGCGACCCGACCGCCGAGTTGCTCGCCACCTCTGCGGCCACCCAGCTGCTCCCGCCCGTCCCCGCCCCGCCGCAGGCGTACCAGCACCCGAACCAGCAGCACACCACCCTCCTGCCTCCCCAGCGCCGGGCCCCGGTCCCGGCCGCCACCTCGGTGATGGCCCCCGTCCCGATGCACGCCCCCGTCCCGATGCACGCCCCGGCACCCGCCCCCGCGCAGGCCCGCAGCCGCCGCAAGCCGCTGGTGATCGGCGCGCTGGGCGTGGCCGCGCTGGCCGGCGTGACGGCCCTCGCGCTGACGGCCTTCGACGAGCCCGCCGGCAACGCCGCCGCCACCCCGCCCGCGGCCACCGCCCCCCAGAAGCCGTCCCCGGCGGCCTCCACCACCACCCAGGCCCCCACCACGGCCGCCACCCCGACCGCGCCCGCGCTGCCGACCCAGGCCGTCCCGCGCAACCAGCCCGCGGCGACGCAGATCCAGTCCTTCCGCCAGGCCGTCGCCCAGACCCAGGTCGGCAAGGAGCGGGACCACCAGATCGAGCTGCTGCGGATCCTCGACGACACCGCCGCCCGCCTCAACGAGGGGGACCCGGACGCGGCCGCCCAGGAGCTGAGGGGCGCCCAGAAGGTGATCAAGGACCTGGGCAAGAAGCACGCGATCGACGCCCCGACCTACGCCAACTGGAACGCCCGCCTCTCCGCCCTCTACGCCACCCTCCACACGGCGGCCGACGTCCAGAACGACTGAGCGCGCCGTCGTCCACAGCCTGTGGACGGCTCAGTCCTTGCGCCGGACGTGCGTCGAGCGGACGTGCGTCGAGACGTCGTTCAGGATCGTCCGCGACAGCGTCCCGGCGGCCGCCGCGATGAACACCACGCTGTACCCGATCTGCAGCACCACCAGGAGCCGGGGCCCCTGCCCCAGCGGGGTGATGTCCCCGTAGCCGATGGTGGCGAGGGTGACGGCGGTGAAGTAGACCGCGTCGAGCCGGGTGTGCAGGCCCTGGAACTGCCCGGGCTGCGAGGCGAACACGTAGTAGGCGGCGGCGAAGACCGTCACGGCGAGGACGATCAGGAAGGCCAGCCAGGCCACCGGCCGGGGCTCCCTGCCCTGGAGAACCCCCGCGATCTTCACCAGCAGCAGCCCGCTCAGCCCGGCCAGCGCCGCGCCGAGCACCAGCCAGCTGAGCAGCGGCCGGTGGTGGCCCAGCACCCGCAGGGGCAGCAGGGAGTACGCGAGCGCGAGCGCCGCGCAGGCGCCGAGCAGCCACAGCGCCGTCCGCAGGTCGGTGCGCGGACGGGCCGGCCCCGCGCGCCGTGGTCCGTTCAGGGCGAGGCCCCGGCCGGGCGCTCGGGCACGTCCAGCAGTTCCAGCAGCGCCAGGACGGCCAGCAGCACCAGGGCCGTGCAGAGCGTCACCAGCACCGTCGGGTAGCTCCACAGCACGAAGGCCAGCGCCGCCCCCGCCACGGCCAGCCAGCTCAGCGCCGTCTTCCAGCGGTGGACGAACGACCCCACCGGGCCGAGCCGCAGCCCGGCCCGGCCGCCGAGCCCCCGCAGGGCGCCCAGCGTCTCGCGCCAGCCGCGCCGCACGGCCGTCGCCCAGCGCCCGCCCCCGGTGATCCAGGCGCCCAGCGCGACCACCAGGCCGAGCGCCACGATCACCCGGACGGCCGAGCGCAGGTACCGTACGAGCCCGTCGTACACCGCCTGCGAGGCCGCCTGGTCCACCCCGGCGGGCAGCCTGTCCAGGTACAGCGCCCGGAACACGCTCAGCCCGGCGCCCAGCAGCAGCGCCCCCGCCGCCATCCCCAGGGCCGCCGTCACCGCCGCCCGGCGCCGTCGGACGGCCGCCAGCACCCCGCCGACCGCGCAGGCCACCGCCAGCACCGGCACCCAGAACCCGGCGAGGTCCAGCAGCCGGATGCCGGTGCGCACCTTGGGGATGGCGTCGGACTGCACCAGCGTGTACGAGGTGTGCACCTCCGGGATCTTGGAGGCCAGTGAGAACCCTCGGTCGACCAGCTCGGTCTTCACCCGGGCGATCACCGGGGCCAGGTCGAGCACCACGGTGTCGTTCCTGATCTCGACGGCGCCGCCGCCCTGCCCGGTGAGCATCTTCTCGATCGCGGCGTGCGCGTCCAGGTTGATCTGCCGCCACAGCGCGGCGAAGGCGTCGCTGTCCACGAGCCGCTGCACCTCGGTGCGGACGAGGCCGGACAGCCCGTCGACGAGGCTCTGCCCGAGCCTGCCCAGCAGGGCGCGCAGCTGCGGCTGGTCGGCGGGGGCGACGGTGTCGACCAGCGAGTCCACCGGGATCTGCCGCATGATCTCGGTGGTCACCCGGTCGACGACGGCCGCCTTGACCGCCGGGTCCTTCGCCAGCGGCGCGACCGTGGCCAGGTAGCGGTCGGAGTCGTCGATCTCCGACTTCGCCCAGAGCGCGACGGCGCTCAGCGGGGTCAGCAGGCAGGCGAGCAGGATCAGCACGGTGGCGAGCGCGGTCCGCCCGACGTGCCGCCGGGGGTGGGGCGCCAGGGCGAGCCGTCCCGCGTGGGCCTCGACGGCGGTCAGCCGCGCCTTGAGGTCGGCCAGGTCCTCGGGCCGTGCTCCGGAGCCGTCCGGCTCGGCGCTGCCCGGCTGGTCGGTCGGCATGCCGCGACTCCGTTCCGCTCCTCCTGTCGGTGCATACCAGGAGACAACGGATCAGATCGGACGGCCATTCGGGGCGCGGCGGTGAGGCGCCGCTGCGGTGCCCGGGAACGCGTGAAGCCCCCGGCGGGTGCCGGGGGCTTCACGGAGGAACCGGGAGACTCAGACGGTCTTCTCGGTGTGCGGGGCCTCCGTCGCCTTGGTCACGTTGGTCGGCGTGACGGCCGGGCGGTCGGCGGCGGCCGGCTGCGGCGCCGCGGTGCTCTGCGCGGTGCCGGCGTCCGCCGGGGTCTCGTCCTCGCGCATGGCCTTGGTCTCGGCCTTCAGGATGCGCATGGACTTGCCGAGGCCACGGGCCATCTCCGGCAGCTTCTTCGAACCGAACAGCAGCACTACGACCGCCAGCACCACGAAGATGTGCCAGGGCTCAAGACCGTTCCGCAGCATCCCTGGCCACCGGTCCCTTCTTGTTTGGAGTCACGGGAGGGCTAGCGCCCGTGCTGGCCAGTATGCCTGGCCTCACCGGCGAACGGATACACCGCCCGGGAAACGCTGGCCGAAAACCAGGTGCCGTCCGTACGTCATCGGAGGGGTCGCCGGGCCAGCAGGTAGCCCCTCCGGGTCGGGGCCTCCTCGGCGAGGCCGTCCCGTTCCAGGCGCGCCTCCACGGCGAACCCGGCCCCGGTGAGCCGCCCGGCGACATCCTCGGTCCGGAGGAAGTGGAAGTCCACGTCCACCTCGTGGCCCCACCACTCCTCCATCCGCCGGACCTCGTCGCCCAGGTGGAAGGAGACGAGCAGCACCCCGCCCGGCCGCAGCACCCGGTACGCCTCGGTGAACGCGGGAGCGAGGGCCTCCGGCTCCAGGTGGATCACCGAGTAGAGGGCCACCGCCGCCGCGAACTCGCCGTCGGCGGCGGGCAGTTCCAGCAGGTCCCCGGTGCGGAACTCCACCCCGGGGTGCTCCCGCCGGGCCAGCTCCACCATCCGCGGCGACAGGTCCACCCCCACCACCTCGGCCCCGCGCCCCGCCAGCCACCCCGCCACGTGCCCGGGCCCGCACCCGAGATCCGCCACCACCCCGCCGGCGGCCTCCTCGACCACCGCCCCCAGCAGCGCCCGGTCCACCACCTTCCCCGCCAACTCGCCCCCGATCCGCCTCAGGTACTCCTCCGCCACCACGTCGTAACTCCACCGCACCCGCCCGCGATCCGTCCCCATGGGCCCACCCTGGCACGGCCCTGTCCTTCCGTACGGCGAATCGAAGATGGAACAGATGTACATCTGCTACATTTCGTGGCATGAGTGAGCCGGTAGTGGAATCGATGGCCGAAGTTCGCAGCCACCTCGCGGACGTGATCGACCGGGCGCGTCGGGAGGAGACCCCGACGATCATCACCAGGCGGGGCAAGGAGGAGGCGGTGGTGGTCGACATCGCCGAGTACCGGCACCTCAAGGAGGTCGAGGAAGCGGCCGAGGACGCCTGGCTGAACCGTCTGGCGGACGAGGCGGAGGCTGAGGACGATGGCTCGGGGAGCTCCGTCACTCTGGAGGAGATGGCCGCGATGATTCGCGCCCACCACGGCTGATCGCGGTGGGGTATGTCACGCAGTTCAAGCCGCCCGCGCAGCGGGAGTTTCTCAAGGTGCCCAGGGCGGAGGCGCTCCGCATCCTCCACCGGCTCACCGAGTTTCAGCGCGCTCTCGACAAGGGCGACACCTCAGCATTCGACGTCAAGGCCATGCAGGGGCACCATGCTCGCTGGCGGTTGCGCGTTGGGGACCACCGGGTGGTCTACACGATCGACCACGGAGTGCTCATCGTCTGGGTCGTGTCGGTCGGCCACCGGCGAGAGGTTTACCGGGGCTTCTAGTTCCGGACGGCACAGAGCCCCCGCCCGGGGTGGGCGGGGGCTCTCGATGACTCGCGTGGATCGGTGGGCCGGGCGGGGTCAGACGGTGGCGTGCTCCGGCTCCGGGGCGGTGGCGGCCGGGGTGGGGACCGGGAGGTGGCCCAGGAGGCGGTGGGCGAGGAGCGCGGCGCCGAGGGCGAAGACGAGGCCGACCACCGCCGCCACGTGCAGCCCGTCCGTGAAGGCGCCCCGGGCGGTCTCCAGCAGGTCCGCCCCCACCTGCCCCGGCAGGTGCGCCGCCGCGGAGACCGCGCCGCCGAGGGTGTCGGTCGCCGAGGAGCCCACGCCCGCCGGGAGGGCGCCGTCCAGCTGGTGGCGGTAGACCGCCGCGCCGGCCGCGCCGAGGAGGGCGATGCCCAGCGAGCTGCCGAGTTCCACCGCCGTCTCGGAGGTGGCGGAGGCGGCGCCCGCCTGCTCCGCCGGGGCCGCGGAGACGACCATCTCGGCGGTCATCGTCATCGTCCCGACCGTGCCGGCGGCCAGCACGCCCGCCGCCGTGAGGATGAGCGCCAGCGGCGAGTGGGCGCCGACGGCCGTCATCATCGCGAAGCCCGTCGCGCCGACCACGAACCCGCCGGCCATCAGCGCCCCCGGCCGCACCTTGCCGGCCAGCGCCGAGCTGACGCCGATCGCCGCGCCGACGCCGAGGCTGGGCACCAGCGCCCAGAGGGAGGCGGTGAACGGGCTCATGCCCTTGACCAGCTGGAGGTACTGCGAGGTGAAGAGGGAGAAGCCCATCATCGCGAACATCGCCAGCGTGTTGACGCTGATCGCCCCGCTGAAGGTGCGGATGCGGAACAGCCCGAGGTCGATCAGCGGCGAGGCGGCGGTGCGCTGACGGCGGTAGAAGGCGAGGGCGAGCAGCAGTCCGCCCGCCAGGGCGGTCGCGGGGGGCAGGCTCCAGCCGTCGACCGCGAGGGTCTTGATCCCGTAGACGGCCGGCAGGATCGCGGCCAGCGAGAGCGCGGCGCCGAGGAGGTCGAAGCGTCCGGCGCGGCCGGGGGCGCGGTACTCGGGGAGCAGCGCGGGGGCGGTCAGCAGGACGAGGGCCATGACCGGCACGGCGATCAGGAACACGGCGCCCCACCAGAAGTGGTCGAGCAGCAGCCCGCCGGCGACGGGCCCGAGGGTGGCGCCGGCGGTGAGGGCGCCGCCCCAGGCGCCGAGGGCGCCCTGCCGCTGCTTGGGGTCGTGGAACATGTTGCGGATCAGCGCCAGCGTCGAGGGCATCACGGTGGCCCCTGCGGCGCCGAGCAGCGCCCGGGCGGCGATGAGCTGGTCGGCGTCCTGCGACCAGGCGGCGAGCAGCGAGGCGCCGATGAAGCCCGCCGCGCCGATCATCAGCAGCCGGCGCCGCCCGATGCGGTCGCCGAGCGCGCCCATGGTGATGAGCAGTCCGGCCAGCAGGAACGAGTACATGTCCATGATCCACAGCTGCTGGGTGCCGCTGGGGGCGAGCGTGGTGGAGATGTACGGGACGGCGAAGAACAGCACGCCCATGTCCATGGAGAGGACGAGGGTCGGGAGCAGGAGGACGGCCAGGCCGATCCATTCGCGACGGCCTGCGCGGCCGGTGGTTGCGGTCATGAGGAAGACAGTACGGGCGTGTCAGACACTTGTCTAGTACGGATGTGCAAAACAAGCGTCCAAGACAAACGTCCAGGCGCCCCGTAGGATCGAGGGCATGGGAAACCGCGAAGACCTGATGGCCGGCGCCAAGCGCTGCCTGTACGAGAAGGGCTACGGGCGCACCACCGCCCGCGACATCGCGAGCGCCTCCGGCGTCAGCCTGGCCGCGATCGGCTACCACTTCGGCTCGAAGGACGCCCTGCTCAACGCCGCGATGATCGAGGCGATCGGAGAGCTGGGGGAGGGGATGGGCGCCGTGGTCGTGGCCGCCAATCGGACCTCCGACGACCCGGAGGAGCGCTTCGCCGCCGCCTGGGAGGGGCTCAAGGGCGTCTTCCTGGAGCACCGGGGCCTCTGGGCGGCCCAGTTCGAGGCGCTCGCGCAGGCCGGGCAGGCGCCCGAGCTGGCGGCGGCGTTCGCGGCGGCGCAGAAGGACGGCCGCCTCGGCCTGGCCGCGCTGTTCCAGGGGCTGCCCGAGGTCCCGGACACCGAGGAGGAGCTCGCGCGCGGAAGCTTCTACCAGATCCTGCTGGCCGGGTACCTCGCCCAGTGGCTGGCCGCGCCCGAACTGGCGCCCAGCGGCCAGGAGTTCCTGCGCGGCCTGCGGATGGTCAGCGAGAGCGTGCTCGGCAAGCCCGCGAACTGAGCCGGTGGCCCAGGCCCTCTTAAGTCGTCACGGCCGTCAGCAGCACCACCGAGTCCACGTGTGCCAGCAGCCCGTGCCGTTCCTGGGGCACGGGCTCCAGGTGCCCGGCGGGCAGCTCCAGCCGCCGCCCGGCGATGGTGAGCGAGACCCGGCCGCGCAGCACCTGGACGCTGCCGGCGCCCGGCGGGAGGTGCTCGTCCAGCGCCGTCCCGGCGGTCAGCGCGATCACGGTCTGCCGCAGCACGCCGTCGTGCAGCACCAGATGGGCGCTGCGCCCGTGCGGGCTCTCCGCCGCGCGGGCGGCGTGCTCCACGGCGAGCCGTTCGAGATCCGGCATCGCACCGCCTCCTGTCGCGCGCGCCCCGTCTGCCAGGGTCGCGGACGGCCGCGGGAACCGCACCCCGAAGCGCATCCCGAGGTGTATCCCGAGGTGCAGCCCCCGCCGACTGCCCGCATCGTGGAGGCATGGCGACCAACGAGAGAGTCCTCCCCGGCCTCCAGGCCAACCGCGCGCTGCTGACCGGCGGCGTGGTGCTCACCGGCATCGGCTCGCTGCTCGGCGCGGCCGGGGCGGCGATGATCTGCGGGGCCCTGGTGACGGCCGGCCGCGAGTGGATGCGCGGCCTGGAGACCAGGCCCACCGCCTACGCCCAACGGGCGCTGCACGAGGCGCGCGTGGCGTCCACCGCCGGCTGGGAGGCCTGGCGCACGGAGCACAGTTCGCCCAACTGAGCCCCGCGCGTTCCGAAGCGCCCTACAGCCCCATCGACTTGGCGATGATGCTGCGCATCACCTCGCTGGTCCCGCCGTAGATGCGGAACACCCGGTTGTCGGTGTAGAGCCGCGCGATCGGGTACTCCAGGATGTAGCCGTAACCCCCGTGCAGCTGGAGGCACTTGTCGATCACGGTCGAGGCCGACTCGGTGCAGAACAGCTTCACCGCCGCCGCGTCCGCCACCGTCAACTCGCCCTGCTGGTACAGCTCCAGGGAGCGGTCGACCATCGACTGCTGCGCCACGACCTGGGCCTCGCAGTCCGCCAGGGTGAACTTGGTGTTCTGGAACTCGGCCACCGCCTTGCCGAACACCTTGCGGTCCTTCACGTACCGGACGGCGAAGCGCACCGCCGCCGCGGCCGCCGCGTACGCGCCCACCGCGATCGCCAGCCGCTCCTGCACCAGGTTGTGGGTCAGGTACGCGAACGCCCTCCCCTCCTCCCCGAGCAGGTCCTCCACCGGCACCTTGACGTCGCTGAACGCCAGTTCGGCGGTGTCCGAGGTCCGCAGGCCGATCTTCTGCAGCTTGCGCCCGACGGTGTAGCCGGGGGACGTGGTGTCCACGCACAGGATGGACAGCCCGGCGCGCCGGTTCTCCGGGTCGTACGGCGCGGTGCGGCAGACCACCAGCACGAGGTCGGCCAGCACCCCGCCGGTGATGAAGGTCTTGGCGCCGTTGAGGACGTAGTGGGTGCCGTCCTCGGAGAGCCTCGCCGTGGTGGTGATGCCCGCCAGGTCGGAGCCCGCGCCCGGCTCGGTCATCGCGATGGCGGTCATGATGTCGCCGGAGACGAAGCCGGGCAGCCAGCGCCGCTTCTGCTCCTCGTTCGCGTACTCCAGCAGGTACGGCAGCACCAGGCCGGTGTGCACGCCGGAGGAGCCGAAGCTCACGCCCGCCCGGGCGGTCTCCTCGGCGATCACCGCCTGGTACTTGAACCCGCTCTCGCCCGCGCCGCCGTACTCCTCCGGCACCTCGATGCCGTAGACGCCGAGGTCGCCGAGCTGCCGGTAGAAGTCGCGCGGCGGGTGGCCGTCCGCCTCCCAGCTCTCGTAGACGGGGACGACCTCGTTCGCGATGAAGTCCCGGATGGTCTCCCGGAAGGCCTCGTGGTCCTCGTTGAACACGGTGCGGCGCACGGCGGCGCTCCCTTCGGCTGGGCCGGCCGCGCGGGGCCGGCGGGGGCGGAACGGGCCAGGTGATGGCCCCACAAGTTAATCCGGGGTAGCTTCGGCTGTCCAGGGTCGAACGGCCGCTCGAAGCCCTCCGGCCACGGGCTCCCGGAGGCCCCGGGTGAATCCTTGCTAGCCTTTTCCGTTCACGACGAGCGCCGTACGGAGGGGAGGCCGGCCATGGTGGTCCGACGCCCGCCCGGGCGGCGCGCCCAGATCCTCGCGGTGGCCGCCGACCGCTTCCACCGCAGCGGGTACCACCAGGTCTCCATGACCGAGGTCGCCGCCGGGGTCGGCATCACCGCCCCCGCCCTCTACCGGCACTTCCGCGGCAAGCCCGAACTCCTCGACCGCACCCTCCGGTCGGGCCTGGACGCCCTCGCGGACGGGCTGCGCGGGGCCCGCACCACCGCCGACCTCGGCGCCGCGCTGGCCGCCGTCGCGGTCGCCCACCGCCCGCTCGGGACGCTGGTGCAGCGCGACGCGCGGCTGCTGCCGCCGGCCCGGCGGGCGGCGCTGCGCCGCGAACTGCGGGCGGACGTGGCGCTGATGACGGCGGTGCTGCGCGCGGAGCGGCCGGAACTCGCCCTGCCCGACGCGGAGTTGCTCTGCTGGTCGGCGCTCTCCGCCTGCGCGGGGCTCTCCTACCAGTCGGCCGCGCCGCAGCCCCGGCGGGCCGAGGCGCTGCTGCGCGAGACGGTCGCCGCCGTCCTCGCCGTCCGGCTGGACGGGACGGCCGCGGACGGCGAGGACGGCCCGCCCGAACCGCCCGGGCCCCGCCCCCGTACCCGGCGGGAGGAACTGCTCGCGGCGGCCGTCCGGCTGTTCCACCAGCGCGGCTTCGACAACGTCAGCACCGACCAACTCGGCGCCGCCGTCGGCATATCCGGGCCCAGCGTGTACCGGCACTTCGACAGCAAGGCCCATCTGCTCGCCGCCTCCCTGGTGCGCAGCCGCGAGCGGCTCTGGCACGAGGTGGACGGCGCGATCACCGCCGCCGAGGGCCCCGGGCGGGCGCTGGCGGCGGGGCTGCACGGCTACGTGGGCTTCGCGCTGCGCAACGGCGACTACCTGGGCGCGATGCTCAGCGAGACGGAGCGGCTGGCCCCGCCGGACCGCCGCGCGGCCGTGGACTTCCGCCGCGACTTCCTGCGGACCTGGGTCGAACTGCTGCGCGGCGTCCGCCCGGAGCAGGACGCGGCGGCGGCCCGCATCCGGGTGCACGCGCTGTTCGCCCTGGTCAACGACGGTGTCCGCAACCGCCCGCACTGCGACCGCCCCGACCTCGGCGACTGCCTGCTGCGCCTGGGCCGCGCCGTCCTCGGCGTGGCCTGAGCAGCGCGGAACGGCGGGGCGCCCGCCCCCACCGGCGTGGGAGCGGGCGCCCGGCCCGATGCTCGGGTCGGCCTAGTACAGGACGTGCGGGTAGTACACCCGCGCGTCGAAGTTGCCGTTGCCCTGCAGGGCGCCGACGTTGCCGGAGTTGCCGGCCACGGCGAGGCCGTTGTTCTGGTTGCCGGCGCCCGAACCGGTCGCCGTCTGCTGGGTGTTGACCACGTTGCCGTTGACGTTGCCGAGCACGTTGCCCGAGCCGACGTTGCTCACGACGCTGCTGTTGGAGTGGTCGATGCCGACGGCGCCGTTGTCGGCGTGCGCGGTGGCGGCGCCGACGCCGACCAGGAGGAACGCCCCGAGGGCGGTGACGGCGGCGGCTGCGCGGATACGGGACACGCTGGTCTCCCTGAGCTGATGTGCGAATGGTGGCGCGTTGCGGAGTGGCCGCTCCGAAGCGCCGAGGCCTGACGTCGCACCCCCAGCATTCACCAGCGGTCCGGGCGAACTCCACCGTACGGGTGGCATTTCCCTCGATGGTGGGGATGCGGTCAATTCGGAATTGACCACGATTCGTCAGAAGCCCGGAACGGCGGGCCGGAAAGCCGCGGGCCGTAAAGAAATGGTCGCCCGATTGTCGCACTGGCACACTGGGGACTCATGTCTGATGGTGCCCCGTCCGAGCCCGTGCCCGCCGACGATCTGCGGACGACCGAGGTCGACCTCGGCGGCCTCGTGACCGTCCTCGCCAGCCACCTCTACTCCACCCCGCTGGTCGCCCTGCGCGAACTCGTCCAGAACGCGCACGACTCGCACACCCGCCGCTTCCTGGAGGACCCCGACGGCGGCCACCGCCCGCTGATCCGCGTGCGCGCGGACGGCGCCCGGCGGACGGTCTCCATCGAGGACACCGGCGCCGGCCTCACCGAGCCCGAGATCCATTCCTACCTCGCCACCGTCGGCACCGGGTACACCCGCATGCTGCGGGAGCTGACGGGCAACCAGGAGCTGATCGGCGCCTTCGGCCTCGGCTTCCTCTCCGCCTTCTCCGTCGCCGACGAGGTCGTCGTCACCACCACCTCGCACCGCGAGCCGCACCTCGGCCACCGCTACCGCAGCCGCGGTGGCGAGCAGTACCAGGTCGAGCCGGTGCCCGCCCGGCCGCGGCCCGGCACCGTCGTCGAACTGGCCCTCAAGGCCGAGCACGGCCACCTCGCCGACGAGCACGCGCTGCGCGAAGTCCTCGGCCGCTACTGCGTGCTGCTCCCCATCCCCGTCCTCGTAGGCGACGACGAGCAGCCGGTCAACGGCGTCCAGGTGCCGTGGCGCCAGGACACGCCCGGGGACCCGTACGAGGCCCGGATGCGCTTCGCCGCCGCCTTCGGCCGCCGCTTCGAACCGCTCGCCGCCTTCCCGCTCCACCCGGTCGAGGACGGCACCGACGCCGTCGGCCTGCTCTGGGTCCAGGACGGCGGAACGTACGGCACCAGCGACAACCGCGACCTCGCCGTCTACCTGCGCGGCATGCTCCTCGCCGAGGACGCCCGCGACCTCCTGCCCGGCTGGGCCGGATTCATCGGCGGCGTCGTCGAGTCCAACCGCCTCACCCCGACCGCCAGCCGCGAGGACCTCCAGCGCGACGACCACTACCGCGCGCTCCAACGCGCCCTCACGGACGCCATCGTGGACGGCCTCTACGAGACCGCCCGGCTGCGCCCCGCCGCCTGGCGCCGCATCCTCACCCGGCACGGCCAGGACCTGCTCGGCGCCGCGCTCTGCGACGACCGGCTGTTCACCCTGCTCGCCGACGACGTCCCCGTGCCCACCTCCCAGGGCGACCTCACGGCGGGCGCCCTGCGCGCCGCCGGCGGCGGCGCGGTGCACGTGGCGCTCGGCAGCGGAGGCGGCTTCGAGGAGATGCTCTACCGCGCCATGCGGGTGCCGATCGCCCGCGGCGACCGCTACGCCGTCCTGCCGTTCCTGCGCCGCTACGCGCAGCTGCGCGGCTGCCGCCTGGTCGAGCTGGGCAGCGAGGACGGCAACCGCGAGCTGTTCCGCGACCCCGAACGCCCGCTGGCCGCCGAGGAGTCGGCCTGGCTGTCGAGCGCCCTCACCGACCCGGGCGAGCAGCTCGTGCCCGCCCGGTTCGACCCGCCCGGCCTGCCGCTGGTGCTGGTGCCGGACCGCGAGGCCGAGCTCAAGGCCCGGATCGAGGACGACCAGGCCGACGCCCGCATCCCGTCCGCCGCCCTGCGGCTGGCCCGGGCGTTCACCGCCCGCACCGACGGCGAGGTCAGGGCCCGGCTCTACCTCAACCTGGACTGCCCGGCCGTGCGCGACCTGCTGGCCGCCTACCGCACGGGGCACACCGGCAGCGCCACGGCCGCCGGGCTGCTGCGCTCGCTCAAGGTGATCATGGCCGCCGCCTCCTCCGGCCCCGCCGAGGGGGACCTGGGCGCGGCCCTCGCCGGCGTCGGCACGGCGGTCTCCGCGCTGACCGCCGCCGTCCCGCCCGGCCTGCCGCAGGTCCCGGACAGCCCGGACGGCCTCCCGGAGGGGCCGTGACCAGGGCCGCGACCAGGGCCGTGACCAGGGCGGCGACCACGACCGGGGCGCAGGCCGTGACGGACGGATTGTCAGTGGTCCCTGGTAGACCATCCATCAGCACCGCGCAGGGGGAGACGACATGACCACCGACATCTGGGCATGGGTCCACGACGCCCACCGACAACTGACCGAGTCCGGCCACCACCGCCTGGCCGAGGCCGTCTACGAGCTGCCCGGCCACGCCAACGAGGGCCGCAACGACCAGCTGGACGCCGTCTTCCCCGAGGCGCTGGCCGCCTCCCGCGCGCTCGGCCTGCCCTGGGTCGAGGTCTACCTGCGGCACTGGCGGATGCAGAACCTGCTCAACCGGCGCCACCAGGGCGAGAAGGCCCTGCCCGAGGCGGTCGACCTGCTGGAGTTCGCGCACCGCGAGGAGACGGCCGGCTGCCCGCAGTCCGTCTGCGTGGTGCAGGACCTCGCCATCTGCTACGCCCGGGTCGACGGCCCGGGCTTCGTGACGCAGCGCCTGGAGGTGCTGGACGAGACGCTCGCGCGGATCGAGCCCGGCCGGGCCTGCTTCGACTGCCTCTCCCGCGAGTACTCCGACGCCCTGGAGGACGGCGGCCGCCCGGTCGAGGCGCTCAGCCACCTGGACACGGCCGCCGCCCGCATCCAGGCCGCCGGCGGGCGCCTGTCCCTGCACTTCCACCACCGCCGGGCCAGCGCCCTCCACCTGCTCGGCCGGCACCAGGAGGTGCTGGAGGTGCTCGACACCGCCGAGCGGACCGAGCGCGCCCGGGGCCGCGAGCTGGAGGAGAGCGACGTCCGCTGGGGCGCCCTGCTGCGCGCCCGCGCCTTCGCCTCCCTCGGCCGCACGGAGGAGGCCCTCGTCCTGCTGCCCTCCCTGGCGGATGCCGAGCGCCACGTCGACCTGCGGCAGATGTGGACGGGCACGATCGAGATCCTGGCCGCCTCCGGCGCCTGGGAGAACGACGGGGAGCTGGGCGCCGCCCTCGCCGGCTGGGTCGGGTACCTGGACGGCACGGGCTCGCACCGCCCCTGCGTCGATCTGCTGCTGGCGGCGGGCCGGCTCGCCCTCGCCCGCGGCGCCCGCACGGTCGCGCTGACGCTCGCCGACACGGGCGCCCGCAAGCTCGGCCAACTCCAGAGCACCGCCGGCGTGGCCGAGGAGGTCGCCGCGCTGCGCGCCGCCGCCGAGGCGCTGCCGCGGCCCGAGCTGCCCGTCCCGCCGGGCGAGCTGCTGGCGCACCTGGCCGGGGCCGAGGCGTCCTACGAGACCGTCGCCGACCTGCTCTCCGTCGCCCTGGACGGGTACCGGGGTGAGCGGGCCGGCGCCTCCGAGCTGGTGTGGGCGCTGTCCGGGGTGCTGACCTCGCTCGGCCACGCCCGGGCCGCCGCCGACCTGCTCTGGGAGCAGCTGGACGCCGACCCGGGGGACCAGCGGCTGGCCCTCGGGCTCGGCAGCACCCTGATCGAGGCGGGGGACGGCGAGGGCGTCCGCCGCCTCGCCGACCGCCTGGCCGCCGCGGGGAAGGTGCCCGACGCGCACTGGACGCGCGCCCGCTGGGCCGCCGCCGAGGGCCGCTGGGCCGAGGTGCTGGAGCAGTGCGAGGCCGCCCTGGCCGTCGCGCCGGAGCGGATCAACACCCGCCGCCTGGCCGCCACGGCCGCCACGCGGCTGGGCGACCACGCCACCGCCCAGCGGCTCTACCTGGAGCTGCTGGAGCACGCCCTGCCCGCCGAGGGCACGCCGGAGGAGGAGCGGCACCGCACCGTCCAGGAGCCCGACCTCTGGCACCTGATCACCGCGGCCACCGCCAACCGGGACTGGGCCGTCGTCCGCTCCACCGGCGCCCTCATAGGCATCGAGTTCGACGAGCCGGAGGGGCCCGTCGAGGAGGAGTGGCAGCTGATCGCCCTGCGCGCCACCCGGACGAACGGCGCCCCCACCGACCTGCCCGCGCTGCGCACCGGCCCGGCCACGGCGCGGGTCCTGCCCGTGCTCGGCGACGACCTGACGCTCAACCACGGCGACACGGTGGTCTTCTCCCCGGCGCTGCTGGAGCAGCCGCCGGCCGAGGACGCCCCCGAGGAGGAGCGGCGGCGCTGGCGCCCGGTCTTCGAGCTGCTGACGCTGCTCGACCCGGCGGGCTACACGACCTACTGGATCGACGGCGGCTGGCCGGGCGACGAGTCCTGGGCGGCCCTGCGCGAGGGGCTGCACGCCGCCGAGCACGCGGTCTGGGTGTACAGCGGCGACCAGTACCGGATCACCGACCCGGCGGCCGGCGACGGCGAGACCCTGCCCGGCGTCTACGCGGCCCTCGGCGTCCCGCCGACCGTCTCCGCCGCCGAGGCCGACGCGCTGCTGCACCGCCTCACCGGCGGCTGGCCGCACCCGCTCGCCTGGCCCGCCCTCGCCGAGGCGGCCGGTGCGGACCTCGCCCGGCACGAGGAGATCGTCGAGCGCTACGGCCTCTGAGCGGCCCGGTACGCAGTGGAGCCCCGGTGCCCGCACCGGGGCTCCACTGCGTCCGGAACCACATACCGGGAACCGCACCCCGGGAACCTTTCGGCCCCCGAACCGAGTCTTGGTACATGCTTTACCATTTCATTGCCAAGACCCGACCGCAGGAGTGCCCACGTGACCAGCCTCGCCCTCGGCCCGTCCTGGCTCGATCCGACCCACCTGATCTCCATGTTCGGGCTGATCGGCATCCTGGCCATCGTCTTCGCCGAGTCCGGCCTGCTGATCGGCTTCTTCCTGCCGGGCGACTCGCTGCTCTTCACCACCGGCCTGCTGGTGGCCGGCGGCACCTACCTGCACCAGCCGCTCTGGCTGGTCTGCGCCCTGATCGTGGCCGCCGCCGTGGCCGGGGACCAGGTCGGCTACCTGTTCGGCCGCAAGGTCGGCCCGAGCCTGTTCCGCCGCCCCGACTCCCGCCTGTTCAAGCAGGAGAACGTGGAGAAGGCCGCCGCCTTCTTCGACCGGCACGGCCCCAAGGCGATCGTGCTGGCCCGCTTCGTGCCGATCGTGCGCACCTTCACCCCGATCGTCGCCGGGGTGAGCAGGATGAACTACCGCCTCTTCGTGATCTTCAACCTGGTCGGCGGCCTGCTCTGGGGCGCGGGCGTCACCGTGCTCGGCTACTTCCTGGGCCAGATCGCCTTCGTCCGGGACAACATCGAGGCCATCCTGATCGCGATCGTGCTGGTCTCGGTGGTCCCCGTGGTGATCGAACTGCTGCGGGCCCGCCGCTCCGGCAGGGCCGCCGCCGAGGCCGACCGCGCCGCGTAGGCGATCGCCGCCGGGGGCACCGGACGATTCGGACATGTGCACCGAGCTGTTCGATCAGGCAAGGTGTCATCAGCGATCGATCGGTGGCCCGGGCGGCCACCAGGGGCGGCGGAGGAGTGGACGTGCCTAAGCGGGGCCGACCGGGTGCGGGCAAGCGGGCGAGGGGAGGCCGGGCGGTCCGTCAGTCCCGGCAGGCGCCGCCGAAGCCGGTGCACCCCGCCGAGGCGCCGCCCACCGAGGGCCTGCTCGGCCATCCCGCTCCGGCCGTCGACCCCGTCACCGTCGTCCCGCTCGTCCCGCCCGCGCCCGAGACCAAGGGCCTGCTCACCCCCGAGCCCCAACCGGAGCCCCAACCGGAGCCCCAAGCGGAGGCGCACCCGCAGACGCAGCCGCAGGCCCGGCCCGTCGAGCCCCACCCCGAGCTCAAGGCGCCCGCCGCCCGTCCGGCGCCCCGCCGCTCGGTCGCCGAGGACACCCTCACCCCCGAGGAGTGGCGCGCCGCCGGCTACACCCCGCCCACCGGCATCCCCATCCCCGAGCTGACCGCCGGAGCCCCCGGCGAGGCCCCCTGGCCGGACCGGATGCGCACCCTGCTGCGCATGCCGATGTCCGAGCGCCCGGCCTTCGAGCGCACGGCCCGCGAGCTCCACCCCGCCGCCGCCACCACCCGCAACGTCCCGCGCATCCTCGACCTGACGCTGCGCATCGGCGAGCTGCTGCTGGCCAGCGGCGAGGCCGCCGAGGACGTCGAGGCGGCGATGCTCGGCATCGCCCACGCCTACCGGCTGGACCGCTGCGAGCCGCAGGTGACGTTCACCCTGATCGGCATCTCGCACCAGCCCTCGCTGGTCGAGCCGCCGATCACCGCCGACCGCGTGGTGCGCCGCCGCACCTCCGACTACACCCGCCTCAACGCGGTGTACGAGCTGGTCGCCGACATCACCGCCGAGCAGGTGTCGGTCAACGACGCCTACCGCCGCCTGGCCGAGATCCGCCGCAACCGGCACCCGTACCCGGCCTGGCTGCTCGCGATCACCACCGGCCTGCTGGCCGGCGCGGCCACCTTCCTGGTCGGCGGCCGGCTGGACGACAAGGCGTGGCTGGTCTTCGCCAGCGCCTTCGTCGCGGCCGTCCTCGGCGACCGGCTGGCCTCGGCGCTGGCCCACCGCCGGCTGCCGGAGTTCTACCAGTTCGTCGCGGCCGCGATGCCGGCCGCCGCCTCCGGCATCATCCTGTCCTTCAACGACTGGGGCCTGCGCGGCTCCGTGGTGATCACCGGCGGCCTGTTCGCCCTGCTCCCCGGGCGCGCCCTGGTCGCCGCCGTCCAGGACGGCCTGACGGGCTTCTACATCACCGCCGCCGCCCGCCTGCTGGAGGTCGTCTACCTCGTCGCGGGCATCGTGATCGGCGTGATGCTGATCCTCTACCTCGGCGTCGGCTTCGAGGCGAGGCTGCGCCCGGACGAGAGCCTGGTCGGCGTCAGCTATCCGCCGGTGCAGATGGTGGCGGCCATGGCGCTGACCCTCGCCTTCGCGACGCTGCTGCAGACCGACCGCCGCACGCTCGCGCTCGTCACCCTGAACAGCGGCATCGGCTGGGCCTCGTACGGCGTGCTGGCGTACAACGCGGGCCTGTCCCCGATCGTGGCCACCGGGGTGGCGGCCGGGCTGGTCGGCCTCTTCGGCCAGCTGATGGCCCGCTACCGCAACGGCTCGGCGCTGCCCTACGTGACGGCGGCCATCGGCCCGCTGATGCCCGGTTCGGCCCTCTACCTCGGGATGCTGGCCTTCGCCCAGGGCCACTCCAGCGCCGGGCTGGTGTCGATCTCCCGGGCGGCGGCCATCGCGATGGCGCTGGCGATCGGGGTGAACCTCGGCGGGGAGATCGCCCGGCTGTTCATGAAGCTGCCGGTCGGGGTGGAGCGCCCGTCGCTCCAGACGCTGATGCCGCGCCGGGCGGCCAAGCGCACCCGGGGCTTCTGACCGTACGGACGCGGCGGCACAGGTGGTGTTGGAGCCGAGTTGGGCTCCGGGCCATGTCGCCGCAGGCAAGGCGCAGGACCAGGAACGAAGGTAAGACGCATGACCACACTGCTGGACGGCTACCGCGAGCACATCGTCGCGACGCACAAGCAGCCGCTGTTCCTGCTGCTGGTCGGCTTCATCGTCTCCTTCGTCTTCATCCGCTTCAGCGTCCGGATGATCCGCGCCCAGGTCCGCTGGTGGCCGGGCAACGTCACCCCCGGCGGGCTGCACATCCACCACATGGTGTTCGGTCTGGGCTTCCTGCTGGCCGGCGGCTTCGGCGTGTTCGCGACCTACGGCGGGCACCCGTGGATCGACTGGTTCGGGCTGGTCTTCGGCATCGGCTGCGGCCTGGTGCTGGACGAGTTCGCGCTGATCCTGCACCTGGACGACGTCTACTGGAGCGAGCAGGGCCGCAAGTCGGTGGACGCGGTGATCTTCGGCATTCTCTTCACCGCCCTGCTGCTGGTCGGCTACGTCCCGCTCGGCGTGGTGCCCGGCGAGGAGACCAGGTGGGGCCTGATCACGATCATCTCGGTGAACGCGCTGGCCTCGGTGATCACCCTGTTCAAGGGCAAGGTGTGGACGGGCCTGCTCGGCATCATGGTCCCCGGCCTGTCCTGGATCGGCGCCGTCCGGCTGGCCCGCCCGAGCAGCCCGTGGGCCCGCTGGCGCTACGCCAGGCGCCCCCGGCGCCGGGCCCGCGCGCTCCGGCGCGAGCGCCTGCTGCACCGGCGCGCGGACCGGGCCCGCACCTGGCTTTTCGACCTGATCGCGGGCGCCCCCGACAAGGTGTCCGCCAACCACCCGGCCGCCCACCGGGTCGCCGAGCGGATGGCCGCCCGGGCCACCGCCCACCTCGACGCCCACGCCGCCCGGGCCCTGGCCCGGCGTCAGGCCCGCCTCGCCGACCGCCGCTCCGCTGCCGCCGCCGCGGCCGCCTCCGGTGGGCCCGGCGCCCACCCGGCCCCGGGCGAGGGCCCCGGGTACGGCGCCTCCGGCGGCGCCCCGGCCCGGACCGGGCGGGCGCAGCAGTCCCGCCGTACGGTCCGGGCGGGCCGCAGCCGCACCTACGCCGTCCGTCCGACCGGTCTGGAGCGGCGGCCGGGGCGACACCCCCACCTGCGGACGAGGACCCGCAGGATGAGCCGGTAGCTCGTCCACGCTGTGCGCCCGGCCGCGGCCGGGGCCTGGTCGGATCATGCGATGGTCACCCTCCCGGCGGCGCGCGTTCGAGGTGTGAAACGCGCCCGGGTTGAGAACATGAGCGTCGTGTGACCGTTCTGTCACGTGATGCGATGATTCGCCGGACTCCCCGCAGCGCCCACAGCGCCGTCCCGCTTTTCCCGCCCACGTGACCCGTCAGAAGGGATGTCGCGTGGCACGCAGGCTCCTGCCGACCCTCCTGTTCTCCCTCGCGGCCCTGCTCGGGCTGCTGCCCGCCGCCCAGGCGGCCCCGGCCGACCCGGAACCGGCGGCCGGGCAGGCCCAGGGCGAGGGCCCGTACCCCACCACCGAGGAGATCGACCGCGCCCGCGCCGAGACCGAGGGCAAGGCCGCCTCCGTCACCGCGCTGGAGGCGGCGCTCACCGACTCCAAGGCCGGGCTCGACCGGGCCGCCCGCAGCGCCGAACAGGCCGTCGAGGCCTACAACGGCGCCCAGCTCGCCCTCGCCCGCGCCCGTACCGAGGAGGGCGCCGCCGCCGGGCGCGCCACCGCCGCCGAGACCGCCCGCGCCGCGGCCGTCGAGGACGCCGCGCAGCTCGCCGCCGAAACGTACCGCCAGGGCGCCGGAGCCGAGCTGTCCGCCCTCAACGCCCTGCTCGCCGCGCGCGGCCCGCGCGAGGCCGGCGACCGGGCCACCGTGGTCGGCATCGCCAGCCGCCGCACCCGCGAGATCCTGGACAACGCCACCTCCACCGCCGCCGAGGCCGCCCGCGCCTCCGCCGCCGCCCGCGGCGCCACCGAGGCCGCCGAGCGGGCCGCCACCGAGGTCGGCGCGGCCAGGGCCCGGGCGCAGCAGCGGCTCTCCGCGCAGCAGAGCGAGGTCGCCGCCGCCGGCCTGCGCCGCGAGCAGCTCCTCGGGGAGCTCGCCGCCGCCCGGCACACCACCGTGGACCTGGAGCGCCGCCGCCGCGAGGCCCTGGAGGCGATCGCCGCCCGCGAGGCCGAGGCCGCCGCCCGCGAGGCCGCCGAACGGGCCGCACGGGAGGCCGAGGCCGCGGAGGCAGCCAAGGCCGCCTCCGCCGCCCCGCCGGCGGGCACCCGCCCCTGGTCCGCCGAGGGGGCGGCCGCAGCCGTCGCCTTCGCCCGGTCCAAGATCGGCCTGCCCTACATCTGGGGCGGCGAGGGCCCGGCCGGCTACGACTGCTCCGGGCTGACGATGATGGCCTGGCGCGTCGGCGGCCGTCGGCTCAACCACTTCGCCGCCGACCAGTACGCCCAGAGCAGCCCGGTGACCTACCGCCAGCTCAGGCCCGGTGACCTGGTCTTCTGGACGGACACCGGCCGCGCCGCCGACATCCACCACGTCGGCCTCTACATCGGCGACGACCAGATGATCGAGGCCCCCCGCGCGGGCATGCCCGTCAAGCAGGCCAGCCTCTGGATCATGGGCACCCCGGACTTCTACGCCCGGCCCTGACCGGGAAGGAGCTCCTCGAACCCGACCACCGGCACGACGCCCCGGGCGGCGGCCGCCAGGGCCGGGTCGAGGGTGACCAGGGCGTCCGCCTGGAGCCGGGTGAGGGCGAGGTACTCGGCCGCGAGGGTGTCGGGGTGGTCCAGCTGCTCGGCGATCCGCCAGGCCGTGGACTGCAGGACGCGGTCGCCGAGCAGTCGCAGGCGCAGCGCCCGGACGGCGTCGAGGGCGCGCTCGGCCTCCCTCGCGGTCAGCTCGCCCCGCCGGACGGACGCGTAGAGCAGCGCCAGCAGCTGGGAGCGCAGCAGGGTCGGGGCGAGCAGCTGCCGCCCGTCCGGCTGCGGGCCGCCCTCGCGGGCTAGGCGGAGGGCGACCTCCGGGGTGATCACGTACTTCGGCACGGCGGTCCGGCCTCCCTGGCGCGCGGAAACGTTGCGCACCAGTCAACCCGGGCCGCCCGCCCGGGAGGTCACTCCTCGGGGCGTGTCACGGCGAGGGCGTGCTCCAGCCGCCGCAGCCGCGCCGCGGTGCGGGCGTACAGCCAGGAGACCGTCACCAGCACCGTCGCCAGGCCGACCCGGACGGTGTCCCAGGTGCGGTCCCCGCAGTCCGCCCGGCCGTAGCCGTACGAGGCGCAGGGCTCGAAGAAGGCCAGGTAGGCCGTCCACATCCAGCCGGCCGCGACGACCAGCCAGGGGACGACCGCGAGCGGGCCGGTCAGCCTGTCGTACCGCTCCAGACGGCGCTGCGCGCGGGTGTCCTTCTCCGCGAGCATCTCCGCGATCCCCATGGCCCCCTCCGGTTCGTCGACGGCCGACAGGCTACCGGCCCCGCCCGCCCTACCGGCCCTCCGCCTCCCGCAGCCGCTCGCGCAGGTCGCGCAGGGTGGAGGCGGACCAGCCCCAGGCGGCGGTGAGCGGGAGCACCAGCACCAGGAGGGTGACGCTCTCCCGGGTGCGGGCGGCCATCCTGGCGTCGCAGACCTGCGCCTTGGTGCTCCCGGAGCGCGCGCTCTCGTACGTGGCGGGGGAGCCGCAGTCGTAGCGGTCGTCGGCGGGCAGGAACATCAGCGCGGCGGCCCAGAGCCAGCCGCACACGGCCAGCACGGCGAACAGCTTCACCACGCTGTCGCGGTTCTGATGGGCCTTCAGTCGCCGGGTGTACTCGTCGTCGTACAGGTGATCGCCCGTCAAGGCTCCCCCTCCGGGAGATCGTGCGTATGGTGACCGTCCAGAGAATGCCAGTTCGAGCACCGGGCGCGCCACCGTTGTCGGAGGCACCGTCTACCGTGGGCCGCTTCGGTTGCCGGAGAGGGAGATGCACGATGAAGCTGCGGCCCGTCGAGTCGGGGGACGTCGAGGCGTACGTCCGGATGCGGTGCGACGCCGGGATGATGGCCGAGCTGGGCGGCCCGCTGCCCCGGGGGCAGGTCGAGGCCCGGCACCGCAAGGACGTCGAGGGCGGCGAGGGCCTCTGGGCGCGGATGATCCTCACGGACGAGGGGGAGACGGCCGGCGGCGTGATGCTCTGGTCCATGGAGGAGGACGGCGTCACGGTCTCCGAGATCGGCTGGGCGGTGTTCCCCGAGTTCCAGGGCCGGGGCCTGGCGAAGGCGGCCGTCCGCCAACTGCTCGACGAGGCCGCCGAGGACGGGAGCTGGGGCGAGGTCGAGGCCAACCCCGGGGTGACCAACGGCCCGTCCAACGGGATCTGCAGGGCGATGGGCTTCCAGCTGCGCGGCGAACGGGAGTTGACCTTCGCGGACAGGCTGCTGCGCACCAACCACTGGGTGGTGGTGCCGGGCGAGCACACCGGGGCCGGCGGGGCGCGCGGGGAATAGCACCGGGCACGGAATAAATCGGATGCCGTGCTCCGGGGCCGGGCCTACCGTGACCCCATGGGCAACAGCATCGATGACACGAGCGTCGGCACCGTGAACGGGCTCCAGGTACGGGCGGTCGCCGAGGGCGAGGTGGAGGCCTGGTGCCGTGCGCTGCTCCAGGGCTTCTTCCGCCCGCACCTGGAGCCGTCCGGGGCCGAGGTCCGCGGCGTCGAGTGGCGGCCCGGCCGGTGGCTGGCCGGCTTCGACGGCGAGCGGATCGTCGCCACCTTCCGCAGCTTCGACACGGAGCTGACCGTCCCCGGCGGCGCCACGATCACGGCCGACGCGATCACCAACGTGTCGGTCCTCTCCACCCACCGCCGCCGGGGCCTGCTCGGCACGATGATGCGCCGGGACCTGGCCGCCGCCGCCGAGCGCGGCGCCGCCGTCGCGATCCTGATCGCGGCCGAGTACACCATCTACGGCCGGTACGGCTTCGGTCCCGCGACCCGGGGCAACGGCTGGAACCTCGACCTCAATCGCGTCCAGGGCCTGCGCGACGGCCTGCCGACCGTCCCCGGCGGCCGGATCGACTTCGTGTCGATGGACGAACTGCGCGAGATCGGCCGGGAGCTGTACGACCGCTGGCAGCTGATCCAGCCCGGCGCGATCACCCGCGACGAGCTGTGGTGGAAGCTCGCCACCGGTGAGGTCAGCCTGCCCGGGCACGAGTTCAAGACGCCCTTCGCCGCCGTCCACCGCGACGGGGAGGGCGTGGTCACCGGCTTCGCGACCTACCGCATCGAGGGCAACTGGGACGGCAGCTACCCCGACTGCGTGCTCAACGTGGGCCACTTCCACGCCCTGGACCTCGGGGCGGCCGTCGCGCTGTGGCGCCTCCTGCTCTCCGTGGACTGGGTGCGCAAGGTCGTCGTGGACAACCTCGGCCCGGACGACCCGCTGCCGCTGCTGCTGAAGGACCCTCGCGGCGCCACGCCGCACAAGGACAACTGCGACTTCACCTGGCTGCGGGTCCTCGACGTCCCGAAGGCCTTCGACGCCCGGACGTACGGGGCGCCGGGCCGGATCGTGCTGGAGGTCGAGGACGACCTCGGCTACGCGGCCGGCCGCTGGTCGATCGAGGTCGGCGAAGGCGGCTCCGGCCGCTGCACCCGCACCACCGACGAGGCCGACATCGCCCTGGGCGTCAGCGAGTTGGGCTCGATCCACCTCGGCTCGGAGACGCTGTCGCGGCTCGCGGCGGCCGGCCTGGTGAAGGAGCTGCGCCCCGGCGCGGCGGCGGCCGCCGACCTGCTGCTGCGCGCCCCGCTGGCGGCCTGGACGCCGGACATCTTCTGATCCCGCGCGCCTCCCGGGGCCGGACCGCCCGTACGGCGGCCCGGCCTCCGGTGTGTCCAGCCGCCCCCGGGGGAGGGCTACTTGACGGCCGTCTTCCCGATGGTCGGCAGGATGAAGTCCTGGATGAGGCCCTTGGCGTCGCGCACGATCGGGCGGAAGACCCGGTAGCGCGACAGGTTGATCACCCGGGCCGTCATCGGCGTCGAGCGGCGGACGAACTCCCTGGTCCGCTCGGCCTCCGGGGTGCGGTCGAAGACCCAGTACAGCACCACGACCATCAGGTAGAGCCAGAGCACGTCGGGCAGCAGCTCGACCAGCTCGGCGTCCAGTTTCGGCGCCAGCTCGGAGCCGGTCAGCACGTCCCGGAACAGCTCGACGGCGGTGGCGCGCGCCGGGTGGGACTCGTCCGAGAAGGGGCTGAGCGAGCTGGTGGGGTCGGCGGCCGTGCGGAAGAACTGGGCGGCGAACTCGTGGTACGGCTCGGCCGTGTCGAGCCAGGAGAGCAGCGCGATCTGCAGCCGCTCGGAGAAGTCCCGGGTGTGTGCCATGCGGCGGCGGGCGTCGGCCGCGTGGTCGTGGGTCATTCGGTCGTAGAACCCCTGGATCAGGAATTCCTTCGCCGAGAAGTAGTAGTAGGCGTTGCCGACCGAGACGCCCGCCTCGGAGGCGATGGCGCGCATGGTGGTCTTCTCGTAGCCCCGCTCCTGGAACAGCCGCATGGCCGTCTCCAGGATCAGCGCCCGGGTCGCCTCGCTCTTGTCGGTCTTCGGCCGCGCCCGGCCGCCGGGCAGCTGGCCGCTGTCCGCGCCGCGCTGATCGTCGGCGTCGCCGCCGCCCGTACTGTTCGTCGCTGCCAGGTCGTCCACGGGGACGAGCCTAACCGCAGCCGGGCCTTCGGCCGTTGTCGGTGGTCGCGGTACCGGACGCCCCCTCCGCGCCCGGTGCCGCGACCACCGCCCCCCTGGGTGGAGAACGCGTCCCCCCTTGTTTAGAACGCGTTCAAAAGTTCATGGGCAGCACTCTAGGGGGAGTGGTTGAACATGTTCAACTTCAATCCGTAGGAGGATCGTCACATGAACGCTTCCGGCCTTGAAGAACCCGCCGACTCCCGGGCCACCGTCCGGCACGGCGACGCGGCCGACGCCCGGGCCGTCGCCGAACTGCACGCGCTCAGCTGGCGCACCGCCTACCGCGAGTTCGTCCCGGCCGAGGCGCTCGGCGACGGGCTCGCCGAGGAGCGCGGCCAGATCTGGGAGCTGCGGCTGACCGTCGACTACGGCGAGCCGGCCGCCACCCCCGAGCTGCTGGTCGCCGAACTCGACGGCGAGGTGGCCGGGTTCGCCTACCTCGTCCCCGAGCCGGACGGCCGGGTGCTGCTCGACAACCTCCACGTCCGCCCCGGCCTCACCGGAGGCGGCATCGGCCACGCCCTCCTGACCGCCGCCCGCGAGCACCTCGCGGAGCGGCATCCGGAGGCCGAGCTGTACCTGGAGGTGCTGTGCGCCAACACCCGGGCGATCGCCTTCTACGAGCGCGAGGGCGGGCGCCGCACCGGCCGGCAGGAGGGCGTCTTCCCCGGCGGCTTCGTGCTGCCCGAGTACGTCTACAGCTGGCCCGCTCATGCGACGTCGTAGACCGTCACCGGCACCCCCCGCTCCACCAGCCGGGCCGTGACCAGGGGTTCGACCCGCTCCCAGCGCCCGCCGGCCAGCCCGCAGCCGATCCTGGGCATGTGGACGGACGCGCCGAGCTCCAGCGCGTGCCCGGCCAGCGCCGCCAGCGCGGTGTCGATCGCCCCGTAGCGCACCGGCACCCCGCTGGAGCGGCCCGTCCGGACGCCGCGCTGGCCGACCATGTTGGCCACCCAGACGTACCGCTCGGCCCGCACCACCTGCACCGCGCCCAGCCCGAAGTCGTTCGACGCCCGCTCGCGGTGCCAGCGCCGGTACTCCGCCTCCGGCTCGGGCCACCGCTTGGAAAGAGCCAGTACGAAGCCCTTGCCCCAGCCCCCCAGGTCGTTGCAGACGTGCGCGATCACCTTGACGCCCTTGCCCCGTGGCGCGGTGGCGTCGCCCCGGACGTACGTGATCGCTCCCGTCATGCCCCGAACGCTAGACCGAGGCACTGACAATCGGCCCGGACTCCTCCGCCGTCGAGGGACCCCGCAGGTGGCGGCGGCCCGCCAGCGCGATCAGCAGTGCGAGTGCGGCGGCGCAGACGGGTACGGCGTAGCCCGCGCCCGGGGCGGCGTGGTCGGCCACGGCGCCGGCGAGCGCCGCCCCCGCCGAGATGCCGACCACGATCCCCGACACGGCGACGGCCATCGCCTCGTTCAACTGCCGCGGCGACACCAGTTCCTGAACGAGCGACATGCCCGTCACCATGGTCGGCGCCGTGGCCGTCCCGGCCGCGAACAGCGCCACCCCGAGCGTCACCAGCCCGACCCGGCCCAGCCCCGCGGCGAGGAACGGCAGCAGCAGCACCCCGGCCATCGCCGCGACCCCGGTCAGGAACCGCACCCCGGGGGCCCGACGCGGCGTCAGCAGCCCGAACACCAGCCCGGCCACGCAGGATCCGCCCGCGACCAGGCCCAGCAGCAGCCCGGCGGCGGGCTTGTGGCCGAGCGACTGGGCGTAGGCGACGGTGGTGATGTCCAGGGCGCCGAAGATCATCCCGGTGGCCAGGAAGGTCAGCATCAGCACCCGCAGCCCCGGTATCCGCAGCGGTGAGCGGCCGCGCCGCTCCTGCGGTGACGGCGCGTCGGACAGCGGCGGTTCGGTGCGGCGCTGCGCGGAGAACAGCAGAGCGCCGGTGGCCCCGAGCACGGCGGCGGTGACCAGCCCCGCCTCCGGGGCGACGGTGGTGCAGAGCACCATCCCGAGCACCGGCCCGGACATGAAGCAGAGCTCGTCCAGCGACTGCTCCAGGGAGTTGGCCAGGTGCCGGGCGGCCGGATCGCCCCGGTACAGGTGCGCCCAGCGGGCCCTGGCCATGCCGCCGAGGTTGGGTCCGGCGGCGCCGGCGGCCCAGCAGGGGTACAGCGCCCAGTCGGGCGCGCCGAACCGCACGCACAGCAACAGGGCGGTGACCGGGGCGAGTTGGTAGAGCGCCGTCGGCACCGTCACCCGCGCCTGCCCGTACCGGTCCACCAGTCGACCGACCAGCGGCAGGCCGACCGAGGCGGTGACCAGCCCGGCCGCCGCGACCGTCCCCGCCAGGGCGTACGAGCCGCGCCGCTCGGTGAGCAGCACCACCAGGGAGACGCCGGACATCGACAGGGCGAGCCGCCCGAGCAGGCCGGACAGCGTGAAGGCGGCGGCGCCGGGGGCGGAGAGGAGGCGGCGGTAGGAGGCGAGGAGGGCGAATCGGGCGCGCGCGGGCATGGGGCTCCTGGGTCGGGGGTGAACGGGATGCCCGACAGCCTGGCGGCGGCGGTGGTGCGTGGTCCAACACCTGTTCCGCCGCATTCACAACAGCGCGTTGTTAGTCTGCCGCCCATGCCCCGTGACCTGCACCCCCGCCTGCTGCGCGGCTTCGTCGCGACCGCCGAGACCCTGCACTTCGGCCGGGCGGCGCGCCTGCTGCACATCGCGCAGCAGGCGCTCAGCCGCGACATCCGGGCACTGGAGGCGCTGCTCGGCGACGCGCTGTTCAGCCGCACCACCCGCAGCGTCGAACTCACCCCGGCCGGGCTGCGGTTGCTGCCCCAGGCCCGCCGGCTGCTCGCCCTGCACGACGAGATCCTCGCCGGGGCGGCGGCCCGTCCGCTGCTGCTCGACCTCAACAGCGACGTCACCGGACCGGACCTCACGGCCGACCGCATCCTCGAACGGGCCCGCGCCGCCTGGCTGGAGGGCGAACTCCTCGCCCGCTTCCACGGCGGCCTCGCGGCGGCGGCCGGCGAGCTGCTGGCGCACCGGCTGGACGCCTCCTTCGGCCGCTTCGCCGGGCTGCCCGCCCAGGTGCGCGGCCAACTCGCGCAGATCCCGGTGCGGTTGGAGCCGATGGCGGTGATGGTCGGGGCCGCCCACCCGCTGGCCGACCGTACGGCCCTGCGACTGGCCGATCTGGCAGGGCACCCGGTCGACGTCTGCCTCGGCAACCCGGCCACCACCGAGTGGACGGACCTCGGCGTCCGCCTGCTGCGCGAGCACGGCCTGACGGCCGCCGGGCCGTACGTCCCGCCCGTGGGCGTGGACGAGATGGCGCACTACCTCGCCCGCCACGGGGACCCGGTGCTCACCACGACGGGCGGGCCGGTCATCCCGGGCGCGGTCAACCTGCCGCTGGTCGAGCCCGTGCCGCTCAGCCTGGTCAGCCTCGTCCACCGCCCCGGCGACCGCCATCCGGGCCTGCGCGCCCTGACCACGGCGGCGGCCGCCCTCGGCGCGGCCGAGCACTGGCTCCACCGGCCTGCGGGCGGCTGGCTGCCGGCGGTCGACGCGGAGTTGTTGCGGTAGCCGGAGACATGGCACCGCCCCTGCCGAGGGGGGATCGGCAGGGGCGGTGCGGTTCGTGGGCGGCCGGGGGTCAGGCGGCCTTCACGGCGGAGATGTCGAAGTTGAGCTTGACCTTCTCGCCGATCAGCACGCCGCCCGTCTCCAGCGCCGCGTTGTACGTCAGCCCGAACTCCGTGCGGTCGACGACGGCCTTGCCCTCGAAGCCGACCCGCTCCGCGCCGTACGCGTCCGTCGCGCTGCCCGTGTACTCCAGGTCGAGGATCACCGGGCGGGTGGTGTCCTTGATGGTGAGGTCGCCGGTCATCCGGTACGTGTCGCCGTTCACCCGCTCGGTGGAGGTGCTGCGGAAGCGGATCTCCGGGTAGGTCTCGGCGGCGAAGAAGTCGCCGGTGCGCAGGTGCTCGTCGCGCTGGGTCTGGTTGGTGTCGATGCTGGCGACCTTGATGACCAGCTCCGCCGAGGAGTTGCCCGGCGTGGTGCCGTCCAGGTGCAGCTTGCCGTCGTACTCGGTGAAGCGGCCCTTCACGTTGGTGACCATCGCGTGCCTGACCGAGAACCCGACCTCGCTGTGCGTGGTGTCGACGGCCCAGTCGCCGGTCAGGTGCCCGAGGTCGGGGCCGGCGGGGGTGGCGACGGCGGTCGCGGTGGTGGTGGTCTTGCTGCGGTTGAACAGGCCCATGGCTCCTCCTCGGGTCAGAAGCCATTTGTTTAGGCTTCAACTTGTTGGCTCCACCATAACCCCATCTGGTTCAAGTTTCAACCAATACCCCCGAACGGATGACGCGAGCCCTGTCCGACCTCCCGGTTACCCTGCGAAGGACCGGTTCCCGCACACCCCCCGAGAGGCCCCGATGTTCGTCCTGCACGCACTCTGGCGGCCGGACGGGCACCTCGCGCTCTGGGCGGAGGACGCCCGCGCCTACCCCGGCGCCCCGGCCGCCGCCGGCACCGCCCACCCGTACGCCTGCACCGCCGACACCCTGGCCGCCCTGCTCGCGGGCATCGGCCCCGGCCTCGGCTGGCTCGCCGGGCGGGCCCCCGAACGCTGGGCCGGCCTCCTGCTGCCCACCATCGGGGCCCTCCCCGCGCCCTCGCCCGACCTCCCCGTCACCCCGCCGCGCGGCGGCGCCGTCCTCACGCCCTGGCGGGTGCCCGCCCTCCTCTTCGACGCCGCCGAGGCCGCCCAGCTCCTCGGCGAGGTCTTCGACCCCCACTGGGCCGTCGCCGTCGCCGAACTCCCCGGCACCGGCACCACCGAGGTCGTGTACGGCCCCTCGCTGCGCTGGCTCACTGGTGTGCACGACCTCGCCTGGCGCGCGGTCGGCCGGGGCCGGGTCCTCCCGCAGGTCCTCCTCGCCGGGGCCCCCGAGGCCCGCTGGCTCCCCGACCTCTCCCCGGACGGGCTCCGCGAGGCCGCCGCCCTGGCCGCGGGCTGCCCGCCCGTCCTGCTGGGGGAGCGGCCCACCGGCTTCGCCACCGGCCAGGAGCTGCTGGACGCGGCCCTGGCCGCCCTGGTCGACGCCGAGGTCCGCACCGCCCTCGCCGACACCCCCTTCCCCCCGGGCGCGACCGCCACCGAGCGCTGGCTGCACGCCCTGACGGCCCCCTCGGGAGGGCTCGCCGCCCCCGGGGAGGAGCTCGCCGACCTCCGCCGCCGCCTCGACGCCTGGTACGCCTCGGCCACCCCCGCCGACCCCGCCCTGCGCCTCTGCTTCCGCCTCGTCGAACCGCTCGGCCCCGCCGCCGACGACCCCGAGGGAGCCCCCTCGGACGACGCCTGGCGGCTGGAGTTCCTGCTCCAGGCCGTCGACGAGCCGTCCCTGCTGGTCCGCGCCGCCGACCTGCACGAGGGCGGCGCCGCCCACGCCGCCCTCTCCCGCAAGAGCGCCGACAAGAGCACCGGCAAGAGCACCGACAGGAACGCGGGCGAGACCGCCGACCCGACCGGCACCCTGGTGGCCGAACTCGCCCGCGCCGCCCACCGCTGGCCCGCCCTGGACGCGCTGCGCCACCGAGCCCGCCCGTCCGCCCTGCCGCTCGACCGCGCCGGAGCCCTCGACTTCCTGCGCACCGCCGGCCCCGCCCTCGCCGAGGCGGGCTTCGGCGTGCTGCTGCCCGCCTGGTGGCGCCGCCGCCCCCGCCTCGGCCTCGCCCTGCGCGCGACCACCCCGCCCGCGCCCGGCACCCTCGCCGTGACCAGCCAGATCGACCGGGACGCCGTGGTCGCCTTCCGCTGGCAGCTGGCCCTGGGCCCCGGCGGTGCGCCGCTCACCGAACAGGAGCTGGCCGAACTCGCCTCCGCCAAGCAGGAGCTGGTCCGTGTACGCGGGACGTGGCTGGAGGCGGACCCGGCGCAGATCGCCGCCGCCCTCACCTTCCTCGCCGACCGCCGCGACGGCGTGCTCGCCACCGCCGACCTGCTGCGGCTCGCCCTCGACCCGGAGGCGAGCGTCGCCGGCCTGCCCGTCACCTCCGTACGGGCGGAGGGCCCGCTCGGGGACCTCCTCGCCGGCCGCACCGCCGCCGCGCCCGCCCCGGCCGGGCCCCCGGCCGACTTCAAGGCCGTCCTGCGCCCGTACCAGGAACGGGGGTTGGCCTGGCTGCGGGAGATGTCCGGCCTCGGCCTCGGCGCCCTCCTCGCCGACGACATGGGCCTCGGCAAGACCGTCCAGACCCTCGCCCTGCTGGCAGCCGAGAAGGCCGAGGGCGCCACCGGCCCCACCCTGCTCGTCTGCCCGATGTCCCTGGTCGGCAACTGGCAGCGCGAGGCCGAACGCTTCGCCCCCGCCCTGCGCCGCCACGTCCACCACGGCGCCGGCCGCCTGGACGCCGACGAACTCGCCGACACCGCACGGGAGTCGGACATCGTCATCACCACCTACGGCCTGGTGCAGCGCGACCACGCCGCCCTGCGCGCCATCCGCTGGCGCCGGATCGTCGCCGACGAGGCGCAGCACATCAAGAACTCCGGCACCGCCCAGTCCCGGGCGATCCGCTCCCTGCCCGTCACCCGGCACCGGATCGCGCTGACCGGCACCCCGGTGGAGAACCGGCTCTCCGAACTCCACGCCGTGCTGGACTTCGCCAACCCCGGCCTGCTCGGCCCGGCCGAGCGCTTCAAGGAGCGCTACGCGATCCCCGTCGAACTGCACCGCAACCCCGAGCGCACCGCCGAACTCCGGCGCCGCACCGCCCCGTTCGTCCTCCGGAGGCTCAAGACCGACCCGGCGGTGGCCGCCGAGCTGCCCGCCAAGCAGGAGATCACCGTCTGGTGCAACCTCACCGCCGAACAGGCCGGCCTCTACCAGGCGGTGGTGGCCGACCTGCTGCGCCGGGTCGAGGGGATCAAGGGCGTGGAGCGGCGCGGCACCGTCCTGGCCGCGATCGGCAAGCTCAAGCAGGCCTGCAACCACCCGGCCCAACTCCTGCACGACGGCTCGGCGTTGGGCGAGCGCTCGGGCAAGGTCGCCCGCCTGGCCGAGCTGCTGGAGGAGGCACTGGCCGAGGGCGACCGCACGCTGGTCTTCACCCAGTACGCGGAGTTCGGCGCGATGCTGCGCCCGTACCTGGAGCGCCGGCTCGGCGAGGAGGTGCTCTACCTGCACGGCGGCCTGCCGCGCGCCCGGCGCGAGGAACTCGTCGACCGCTTCCAGTCCCCGGACGGGCCACGGGTGTTCCTGCTCTCCCTGCGCGCCGGCGGCACCGGCCTCAACCTGACCGCCGCCAACCAGGTGATCCACCTCGACCGCTGGTGGAACCCGGCCGTCGAGCAGCAGGCCACCGACCGCGCCTTCCGGATCGGCCAGCGCCGGGACGTCCAGGTCCGCCGCCTGGTCTGCGTCGGCACCGTCGAGGAGCGGATCGACGAACTCCTCACCGCCAAGCGCTCGTTGGCCGAGACGGTGGTGGGGGAGGGGGAGCGGTGGCTGACCGACCTGCCGCTGGACGACCTGCGCGAACTCGTCGCCCTCACCCGCGAGGACGCCGTATCGGAGGAGGAAGCGTGACCACCGAACCCAGGCCCGAGATGGTCAACGTCGCCGCCTACTGGCGCGGCGACTTCACCCTCCGGAGCGACACCGACGCCGGCACCGGCACCGGGACCGGGACCGGCACCGGGACCGAGGAGGAGGGCGCCCTCCGCCGCCTCGGCCGCTCCGGCATCACCGCCCACGGCCGCGACCTCGCCACCCTCCTCGCCCCGGTCTACGACACCCTGAGGTAGCGTCGCCGCCGTGACCGACACCCTTGACCCCCACCTCGCCGCCTTCGAGCAGCACCGGCGGACGGTCTTCGGCATCGCCTACCGCATGCTCGGCAGCGTCGCCGACGCCGAGGACCTCGTCCAGGACACCTGGCTGCGCTGGAACGGCGTCACCGACCAGGTCGCCAGCCCCCGCGCCTACCTCACCCGTACGGTCACCAACCTCGCCCTCAACAAGCTGACCTCGGCCGCCGTCCGCCGCGAGGCCTACGTCGGCCCGTGGCTGCCCGAACCGCTGGTCGACGAGCCGGACGCCGCCGAGGGCGTCGAGCGCGCCGAGTCCGTCTCCCTGGCCCTGCTCGTGGTGCTGGAGAGCCTCTCCCCGCTGGAGCGGGCGGTGTTCGTCCTCAAGGAGGCCTTCGGCTTCAGCTACCCGGAGATCGCCGAGGCCCTGGAGCGCACCGAGGCCGCCTGCCGCCAGGTCGGCAGCCGGGCGAAGGCGCACGTCCGCGCCCGCCGCCCCCGCTACGACGCCCCGCCGGAGCTGCGCCGCCGCGCCACCGACGAGTTCCTCGCGGCCTGCGTCGGCGGCGACCTCAACCGGGTGCTCGAACTGCTCGCCCCCGACGTCACCACCTGGAGCGACGGCGGCGGGGTCGTCCGCGCGGCGCTGCGCCCGGTGGTCGGCGCCGACCACGTCGCCCGTTTCCTGCTGGGCCTGATGAGCCGCTACGGCCTGGGCGCCGGCGCCCGCCCGGTGCTGGTCAACGGCCAGCCCGGCCTGGTGTTCACCCTGGACGGCGTGCTGGACTCCGTCGCCGTCCTCGAGTTCGACCCCGTCGAGGGCCCGGACGGCCGGGCCCCGATCTCCGCGATCCGCGTCGTCCGCAACCCGCACAAGCTCGCCCACCTGGCCGACCGGCCCGGGCGGGCTTGACCCTCGACCGGGTCGAGCCCCCAGAGTCACCGCCATGGAGAGCGAGCACCACGCCGAGCACGACAGCGCGAGCCGCAGCGCCCTGCGGAGCATCGGCGAACTGGCGCGGGCCAGCGGCCTGGGCGTCGGCACCCTGCGCTACTACGACGGCGCCGAGGTGCTCACCCCGGCCTGGGTCGACCCGCAGACCGGCTACCGCTGGTACCGCCCCGACCAGCTCGCCGACGCCCGGCTGCTGGCCCGGCTGCGCCGCGTCGGCCTGCCGCTGGCGGACGTCCGCGCCGTGCTGGCCGCCGCCCCCGGCGACGGCGAGGCGCAGCGGGTGCTCGACACCCACCTGCGCCGCCTGGAGGACGGCCTCGCCGACGCCCGCCGCGAGCTCTCCCTGATCCGAGCGATGATCGACCAGAGGGAGCAGCCGATGACCACCACCCCCGCCGAACTCCGCCTCGCCGTCCCCGCCGCCGAGCTGGCCGCCGCCCTGGACGCCGTCCGCTTCGCGGTCGGCGGCGACCCCGAACTCCCCTCCCTCGCCGGGGTGCTGTTCGAGCCGGACGGCCCGCTGCTGCGCCTGGTCGCCACCGACCGCTACCGGATGGCCTTCGCCGAGGTGCCCGTCACCGGCGGCCCGCAGGAGCCGACCGCCGGCACCGTCGTCCCCACCCCGCTGGTGGACGCGCTGCGCGCCCTGCTGGGCGCCTCCAGCGGGGAGGCCGTGCTCACCCTGTCCGGCGAGCTGGTCCGCGCCGAGGTCGGCGGCCACCGGATCGAGGGCGCCGCCCCGGCCCTCGACTACCCGGATTACCGCGCCCTCACCCGGACGGAGCCGCGCCACCGCGTCGCCCTGCCCGCCGCCGACCTGCGCACCGCCGTCGAGACCGGCGCCACCCGCACCGTCCCCTCCGGCCCGGACGGCGCCGACTGCGAGGTCGTCCTCCTGGCCCTCACCCCGGACGGCGGCCTCGCCGTCACCGCCGACCCCGACCCGGACGGCCTCACCGTGGCCGTGAACCGCGCCTACCTCCTCGACGCCCTCGCCGCCGCCCGCCCGGGCCAGCTCCTCCTGGAGCTCGACGGCCCCATCTCCCCGCTCGCCATCCGCTCCGCCGACCCCGCGGACCCGTTCTCCCTGCTCATGCCCGTCCGCCTCTCCGCCTGAGGCCGGTTGTCCGCCTGAGGCCGCCTCTCCGCCGTGAGGCCGTTTGCTCCCGCTAGCACCCTGCTTGCAATTGCAAGCAGGGTGCTGCACGCTGTCCCCATGGCCTCACTGAACGTCGGCTCGCTGGGCGAGTACATCCGCGAGCAGCGCCGCAACGCGCAGTACTCGCTGCGGCAACTGGCGGAGGCCGCCGGCGTGTCCAACCCGTACCTCAGCCAGATCGAGCGAGGGTTGCGCAAGCCGAGCGCGGAGATCCTGCAGCAGATCGCGAAGGCTCTGCGGATCTCGGCGGAGACGCTCTACGTCCAGGCCGGGATTCTGGAGGAGCGGCGGAACGAGGGCCACGAGCTGCGGGCCTCGATCCTGGCCGATCCGCTGATCACCGAGCGGCAGAAGCAGGCGCTGCTCGCGGTCTACGACGCCTTCCTCAAGGAGAACGCCGCTTCGGCCCCCGATCCGGCTCCCAGCCCGACGGCCGACGGCGCAGCCACCCAGCACACCCACCGGGAGGACCGGTAGCCATGCCCATCACCGAGGACATCAAGAAGACCCTCACCGACCCGACCCCGCTCTACGCCCTCGCCGGCGCAGGGGACCTCGCCTACGAGAAGCTGCGCGAGGTGCCGGGCAGGGTCGAGGCGCTGGCGGCGGACCGCAAGGGCACGCAGGAGAAGGCCACGGCCCGGCTGCACGAGGCGCAGGAGCTGCTGGTCGCCGCGCCCGCCAAGGTCACCGGGGCGGTCTCCGCCCTGCCCACCGACCTCAAGGCCCTCCAGGAGAAGGCCCAGGGCTTCGCCCTCCAGCAGGTGGGCCGCGCGGTCGAGCTGGCCGTGAAGGCCAAGGAGACGTACGACGAGCTGGCCGAGCGCGGCAAGGTCGCGGTGGAGAAGGCCCGCCCGGCCGGCCCCGTCCCGGCGCCCGCCGCGGTCGAGCCCGAGGAGGAGCCGATCGAGGCCGAGCTGGTCGAGGAGCCGCCGGCCGAGGAGTCGCCGGTCGTGGAGCCGCCGGTCGTGGAGGCCCCCGCCGCGAAGAAGCCCTCCGCCCGCAAGAGCACCAACCGCTAGGAGGGCGTGAAAACGCTCCGAACGGGGCACATCCGGTGACCGCGGGACGTTCACACCAGACCGGGCGGCCCTTCGTGCCAGGATGGACGGCGGCCGGGCCACCGGTGCCGAGACGACGGAGGAGACCACGATGGGCGGAGTGTTCCAGGTCCTCGCCCTGGACTACCTGAACCCGTTCTGGTGGGTGGCCGTGGCCATCCTGGGTTTCAAGCTGTGCGCGCTGGTCGACGCGGCCAGCCGCCGGGAGGACGCCTACCGGGCGGCGGACAAGAAGACCAAGCAGTTCTGGCTGGTCATCCTCGGCCTCGCCTTCGGCCTCGACCTGCTGTTCGGCGTGAACCCGCTCTACAGCATCCTGACCCTGGCCGGGCTGGCCGCGTCGATCGTCTACTGGGTGGACGTCCGCCCGGCGATCCGGCAGCTGACGGGCCGGGGCGGCGGCGGCCGGAGCAACTCCGGCCCGTACGGCCCCTGGTAGGGCGCGCCGACACCGTGACGGCGGCGGCCCGGTCGAGGGGGTTCCCCGACCGGGCCGCCGCCGTCACGCGTCCGGGCGCCGGGTCAGCCCAGGATCAGCTGCACCGGGTTGCGCTCCAGCAGCAGCACCGCCACGTCGTCCGTCAGTGCGCCGCCGTTGAGCTCCTCGACCTCCGCGATGGCGCTGTCGACGAGCCGGCCCCTGGTCAGCCCCGCCGTCTGGTGGTCGGCGACCAGGTCCGCCAGGCCGTCCTGCCCGAGGCGCCGGGAGCCGGCCCCGACCCGGCCCTCGATCAGGCCGTCGGTGTAGAGCAACAGCCGCCAGCCGGGCTGGAGTTCGAGGTCGTGGGCGGGCCAGGCGGCCTGCCCGTCGTGGCAGGGCAGCAGCCCGAGCGCGGGCCCGGCGAGGTCGGCGGGCAGGGTGAGCGGGCGGTGGTCGCGGCCGAGCAGCAGCGGCGCCGGGTGCCCGGCGAGGTAGAGCCGGGCGCGTTCGCGGGAGCCGAGCGAGTCGAGGCCGGCGCCGCCGCCGTCGGGCTCGATCACCAGCATGCAGAGCGTCGCGAAGATCTCGTCGCTGCGCCGCTCGTGCTCCAGCACGTGCTGGAGGGTGGTGAGCAGGGTCTCGCCGGTGAGGCCGGCGAAGACGAGCGTGCGCCACGCTATCCGGAGCGCGACGCCGAGCGCGGCCTCGTCGGGGCCGTGGCCGCAGACGTCGCCGATCACCACGTGCACGGTGCCGTCGTCGGTGCGCACCGCGTCGTAGAAGTCGCCGCCGAGCAGGGCGCGGCGGCGGCCGGGGCGGTAGCGGCGGGTGAAGGAGAGCCCGGCGCCGTCGAGCAGCGGGGTGGGCAGCAGGTGGCGCTGGAGGCGGGCGTTCTCCTGGCCGCGCAGTTCGGCCTCGACGAGCCGGCGCTGCGACTCGTCGGCGCGCTTGCGCTCGACGGCGTAGCGCAGGGCGCGGGCCAGCAGCGGGCCGTCCGTCTCGTGCTTGATCAGGAAGTCCTGCGCGCCCGCGGCGACGGCGGCGGCGCCGAGTTCGGCCCCGGCGGCGTCGGTGAGCACCACGACGGGGGTGTGCGGGGCCCGGCGGAGCAGCTCGTGCAGGCCCTCCAGGCCGTCCGAGGCGTCGGAGGGGTGCGGCAGGTCGGCGGGGGAGGCGAGGTCGAGCAGCACGCAGTCGAACTCGGCGCCCCGGCCGCGCCCGCGCCGGGCGGCGGAGGCGGGCGCGGTGAGCAGGGCGACGGCGTGGTCGAGGCCGCGGGCCCAGTGGAGCTCGATGGAGGTGCCGCTGTCGGCGGCGGCCGCCTTGATCAGCTGGGCGTCGGAGGCGTCGTCCTCGATGACGAGCAGGCGCAGCCCGGCGTTCTCGGCCGGGACCTCGGTCACGGAGGCCACCGGGGCGCTGCCGAGGTGCGAGGCCCGGGAGCGGGGGTGAGGTATCGGGGAGGCCGTCGCCGGACCGGTCGAGGCCGAGTGGCCGCGGGCACGGCCGAGATGGGCGCCGTCATGGGCGCCCGGCAGGTCCGCGGCACCAGGTGCCCGCCCGTCTCCCGTTGCGGGCATCGGTGGTTCCTCCCTTTCCCCGCCTGCGTAACGGTCGGCGTCCGTCCGCAGTGCCCGGCTGGCACCCTGCGGCGGGGAACTTCTCGCGACCATAACGTGATCTCCGGGGATTCTTCTGGCCGACCGCGCCGTTGTGGTCATTGCCACGCCGGTGTGCGCGCTCTCGGCGGTGTGGTGATCGGACTCTGACGACGGCTCGGACCCTGCCGGGAGCGGTCCTGAACGGGAAGACGGTGATGGTGACGCGGATCACCCTGGTTGAGGGTGACATCACGCAGCAGCAGGTGGACGTGGTGGTGAACGCCGCCAACTCCTCTCTGCTGGGCGGCGGCGGGGTCGACGGCGCGATCCACCGCAAGGGCGGGCCGGAGATCCTGGAGGACTGCCGCCGGCTGCGCGCCTCCCACTGGGGTGGCGGACTGGCCACCGGTCGCGCGGTGGCCACCACGGCCGGGCGGCTGCCGGCCCGCTGGGTGGTGCACACCGTGGGCCCGGTCTTCCTGGAGGAGACGTACGAGGAGGGGGCGGAGCTGCTGGCCTCCTGTTATCGCGAGTCGCTGCGCGCGGCGGCGGAACTGGGCGCCCGGACGGTCGCCTTTCCGGCGGTGTCGGCGGGCGTGTACGGCTGGCCGCCGGCGGACGCGGCCCGGATCGCGCTCACCACCGTCTCCGAGGTGCTGGACGGGGGCGACGCGGGGGCGGGCGCGGAGCTGGCGGAGGTGCGGTTCGTGCTGTTCGGGGCGGAGACGTACCGGGTGTTCGAATCGGTCCGCGAGGAGCTGCTCGGGCGGGACGAGGACTGACGTTTCGACGGTGCCCATGGTGGCGCGTGGGGGCGTCAACGCGCCAGAGATATTCGATAACTCGTTCGAGTGAAATGCGCCGTGCTACGGGGCCAGCGCCGTCCAGGGCACCGTGACCTCGCCCTGGCGCCAGCGCCCCCGCGCGTCCACCAGGGGCCAGCTGCCCGACAGCGCCGTGCAGGCCGCCACCCAGCGCTGCCGGGCGCCGAAGGCGCCGTACGGGGCGGCGGCGGCCCAGGCGCGGTCGAACTCGGCGAGGAAGGTGTGCACCGGGCGGCCCGGCACGTTGTGGTGGATCAGGGCCTTCGGCAGCCGTTCGGCCAGGTCGGAGGGCTGGACCAGGCCTCCGAGGCGGGCCGCGAAGGTCACCGTCCGGGGCCCCTCCGGGCCCAGCGCGACCCAGACGTGCCGCCGCCCGATCTCGTCGCAGGTGCCCTCCACCAGCAGCCCGTCGGGCGCGAGCCGGGCGCACAGCCGCTCCCACACCCCGGCCACCGCCGACTCCTCGTACTGCCGCAGCACGTTGGCCGCCCGGATCAGCTGCGCCGGCGCCCCGCCGTCCAGCGGCACCTCGAAGCCGCCGCGCCGGAAGGTCAGCAGCGGAGGCGCGGCGTACGGCAGCGCCGCCGCGACCCGATCCGGCTCGATCTCGATCCCCACCACCCGGACGTCCGGCCGCACCGCCCGCAGCCGCGCGGCCAGCTCCACCGCCGTCCACGGCGCGGCCCCGTACCCGAGGTCCACCGCGACCGGCGGCCGCTCGGCGGCCCGCAGCGCACGGCCCAGGGTGTGCGCGATCCAGCGGTCCATCCGCCGCAGCCGGTTGGTGTTGGTGGTGCCCCGGGTGACCGTCCCCACCGGCCGCCCGCTCCGCCCCCGGGCGGGCGCGGCGGAAGCGGGATCGAAGGAGGCGGCCATACCGGGAAGCCTAGGGCCCGTCGTCAAACTCGCGTCTGCGGGGCGACGCCGGGGCACGCACCTCGCCGCGTTGTCGTCGGTCGCCAATGCTCCGCAGTGGCTCCCTCCTCCGCCTTGCGATGCACGCACCCCAACGCCGCCCCGCCGCCCTCCGGGCGACGACGGGAGTTTGACGACGGGCCCTAGTGCGCCCCCGCAGCGCCCCCGCAGCGCTCACCCGCGCCCGCCTCCGCCGGTTCCTCCCGTGCCCCGGGAATCGGGAAGCCGTTCACGTGGTTGGCACACTGGTGGTGCTGTGTGCCCGGACGGGCCGCGCGCACCGGCCCCGCCCGCGGGGCGCCGAGACGGGCCGCACTCGAGGAGGATTCAGCCAGGTGATCCAGCACCCCGTCCGTTCGGCACGCCGTGCGCAGTCGCCCGCCACGCCGACCCGCGCCCGGCTGCAGTCGCTGGTCCCGGGCCGCCGCCGCCCGCGCCGCATAGCCATGCTCAGCGTCCACACCTCCCCGCTGCACCAGCCCGGCACCGGGGACGCGGGCGGGATGAACGTCTACATCGTCGAGCTGGCCAAGCGCCTCGCCGAGCTGAACATCGAGGTCGAGGTGTTCACCCGCTCGATCTGCTCCGACGACGCCCCCACCGTCGAGCTCGCCCCCGGCGTCCTGGTGCGCCACGTCACGGCCGGACCGTACGAGGGCCTCCTCAAGGAGGACCTGCCCGCCCAGCTGTGCGCCTTCACCCACGGGGTGCTCCGCACGGAGGCCGGCCACCGCCCCGGCCACTACGACCTCGTGCACTCCCACTACTGGCTCTCCGGCCAGGTCGGCTGGCTGGCCGCGCAGCGCTGGGGCGTGCCGCTGGTGCACACCATGCACACCATGGCGAAGGTCAAGAACGCCGCCCTGGCCGAGGGCGACACACCCGAGCCCGTGGCCCGGGTGATCGGCGAGACCCAGGTGGTGGAGGCGGCCGACCGGCTGATCGCCAACACCACCGAGGAGGCCGCCGAGCTGGCCCTGCACTACGCCGCCCGCCCCGATCAGCTCGCCGTGGTCCACCCGGGCGTCAATCTGGACGTCTTCCGCCCCGGCGGCCCCGAGGCCGGCGCCGCCGCCCGCGCCCGGCTGGGGCTGCCGCCGCACGCCGCGGTGCTGCTGTTCGCCGGCCGCATCCAGCCGCTGAAGGCCCCGGACGTGCTGCTGCGCGCCGTCGCGGCGCTGCTGGAGCGCCGCCCGGAGCTGCGTGAGCGCCTGGTGGTGCCGGTGGTCGGCGGCCCCTCCGGTACGGGCCTGGCCCGGCCGGAGAGCCTGCACAAGCTCGCCGCCCAGCTGGGCATCGGGGACGTCGTGCGCTTCCACCCGCCGGTCGGCCAGGCGCGGCTCGCCCAGTGGTACCGCGCGGCGACGGCGCTGGTGATGCCCTCGTACAGCGAGTCCTTCGGCCTGGTCGCGCTGGAGGCCCAGGCCTGCGGCACCCCGGTGGTCGCGGCGGCGGTCGGCGGCCTGCCGGTCGCGGTGCGCGACGGCGAGTCCGGCACCCTGGTGAGCGGCCACGACCCGCGCGCCTGGTCGTACGCGCTGGAGCCGTACGTCGTCGACCCGGAGCTGGTGGCCCGGCGCGGCGAGGCGGCGGCCCGGCACGCGGCGGGCTTCGGCTGGGGCGCGGCGGCGGCGACCACCGCCGAGGTGTACGCGGGCACCCTGGCCCGCCCGGCGGGCCGCCTGGCGGGGGTCCGCCGCCGGGTGTGATGCGGTCGCCCCGCTGTGCCCTTGGGGAACCGCCGAGTAACGTCACCCCCATGGCAATCCGCACCAAGGACGAGGCCCTGACCCTCCTACGCGCCGCCCTGGACGAGGCCGGGGTGGCCTGGGAGCCGGCCGCCGCCGACCCGTACACCCTGGTGGCGACGCTCCCGGGCACCCGCAAGCTGAGCACCGCCTGCGCCCTGCGGGTCGGCGACCACAGCCTCTCGGTGAACGCCTTCGTGATCCGCCGCCCGGACGAGAACCACGAGGCCGTCTACCGCTGGCTGCTGGAGCGCAACACCCGGCTGTACGGCGTCGCCTACGCGGTCGACCCGCTCGGCGACGTCTACCTGGCCGGCCGCCTGCCCCTGGAGGCGCTCACCCCGGACGCCGTGGACCGGCTGCTCGGGACGGTGCTGGAGAACGCCGACGAGCCGTTCAACACCCTGCTGGAGCTGGGCTTCGCCACCGCGATCCGGCGCGAGTGGGAGTGGCGCACCAAGCGCGGGGAGTCCACCCGCAACCTGGCCGCCTTCGCCCACCTCGCCGCCCCGCAGGCGGAGTGACTCAGGCTCCCGTCGGAGCCTTCCGCGCCTCCGCCTCGGCCTCCGCCCCCACCGGGACGTCCGCCACCCCGGTCCGCGGCGCCGTCGCCGCCCGCGTACGGCGCCTCAGCGCCACGTGCCCGAGCGCCGCGACCGTGCCGACGACCCCGCAGGAGCTCCACAGGGCGCCGGGCCCGGCGTACTGCAGCACCAGGCCGCCCACCCCGGGGCCGAGGAACGAGGCCAGCGACCAGGACAGCGAGTAGACGCCCTGGTACCGGCCGCGCGCGTGGGTCGGCGCCAGCTCGGCGACCAGGCCCATCATGGTCGGCGCGTTGAGCACCTCGCCGACCGTCCAGACGGCCACCGACAGCGCGAACAGCCAGGCCGAGGACCCGGCCAGCGCCGCCAGCCCGAAGCCCCAGCCGGTCAGCAGGCAGCTGGCGATCAGCATCGCCGTCCGGGAGCGGCCCTCCATCCAGCGGGTGAGCGGGATCTGCAGCACCACGATCAGCAGCCCGTTCAGGCCGATGACCATCCCGAACTGGGTGGAGGAGATGCCCGCGTCGCCCATGCCGATCGGCAGGGTGGTGCTGCCCTGCTGGAAGATCAGCGCGAGCAGCAGGTTGAGCCCGACCACGGTCATGAACGGGCCGTCCCGGAACACCCGCCCGAGGCCGACCGCCGGCTCCTCGGCCGCCTTCGCCGACGCGGCGGGCCGCTCGGGCCGGGTCTCCGGGATGCGGATGAAGATCACCAGCGCGCAGATCAGCGTGGCCAGCGCGTCCAGGAGGAAGAGCGTCAGGTAGCCGTGGGAGGCGATCACGCCGGCGACGGCGGCGGAGACCCCGAAGCCGATGTTGATCGCCCAGTAGTTCAGCGAGTACGCCCGCACCCGGTCCTCGGCCGGGACGAGGTCGGCGATGATCGCCGAAGTCGCGGGCCGGGTGGCGTTGTTGAACATGCCGACCAGGAAGGCCACCACGGCGATCGCCACCGGACCGTCCACGAACCCGAGCACGACGGTGGCGGCCGCGGTGCCGAGCTGGGCGACGAGCAGGGTCGGCCGCCGTCCGATCCGGTCGGCCAGCACGCCCGCGCCGAGCGCCGCGATCGCGGCGCCGAGCCCGAACAGCGAGGCCACCAGGCCCGCGTACGAGAACGAGTACCCTCGGTTGACCGTCAGGTACATCGACAGGAACGTGACCACGAACCCGCCGAGCTTGTTCACGAGCGTCGAGACGAACAGCCACCAGAACTCGCGCGGCAGCCCGCCCACCGTCTCCCGGACCAGTCTTCGGACGCGGGGGTTGGAGACGAGGGCGACGAGCATGCGGGACTCCCGTGACAGGCGTGGGCAACCGACAAGATGTAAGTGTCAGTCATGCGGAGCACATATTACATCCGGAGGTGAGACGCCCACCAGTGCTTTTCCGGCCTCCACTAAGCTGGGCGCCATGGCTGACACGACGTACCGACTCATCCTGCTCCGTCACGGCGAGAGCCAGTGGAACCAGAAGAACCTGTTCACCGGTTGGGTCGACGTCGACCTCAACGAGAAGGGCGAGAAGGAGGCGGCCCGCGGCGGTGAGCTGCTCGCCGCCGAGAACCTTCTCCCCGACGTGCTGCACACCTCCCTGCTGCGCCGCGCGATCCGCACCTCGCAGATCGCCCTGGACAAGGCCGACCGCCACTGGATCCCGGTCTCCCGCAGCTGGCGCCTGAACGAGCGCCACTACGGCGCCCTCCAGGGCAAGGACAAGGCCCAGACCCTGGCCGAGTTCGGCGAGGAGCAGTTCCAGCTGTGGCGCCGCTCCTACGACACCCCGCCGCCGGTCCTGGCCGACGACTCCGAGTACTCCCAGGCCCACGACGCGCGCTACGCCGAGATCCCGAGCGAGCTGCGCCCGCGCACCGAGTGCCTCAAGGACGTCGTCGAGCGGATGCTCCCGTACTGGTACGACGCCATCGTCCCCGACCTCGCCGCCGGCAAGACCGTCCTGGTCACCGCCCACGGCAACAGCCTGCGCGCCCTGGTCAAGCACCTCGACGGCGTCTCCGACGAGGCCATCGCCGGCCTGAACATCCCCACCGGCATCCCCCTCGTCTACGAACTCGACGCCGACTTCAAGCCCCTCACCCCGGGCGGCCGCTACCTCGACCCGGAGGCCGCCGCCTCCGCCATCGAGGCGGTCAAGAACCAGGGCAAGAAGTAGACCACTTGCCGTTACGGCCCCTCACCTGCGCTTTAGGCGCTGGTGAGGGGCCGTCGTCATTCCCGGGCCGTCTGTGGGCCGTCAGTCGTCGTGATCTTGAACCCCGAAGACGCCCTCCATGGCCCTCCTCGCCCGGTGCCGACTGTCCGGCATCAGGTGGGCGTACACCCGCAGCGTCAGCCCCGGATCGGCGTGGCCCAGGTACTCGCTGACGGCCTTGATGCTCTCCCCGGCGTCCAGCAGCACCGACGCGAAGAAGTGCCGGAGCGCGTGCATGCCGTGCTCCCGGGCGGACGCGTAGCCCTCGCCCTTGCCCGGCTTCGGGATGACCCCGGCAGTGGCTAGGGCGGGCTTCCAGTGGTCCTCGTTGAGCATGCCGCGCCAGACGATGTGGTCCGACAGGCTGGTGAAGAGCAGTCCCTTGGTGACGGGCGGCCCGCCCACCCTCATCCACGGCAGCGTGATCTCCACCGGCGGGAACCGCTCCATGTGCGCCTTGAGCGCGTCGGCCACCGGCCGGGGGAGCGGCACGCTCCGCAGCGTCCCGCCCTTCGGCGGCGCGAACACCGGCTTGCTCCGGCTCAGCTTGAGCTGCTGGGTGACGTGCATCGTGCTGGCGTCGAAGTCCAGCGCGTCCACGGCCAGGCCCAGGATCTCCCCCTGCCGCAGCCCGCAGCCAGCGCCCACGTCCACCGTTGTCCGGTATCGCTCCGTCATGGCCGCCCGAACGGCGAACACCCGCTCCGGCTCCCACGGGACGACCCGCCGGGTACCGACGACCGGCGGGCGCACGGTCTGCGCGGCGCACGGGTTCCGGAGCAGGATGCCGTCGTCCACGGCCGCGCTCAGCACGGCCCGCACGTTGGAGAAGATGACCCGGGCGTACGACCCCGACATGCCGGACGTCTCCAGCTCGGCGACGAACTCCCGGATGTGGCTGGGCTGGAACGACGAGAGCGGCCGGGCCCCGATCCGGGGGAAGGCGTGCCGCCGGAGCTGCGACTGCATCGAGGCCTGCGTGTTGGGGTCGCTGGTCTGGCTCCTCAGCCAGTGCTCGGCGAACTCCTGGAAGGTCGTCTTCGCCGTCGTCGGGTCGAGGTACTGCCCGCGCGACATGTCGGCCTCGATCCGTGCCAGCCACTCCTCCGCCTGCCGCTTCTGGCGGTCGGGGAAGCTCTTGCTCTTCTTGGTCCCGTCCGGCGCGACGTACCGGGCCCGGTAGCGCTTGCCGGTGCCGTAGCGGTCGGTGCGGATCCGGCGGGGCTTGCCGTCCGGGCCGGTCTCGGTCTTGTACCAGCGGTCTTGGATGTGTCCGGCCATGGGGCCGCTCCTTGGGGTGGTGGGTGAGGTGTGGCTGTGCGGGGCCGGTAGGGCGGTAGGTAGGGCGCCGGTAGGCCGGGCGGTAGGCGCGCTCCGACCTGCGGTTCCTACCGGCCTACCGCCGCCCGAGAGGGGGTGGGGGAGGCCCGGTGGGGGAGGGGCCGGGGCCCGCCCGTGGTGCCGCCGAAGCGGAGGCCCGGCGGCAGGTTGGGGAAGCGGCAGGGAGGGAGGCGGTCGGGCGCCGCCGGAGGGTGGTTTCAGGGCCGCCGGCGGGGGCGCCGGGGGTGCCTCCCTGGCCGCCTCCCTGGTGGTTCAGGCGGCCTGCTGGGTCTGGTCGGTGACCCATTGGGCGACGGCGTCGGGGTGGTACCGGAGGTGTCGGCCGACGCGGAAGGCGGGCGGGCCGGTGCGCTTGCGGCGCCACTGGTAGACGGTTTCCAGGGGGACGCCGAAGAGGGCGGCGACGTCTTCGGGGGTGAGGAAGCGAGTGGGGAGGGCGACGACGGTGGGTCGCGGGTCGGCCGGGGTGCGGCGGTCGGTCACGGGCGTCTCCGGGCGGGTCGGGCCTGTCGCCTCACCTGTCGTGTCGCCTGTCTGTCACCTGTCGCCTGTCACCTGTCTGTCGCCTGTCGGCGCGCAGGTCAGGGGGTGGTTTCGGGCCTGTGGGGCCCGTTTCGGGGTGGGGACGACAGGTGACAGGCGACAGGTGACAGGTGGGCCGGACGGGCGGTGGTCGGGCCGGGCGGGGTGGTTGCGGTGGGTGAGGGCGTCAGGCGTGTCAGGGCGGGGTGTCAGGGGCGTCAGGACCGTCAGGACGGGCCTGCGCGTGTCGGTCCGGGGGTGTCAGGGGCGTCAGAAGCGGTGCCGGAGGGGGTGTCAGGACCGTCAGGGCGGGGTGTCAGGGGCGTCAGAGCGGGGTGTCAGGCGGGGGTTTCTCGCGTGCGCGTGCGCGTTGGTCTAGGGATCTGGCCGTCAGAGGCGTCAGACGGTTTCTGACACCTGCGGCCTGACGGCCTTCGTCCGGGGCTCTCGTGACGGAGGGTGATCTCCCACCCACCTCCCACCCACCCGGGAAAGCTCCCCCCGCCCGCTCAGGGGCCCGGGAGGGCGCTCTCGGGCTGGGTGGGGGGTGGGTGGGAGATTGCGGGCAGTCACGGGGCGCCGTGCGGCCCTAGCGGCCGGCGGAGGGGTGCGGGGCCCGGTTCGGGCGGGTCGCGGGGTTCGGCCGGCGGCGGGCGCTAGGCGCTAGTCGGCCGGTCGGAGCGGGTTGTGGGCGCTAGCGGGGGTGCTAGGTCTAGCGGCCGGTGCTGCTAGCGGCGCGGCGGCCCGGGGGCGGCCGGGGCTTGGTGGGGAGCGGGCGCGGGGCGTCGTGGCGGCCGGTGGACCGTTCGTGCGGGTCGGTCGGACATCGAGTGCGGTGGGTGTGCGGGGCATCGTGGGGCTCCGTTCTGCGGGTGCCAGAGGGTCAAGATCAGGTGCCAGCGGGGGTGACAGTCGGGGTGACAGGCGCCGACTGTCGGCTTTGCGGGCGCGCGTTACCTGGGGAAATCGGGCCCGGGTGACAGTCACCGACTGGCGCCTGTCACCTGACAGTCGGCTCCGGCCGGTCGGCGTGGGGTGTCCGGTTCGGAGAGTTGGTGCGGTGCAGCGTCCGCAGTGCCCGCAGCGTCCGCAGGTGCGGTATCCGTGCTGGTCGGTCGGGGTGCGGGGGTGTGGACGCTGGCGGGGGTGCAGCGTCCACTCAGGGGGTGCCAGCGTCCGCAGCACGGGTGGTTGCGGACGCTGGAGGGGGGTTTGCGGACGCTGCGCGGACGCTGGCGGGTCGGCTAGTGTCCGGGAAGTTCGGGCTGGTCAGGGGGCCTGCGCACGGGCGGCCAGGACGCTGCGGGCGCTGCGGACGCTGCGTTCATCGAACTCTCCGGATCGGCCAGGGAGACGGTGATGAGGCGGCGGCGGTGGCGGTCGGCGGAGCGCTGGGTGTCGTCGACCAGGACGCCGACCGTGCGCAGGACCGGGGCGAGGCGTTTGAGCTGTCCGCTGGCGCGGGTGGCGTCCTTGGGCCACTTCGGGTGGAAGGTCTCGCCGGTCAGGGACAGGCGGGCGAGGAGTTCCCCGGCGGTGCCGTTCCAGTGGCCGGTGTCGTCCACCAGGGTCAGAACGGCGGAGCCGAACGGGTCGCCTTCCAGGGCGTCGGCGTTGGTGTTGGCGGAGGCGGACAGGTAGGCGTCCAGGGTGGTCCACTCGCGGATCTGGTCGAGGGCGGCGAGCACGCGGGCGAAGTCGGCCATGCGGGGCAGGGTGTCGAGGCGGACCGTGGGCAGCAGGGCCAGGGCTTCGGCGAGGAGGTCGAGGAGGGCGGCCAGGATCGCGGGGCGGTGCTCGGCGAACGCGGCGTCCAGCTCCTGTTCGGTGCGGCGCTGGGAGGGGTCGATGAGCTGGAGGTCCAGGGTCATCAGCCGCTCGGCGAGGTCTCCGGCCAGGGCCCCGGCGTCGATGGTCGTCATGGCCAGCACCCGGCGGAAGGTGAGGACGACAACGTCGTCGTCGGTGTAGAGGGCGCGGTCCACGATGCCGTCACCGGTCACGGCCTTGCACAGGGTGTCGGAGAGCCACGGCGCGATGGTGGAGACGTTGTCCAGGCACAGCGCCCAGGAGTTGAACGCCTGGGTGGCCCACGCCTTGATGTCCCGGGGCTGGGAGCGCTTGGTGGCCGGGGACGGGTCGATCAGGTTGACCACGGTCTGCGCGGCCTTGGACTTGCCGGTGCCCTGCTCGCCCTTGAAGGTCAGGATCGGGTGGGGGATGTGCGGAATCCACGCGGCGACCAGCCAGCCGACCAACTGGCGGAAGGCGGTGTCGTCCATGTTCACCAGCGAGCGCAGCCGGTCCAGGCCGGTGGCGGCCTGGTCGCGGTCGGGGGTGGGCATGACGGCCATCGCGCCGGAGCGCCGGAAGTAGACCGGGGAGCGGTCGGCGAGCAGCCAGGAACCGGGGGTGACGATGACACACCGGCCGTCGGCGGTGCCCAGGTCCAGCACGATCCGCTCCGGGCCTCCGGCCACCCGCAGGTGGACCGGTACCGGGTCGGTGGCGGCGCACTGGCCCTCCAGCACGGTCATGGCGTCGGCCAGGGAGCCCTGGGAGGGTACGGAGCCGCCGTTGGCGTCGGTGTAGGCGCGGGCCAGGGCCGAGCGCAGACCGGCCTTGCCCCGCAGCGGCAGCACGATCCTCGGGCCGTCCACGGCGACGGCGTAGGGGCGGCCGTCCTCGGAGACGATGAAGTCGTAGCGGGCGCGGGCCAGGGCGACGAGCTGGGTGGCCTGGTTCGGCTTGCCGTCCTCCGCCTTCCCGGCGGCGGCGCGGGCGACCGGCCGGGCGGGCCTGGTGTCCGCCGGGCGGGTCTCGCTGCGGGGGTTGGTCGGCGGAGCGGTCGGAGTTGGTCGGGTCGTCTCGGGCACCGTCGGGTGTCCTTCCGTCGTGTCGTCAGTCGGGTGGAGAAGTCGGGCCGGTCGCCGACCGCGCGCCCTGCCGCCGCCCCTTAAGAGCGCTTCTCCTCGGGGGAGTTGGCGGTGTTCGGGCGGGCACGCTCGCCCTCGGTCCGCCGAGGAGAAGCGCTCTTAAGGAGGGGGTGTTCACCGGCGGCCGGTCGGGTGCTCACCGGTGCTCATCGGGCGGGCCTGAAGAGGCCACCGCCGCGCCTGAAACGGGTGCGGGGCGGGTGCCGCCGGGCTGGTGGACGGGCTGGAGAAGCGCTTTTCCGGCCGGGGTGTTCACCCGTCCTGAGCCGGGTGCTCACTGGTGTTCACGGGTTCTGACCAGGGGTTTCAGGGGCACGGCCGGGGGTTTCAGCCGCACCCGGGGCCGCTTCAGGAGCGGGTCCGGGCGCTTCAGCCCCGGCCGGTGAGCGGGTCGTGAGCGGCGGTGAACACTCCGGCGTTCACCGGTGAGCACCCACCCGGACCGGGCACCGTTTCAGGCGCGGGGGTGGCCTCTTCAAGTCCGCCCGCCCGGGCTTCAAGGGCACCCGGTGAGCGGCCCGTGAGCGGGCGGTGAGTGGAGGTGAACGCCGGTGAGCGTTCACCCGTTCCGGCCGCCGTTTCAGGTCCACCGGCGGCCGTTTCAGGCCCGGCGGTTCGGGCTTCAGGGGCGCCCGGTGAGCGGGTGGTGAGCGAGGGTGAGCACCCGTGAGTGTTCACCCGCACCGCAAGAGGAGCACCCCCTCGCCCCCGGTGCTCTTCTTGCTTGTTCAGGCAGCCGGGGCCAGCAGCGACAGGACCGGCGCGGCCGGGGTCGGCGGGTGCGGGGCGCTCATGCCGAACGTCCGGGTCACGGCCTGGGCCACCAGCTTGGTGTAGGCGTGGAGCGGCCGACGCGGGTGCGACAGCGCGGCACGGGCCAGCTCCGAGTACTCCTCGATCTGGGAGGTGTCGGAGGCGATGATCGTGAAGCGCAGGGCCTCCGCCAGTTCCTCGGACTTCAGCAGGTCCGAGGCGGTGAGCATCATCGAGGGGTGGAAGGCCAGCAGGCCCACCATGTCGTAGAACCGCAGCGACACCGACACCCGCACCGACAGCCGGGCCTCGTCCTGCCCCGGCTCCGTCTCGCCGAACAGCGAGACGTTCTCCTCCACCGCGTCGGTGGTCAGGGACGGCTGAGTGCTGAGCGAAGCGTGCATGATGGAACTCCCTTCACCGGGGCACGAAGCGGCGTACTGACTTGGCGGTTGGGGCGCCGCTTCGCTGCATGTTTGGGCAGGTCAGAGAAGCGCTAAGCCTGTTCCCTTGTTGCTTAGGGGGGCTTTCGCTCTCTCGCGATACCCAAGGTAGGCAGTGCCCGTCTGTGCGTCAAGTCCCTCTAGCGGTAGGCTTGCTTTGCCCCCCTAGGCAGTGAAGGGATCACGATGCACGAGGAGCTTGAGCGGGTGGCCGACGTGGCCGTCCCGATCGACCGGGCCAAAGCCGCGATTGCCCTGATGGCGGACTACCAGAACCGGGTGGTCGAGCTGTCCCGAGTCCGCCGGGAGGCGATCGAAGAAGCGTCGGCGGCGGGCATGTCGCAGACCGAGATTGCTGCTCTGCTCGGCGTAAGCCGTGGGCGCGTCGGTCAGCTCGCGTCGACCGGCCCCGCGCCGGAGCGGGCCTTCTTCGGGCTCGGCCCGATGACCGTGGCGGTCGGAGGCAAGTACGAGGCGGGGAAGTCTCTGGACGAGAACCCAAGCCAGGTCGTGACCAGGGAAGACCTGAACAACTACGAGCACCTGCGGAAGCTGTTCACGGGCCTGAAGCTCGACTCCGAGTACGAGGTCATCCCGCCCTCCGGCATTGTGAATCTGAACCGCGAACACCTGGTCGTCATCTGCGGCCCTCGCCTGTCCCCGATCGTGGCCCAGGTGCTCGAAGGTGACGACCATCTGCGGTTCCGCAAGGACACGGCCTGGCACCTGGTAGATCTCCAGACCGAGACGGAGTACCGGTCACCGCTCGACGTGGACGGCACGGCCGGGGACGTCGGCTACCTCGCTCGGCTTCCCCGTCTCGACGGCAAGGGCACGTTCCTCTACATCGCGGGCATCCACGCGATCGGCGCGAACGGCGTCGTGCACTACCTGGAGAACCACCTTGGCGAGCTGTACCGCGAGGTTCGGACGAAGCGTTTCTCCACGCTGATCTCCTGCCGTTACGACCCGGAGACTCTGGAAGTTCTGGAGAGCAGCAGGGTTACCCCGATCTACCGACACGAGGGCTGACAGATGCGCGTCTCCATCGCCACCGCTCCGGGCGGCACCAACCCCAACGAGGACTGGGTGGCGGCCACGCCCACGCTCGCCGTCGTCCTCGACGGTCTGAGCACGGCCGGGCTAGACACCGGCTGTCGTCACGGAGTCCCTTGGTACGTGGCCCAGTTGGGCGGCCACCTGGTGGCCGCGCTGGCAGAGCCCGGCCGGCCGCTCGCCGACGGGCTGGAGCAGGCCCTCGACCAGGTGGCCGCGCTCCACCCCGGTTGCGACCTCGCCAACCCTGGTACGCCGTCGGCAACAGTCTCGATCCTGCGGGCCGGAACCGACCGCTTCGACTACCTTGTCCTCGCCGACTCGCCGATTGTCTTCGAGCGGGCTGACGGCTATCAGGTGGTGACCGACCTCCGGGTGGACACCGTGGTGCCCGAACTCCGCGCCGAGACAGAACGGTTCGCCACCGGGACGCCCGAGCACACAAAGGCTGTTCGCCGGATGGTCGAGGCCCAGCGGCTCACCCGGAACACCGTGGACGGCTACTGGGTGGCTGCTTCCAGCGGCGAAGCGGCGCACTATGCGATCACAGGTGCGGTGCCCCTGGAGGGTGTCCAATCGGTGGCGGTCATGTCGGACGGAGTATCGCGACTTGTCACTGAGTACGAAGAGGCGTCATGGGCTGTTGTCTTCGCAATGCTTCGAAGTGCTGGGACGGAAGGACTGATCGGGGCAGTTCGCGCAGTCGAGGCCACTGATCCGGAAGGTCTCCGTTGGCCCCGATATAAAGCAGGTGACGATGCATCGGTGGCGTTCTATACGGTATAGCGCAGAGGTTCGATGAACCCAGCGTTGCGCGACGGTCGGGTCCCGGCGAAGTTACTGATACGAGACCGCTCGTAAGGCATGGGCCAGCCGTGCGTTCCGGCAGAATGAACAGCCATGGCGGATGGAGGACTTTGGGTTGCCCTGATAGGCGTCGGCGGCACGCTTGCGGCCGGAGCTACGACTGGAGCGCTCGGGAATCGGGCGCAACGTCGCGGGGAGGAAGCACGAGAGCGAGAACAGCACCGTCAATTGGAGGCAGCAAAGGAGGAACGAGAGCACGGCGTGCATGCCGAGCACCAGATTTGGTTGCGTGAGCGACGACAGGCAGCGTATGCGGACCTTTTGGATGCTGCGTCAGAATCGCGGACATTGATACGGGACCTGGTGGTGGCCGTAGTGGATGACGACTGCGAGTTCGAGGGTGTCCTTGGCGTGCTCGACGGAACTCGTCGGTCGATGCAGCTCCTTAGCCGTCGGTGCACAGAAGTTGAGCTCCTCGGTCCTGAAGCCGTAGCTGAGGCGGCTCGTGAGTTCCTTGACCGCGTTCAAAGCGCATGGTCGACCTTTGCTGACTACGCGGTGCTTCGTCGCGACAGGACTCTTACCTCAGAGGAGTTGCGGGTTGCCGGGGCCCGTTTCCTGGCATGCAGGGAGCAGGTTCAGCAAGCAGAGGCTGAATTGTTGGCGGCGGCTCGCTCCGCCCTTGCTTCGGCGGCGAAACCTACGGGGAGTGGCTAACGCCTTCTGTGTCTGGGCCGTCTGTGGGCCGTCCGGCGTCGGCGGAAGGCGGCCGATGATGACAAATGCCGACAGCTCGACCCCAGGTCAGAGGCCACTGACCAGACCCGAAAGATCGACAGGCCAGACCCAGGGCAAGAAGTAGTTCGTTCTTCCCTCACGGCCCCCGCTCCGCGTGCTGCGCGGACCGGGGGCCGTCGTCGTGTGCGGATCGTTCGCTCTCCGTCAAACCCCCTGGTCCGGACGGGAGTTGGGGTCCACGAAATGGTTCAGACCATTGACGGCGGAACGCGGTGCTCCTACCGTGGGAGCACCGGACTGGCACAGGCATGCCAAAGATCCAGAACTGCCCGTCGCGCACCCCCACGCGCGACCACCGCCGTCCGGCGCACTCTCCATCCACCCCCACGGAGGAGCACCATGCGCAAGCGTCACGTCGTCGGGGCGGTCGTCGCCGCCCTGGCGGTCCCGTTGGCCCTCGCCTTCCCGGCGCAGGCCCACGGGTACATCAACACCCCGCCCAGCCGGGCCGCGCTCTGCGACGAGCACGTCAACGGCGTCCCCTGGGACTGCGGCGACATCCAGTGGGAGCCGCAGAGCGTCGAGGGCCCCAAGGGCTTCCCGAGCCTCGGCCCCGCGGACGGCACCATCTGCGCCGGCGGCAACGCCCGCTTCGCCGAGCTGGACGACCCGCACAACGGCGCCTGGCCCACCACCCCGGTGACGGCGGGCCAGCAGGTGACCTTCACCTGGAAGTTCACCGCCCGGCACGCGACCTCGGACTTCGCGTACTACATGACCAAGCCGGGCTACGACGCGAGCCAGCCGATCACCCGGTCCAACCTGGACCTGACGCCGTTCCTGGACGTCCCGTACGACGGCACCCAGGTCCCCAGCACGCTCAGCCACACCGGAACTCTCCCCAGCGACCGCACCGGCCACCAGGTGGTCGTCGCGGTCTGGACGATCGCGGACACCGGCAACGCCTTCTACTCCTGCTCCGACGTCCAGTTCTGACAGTCCCTGACAGTCCCTGACAGTCTTGACAGATCCGACCGTTCTGACAGCTCTGACAGCTCTGACAGCTCTGACGGCGCCGGACGACCCCGGCCCGTACGCACCGGTGCCCGGCCGTCTCGCACGACGGCCGGGCACCCGGCGAAGGACTCCTCAGTGGCCGCCGCAGCAACCGCCGTCGGCGCCGCCGCACTGGCAGGGCGCGCCGGACTGGCAGCCGCATCCGCAGCCCGGGCCGCAGCCGCAGCCGGCGGCGAGGACGGGGAGCAGGGCGGGCGGGAGAGGCTCGACGGGGTCGTGGGCCGGTGCAGGACGGGTCGGGTGGGCCTTCATCGAACTGTTCCCTCCTCGTGGCGGGCACACGTCGGTGCCTGCGATTCGAGTGAAACCGCCGATCGGAGGGATCGTCAACAGGCGCGCAGGCGCGGAATGCACGGAACGCCGTGCATCCGCACCACCCTCGCCACGGGTTTACTCACCCCTCAAGGTGAACGGTCCCCGCCACCCCGGCCCGGCCCCCGGCCCGGCCCAGGCCGGGCTCACTCGGAGGGCGCGGCCTGCTCGGCCTCGGTGGCCGCCACGAACTCGGCCACGTGCTCGCCGGTCACCAGGTAGACGACCCGCTTGGCCACCGAGACGGCGTGGTCCGCGAAGCGCTCGTAGTACCGGCCGACCAGCGTGATGTCCACGGCGGTCTCGATGCCGTGGTGCCAGCGCTCGTCGATCAGGTGGGAGAGCAGCTCCCGGTGCAGGGTGTCGATGGCGTCGTCGTCCTGCTCCATCTCCAGCGCCTTGTCGACGTCCTTGGTCGCGATGACCAGGCCCGCCTTGGCGACCAGGCGCTGGGCGAGCTGGCCCATCTCCAGGACGGTCGAGTGCAGGTCGCCGGGGACGGCCGAGTCGGGGTAGCGCATCCGGGCGATCTTGGCGACGTGGCGGGCGAGGTCGCCGCAGCGCTCGAGGTCGGCGCTCATCCGCAGCGAGGTGACGACGATGCGCAGGTCGGTGGCGACCGGCTGCTGGCGGGCCAGCAGGTCGATGGCCCGGTTCTCGAGCTCGTGGTGCAGCTCGTTGACCTTCTCGTCGGCGGCGATCACGCTCTCCGCCAGCGCCAGGTCCGCGTCGAGGAGTGCGGTGGTCGCCCGGCCCAGGGCCGAGCCGACGAGCCGGGCCATCTCGACCAGGCTGTCGCCGATCACATCGAGTTCCTCGTGGTACGCGTCGCGCATGATCTCTCCTCAGTAGCTGTGTCGGTGGCGGTGCCGACCGGTCAGCCCGTCCGATCGTCGTCCGATCGTTCGAGTGGCCGCTGCTGGTGTGCGCGAATGGTACGCGCACCCCCGAGACGGTGCCCGGGATTCGGCGCACCGTTCGACCCACACGGGCTGCATGGCCAACTCTCAGCCGTCCGGGCGAAGCGGCACGGCCAGTACGGTGAATCGGCAGCTACGTGAAGGTGAATTCTCGGCAACGCGCGGCCGATGCCTTGATCCAGCCCTTGGGGACCGCACGCGCCGTGCGCTTACGCTGGCCACATGGACGTGAACGTGGCCGCCGCCGCTGCCTGCGCCATAGCCGGGCTCGGCGTCGGCCTCACCGCCTCCATCGCCTTCCGCTGGAGCGAACGCGAGCAGGCCCGGGGCAGGTACAACGGCACCGGCGGCAGGCAGAACAGCCGGCACCAGCCCCTGGGCGCCGGCCACCCCGAGGCCCCCCTGCCGCCGGGGGTCGACACCGTGCTCTCCGTGCTGCGCTCCTGCGCGATCGTGCTGGGAGAGGGCGACGAGGTGGTGAAGGCCAGCTCCGCGGCGTACGCGATGGGCCTGGTGCGCGGCGGCGCGGTCGCCGTGGACCAGATGCTCGCGCTGGCCCGCGCCACCCGCCGGGACGGCGAGATCCGCCAGGTCGAGCTGGAGGTGCCCCGCCCGGGCGCGGCCCGCGCGGCCGAGCCGCTGGCCGTCTCCGTCCGGGTCGCCCCGCTGGGCTCCCGCCTGGTGCTGGTCCTGGTCGAGGACCAGACGGAGCGCCGCCGGGTGGAGGCCGTCCGCCGGGACTTCGTCGCCAACGTCAGCCATGAGCTCAAGACCCCGGTCGGCGCCCTGTCGCTGCTCTCCGAGGCGGTGGCCGACGCGTCCGACGACCCGGAGGCCGTGCAGCGCTTCGCCGGACGGATGCAGATCGAGGCGACCCGCCTGGCCAGCCTGGTCCAGGAGATCATCGACCTCTCCCGGGTCCAGGACGACCGCCTGATGGTCGACCCGGAGCCGGTCGCGGTGGACGAGCTGATCGCCGAGGCGATCGACCGCTGCCGCCAGCAGGCCGCCGCCAAGCAGATCCTGATCGCGGCCGGCGGCATCGCCGGCCTCTACCTCCACGGCAACCGCGGCCAGCTCGCCGCGGCCCTCGGCAACCTGGTCGAGAACGCCGTCAACTACAGCCCGCCGCGCACCCGGGTGGCCATCGCCACCCGGCGGATCTCCAGCGCCGCGGCGCTCGGCGAGGCCGACGGCGAGCTGATCGAGATCTCGGTGACCGACCAGGGCATCGGCATCTCGGAGAAGGACCGCGAGCGGGTCTTCGAACGCTTCTACCGGGTCGACCCGGCCCGCTCCCGCCAGACCGGCGGCACCGGCCTCGGCCTGTCCATCGTCAAGCACGTCGCGGCCTCGCACGGCGGCACGGTCTCGGTGTGGAGCGTCGAGGGCCAGGGCTCGACCTTCACCGTGCGGCTGCCCGCCGGCCAGGCCCCCGCCCAGGACGAGGACCTGGACGAGGACCTGGACGAGGACGGGCCCGCCACCCAGAACCCCGCCGGACCGGCCTTCCGGGCCGCCCCGGCGACCCGGACCCTCAACACGGGCCGTTCCGACGGCACGGCCCGTTCGCTCCCCGCCGGGGAGCGGGAAGCACCCCTGTCAGACACAACCCCCCAGCTTGCCCCGGAGGCCTGATCGTGACCCGAGTACTGGTGGTCGAGGACGAGGAGTCGTTCAGCGACGCCCTCTCGTACATGCTCCGCAAGGAGGGCTTCGAGGTGGCGGTGGCCGCCACCGGCCCCGACGCCCTGGAGCAGTTCGAACGCAACGGCGCCGACCTCGTCCTGCTCGACCTGATGCTGCCGGGCCTGCCCGGCACCGAGGTCTGCCGCCAGCTCCGGGTGCGCTCCAACGTCCCGGTGATCATGGTGACCGCCAAGGACAGCGAGATCGACAAGGTCGTCGGGCTGGAGATAGGTGCCGACGACTACGTCACCAAGCCCTACTCGACCCGTGAGCTCGTCGCCCGCATCCGCGCGGTGCTGCGCCGCCGCGGCGAGGACGGTGGCGCGGGCGACAACGGCGGCGGCCCGGGCGCCCTGGAGGCGGGCCCGGTCCGCATGGACGTCGACCGCCACGTGGTGACGGTGGACGGCGCCAAGGTCGACCTGCCGCTCAAGGAGTTCGACCTGCTGGAGATGCTGCTGCGCAACGCGGGCCGGGTGCTGACCCGCATGCAGCTGATCGACCGGGTCTGGGGCGCGGACTACGTCGGCGACACCAAGACCCTGGACGTCCACGTGAAGCGCCTGCGGGCCAAGATCGAGCCCGACCCGGGCGCGCCGCGCTACCTGGTGACGGTCCGCGGCCTCGGCTACAAGTTCGAGCCGTAGATCCGCCCGTACGAGTGAACGCGAAGGCCCCCTCCGAACAAACGGTCGGAGGGGGCCTTCGCATGGCCCGTGACGCCCCCGGCGGGCCGGGAACGGCCCGCCGGGGAGGGTGTCAGTGGGCGGTCGGCGAGGTGCCGGCGGCCGGGGTGGTCGCCCCGGTGGTCGGCGCGGCCGGGGTGGTCGGGGCGCCGGCGGCCGGGGAGCCCGAGGCGGCGGGGGAGCCCGAGGCGGCCGGGGAGGCGGCCTTGGTGGGCACCGCGGCGGGGGAGGCGCTCGGACCGAAGCCCTCGTAGAGGTTCTTGTCCTTGAGGTCCGAGTCCGGGGCCACGCTCGGCTCGGCGGTGACGGTCTGCACCTGGGAGGACGGGTTGTCCTTGTCCTCCTTGATGCCGAAGGCGGCCTTGGCGAAGCCGCCGACCTTGACGTTGGCCGAGGGGACGGTCGCGGTCGGGTTGCCCTTGCCGCCGATGGCCACCGAGCCGCCGGCCGGGATGACGATGGAGGTGGCGGGGGCGCCCGAGGCGTCGGTGAAGGTGGCGTTGCCGCCGCCGAGCACGACGGACTTGAGCTCCGCCGGGGTGCTGCCGGTGTTCGCGATGTTCACGACCACGCTGGCGGGGCCGGTGAAGTCACCGGAGGACTTCACCGGGGTCACGACCACGATGTTGTTCAGGCGGAGGTTCGTCCCGATCGTCGCGGCGGCATTGTCCGGCTTGACCTGCAGGGTGTCCGGCGTGTTGCCGGCGGCGCAGGACGAGAGCGAGGCGATGGCGATGGCGGCGATGGCGGCGATGCTGCCGCGTCGAAGGCTGCGGCTCACGGCGGCGGCTTCTCCTTTTGGTGGCTTGTCGGTAGGTCAGGTCTCAGATTATCGACCTCACTTATGCGGCCTTCACGGGGAGGTCCCCGTGTCGCACTTCCGAGTCCCTCGGGGGGCCGTCCGGCCGCATCCCGGGGCCGTGCGGGACCGCCCGGGACGGCCGGAGCGTCACCGGTCGGCATCACGGACGGGACACATGTCGACCAAGATCGAATAACGATGCGGGCGCGGCCCGGAACGCGACGAAAACTCAAGATCCAATCATGGTGTCCGGGGTGTTGCGCAAGGGTTTCGTCAGAGGTCTGAACCGCCTCCCACCTGCGGGAAGCCACTCTCGAACACCGGTCGCAGCATGCCAGGGGGGCGCTTGTCAAGCCCCGAGACCGGTCCTGACCTGCGAAAACGCCCTTCGGGTGGGGCGCGAAGCGTGTTATTCTGGAAAGCCACGGAAGGGGTCCTGTCACATGACGTTCAAGGTTGGCGACACGGTGGTCTACCCCCATCACGGGGCCGCGTTGATCGAGGCCATCGAAACTCGCCAGATCAAAGGTGTGGACAAGACCTACCTGGTGCTCAAGGTGCAGCAGGGAGACCTGACGCTCCGGGTGCCCGCCGAGAACGCGGAGTTCGTCGGCGTTCGCGACGTGGTCGGCCAGGAGGGTCTGGACCGGGTCTTCGAGGTGCTGCGCGCACCGTACACCGAAGAGCCGACCAACTGGTCCCGTCGCTACAAGGCGAACCTGGAGAAGCTCGCTTCGGGTGATGTCATCAAGGTCGCCGAGGTCGTGCGCGACCTCTGGCGTCGCGAGCGCGAGCGCGGCCTCTCGGCCGGCGAGAAGCGCATGCTCGCGAAGGCACGCCAGATCCTCGTCAGCGAGCTCGCGCTGGCGGAGAACACCAACGAGGACAAGGCGGAGACGCTGCTCGACGAGGTCCTCGCCTCGTAGTGCTCGCGTAGCCGTAGTGCAGTCGGGCAGCAGCCCACCGCTCACAGCGCCCGGTGTCGGCGCGCCACTCCACGGACGACGTGTCCGGGAGTGGTGCAGTGGCACTTCGGGCGCTGAGGCGTGTCCGGACGACGCCTCCGGCCCGGGCCGGTGCTGCCTTGCAAGACCGTTTCTGCGGGGTTGTGCGGCGGGCGGTTGGACCGTGGTTCTTCGGAAGGGGCCCGGAGCCCGCCGGGCACGCCACTGCCATACCCACTTCGCCGAAGGAGTGAAACCTGAACGCCTCAGCAGCAGTCGCAGCAGCAGTGGTGCCGGCCGCCGGACGCGGTGAGCGGCTGGGGCCCGGCGCCCCGAAGGCCCTGCGGGAACTGGGCGGCGTGCCGCTCCTGGTGCACGCCGTACGGGCGCTCGCGCGCAGCCGGGCCGTCGGCCTGGTCGTGGTCGCCGCGCCCGCGGACGGGGTGGCCGAGGTCGTCGCCCTGCTGGACAGCCACGGGCTGGACGGCAAGGACGTCCGGGTGGTGGCCGGCGGCTCGACCCGCCAGGAGTCCGTCCGGCTGGGCCTGGCGGCGATCCCGGAGGACGTCCGGATCGTCCTGGTGCACGACGCGGCCCGCCCGCTGGTGCCCGTCGAGGTGGTGGACGCCGTCGCGGCCGCCGTCCGGGGCGGGGCCGTCGCGGTGGTGCCGGCGGTGCCGCTGGCCGACACCGTCAAGCGGGTCGAGCCGAACCCGGGGGCCCCCGAGCCGGTCGTCGACACGCCCGACCGGTCCACCCTGCGCGCGGTGCAGACCCCGCAGGGCTTCGACCGGGCCGTGCTCGTCGAGGTCCACGCCAAGGCGCTGGCCGAGGAGGAGGCGGGCGCCGCCGACGCGCCGCCCGTCACGGACGACGCCGGCCTGGTGGAGCGCTACGGCGGCCGGGTCGTCGTGGTGCCCGGCCACGAGGAGGCGTTCAAGGTCACCCGTCCCCTGGACCTCGTGCTCGCCGAGGCCGTACTCGCCCGCAGGAGGGCCGCCGATGCCTACTGACCCCGCGCTCCCCGTGATCCCCCGGGTGGGGATCGGCACCGACGTGCACGCCTTCGAGGCCGGCCGCCCGCTCCGGGTGGCCGGACTGGAGTGGCCGGACGCCGAGGTCGGGCTCTCCGGGCACTCGGACGCCGACGTGGCCGCGCACGCCTCCTGCGACGCGCTGTTCTCGGCCGCCGGGATCGGCGACCTCGGCGCCCACTTCGGCACCGACCGGCCCGAGTGGGCCGGCGCCTCCGGGGTGAAGCTGCTCGGCGAGGCGGCCCGGCTGGTCCGCGAGGCGGGCTTCGAGATCGGCAACGTCTCCGTGCAGGTGATCGGCGTGCGCCCCAAGGTCGGCAAGCGCCGCGCCGAGGCGCAGGCCGCGCTGTCGGAGGCCGTCGGCGCGCCGGTGTCCGTCTCCGGCACCACCACGGACGGGCTGGGGCTGACCGGCCGCGCCGAGGGGCTGGCCGCGATCGCCACCGCCCTGGTGTACGAACGGCGTTGAGTCGGCCGCCGGTGAAGGCGCCGGAAACGTCGGGAAGTCGACGGCCGTCCGAGGGTCCGCGTCGGTAGTGTTCGGCGCGGGCCCTCGCGGGCTTCGCCCGTGGGCCCGTACCGCCTCCGACGTGAAGGGGTTATCCGATGAGTGACGTCCAACTCTCCGACCGGGCCAAGGCGTTGATCGACGGCGAGAGCTTCGCCGTGGTCTCCACGATCCAGCCGGACGGCAGCCCGCAGTCCTCGGTGGTCTGGGTCAGGCGGGACGGCGAGGACATCCTGTTCTCCACGGTGGAGGGCCGCCGCAAGCACCTCAACCTGGTCCGCGACCCGCGCGTCTCGCTGCTCGTCAACCCGCCGGACAGCCCGTACGAGTACCTGGAGGTGCGCGGCGCGGTGACGATGACCACCGAGGGCGGGCGGGAGTTGATCGACGAGCTGGCCGCCAAGTACCGGGGCGTGGACTCCTACACCTGGGACGCGCCCGACGCGGTGCGGGTGGTCGTGCGGCTCACCCCGCGCAGGATCGCCGGCGGCGTCTGACGGCCCTCCCGCGCCGTTCCCGGGCGGTGGCGCCCGCCATTCCCCGGGAATGTCGCGGGGCACCCCCCGCCGCCCACTACGCTTGACGCTGTGAGCATTCGTCTGTACGACACCAGCACCCGCCAGGTACGCGACTTCGTCCCGCTTGTACCGGGTTGTGTCTCGATCTACCTGTGCGGCGCTACCGTCCAGTCGGCGCCTCACATCGGGCACATCCGCTCCGGCCTGAACTTCGACATCATGCAGCGGTGGTTCGCCTACCGCGGCTACCAGGTCACCTTCGCCCGCAACGTCACCGACATCGACGACAAGGTGATCGCCAAGGAGCGCGAGCAGGGCGTCCCGTGGTGGCAGATCGCCTACGAGAACGAGCGCGCCTTCAACGACGGCTACAGCGCGCTCGGTTGCCTGCCGCCAACCGTCGAGCCCAGGGCCACCGGGCACGTCCCCGAGATGATCGAGATGATGCAGGGGCTCATCGAGCGGGGTCACGCCTACGCGGCGGACGGCAACGTCTACTTCGACGTGAAGTCCTACCCCGGCTACCTCGCGCTCTCCAACCAGAAGCTGGACGACCTGCGCCAGCCCGAGGGCGAGGGCGAGACCGGCAAGCGCGACGCCCGCGACTTCGCGATGTGGAAGTCCGCCAAGCCGGGCGAGCCGAGCTGGGAGACGCCGTGGGGCCGCGGCCGGCCCGGCTGGCACCTGGAGTGCTCGGCGATGGCCCACAAGTACCTGGGCCCGGCCTTCGACATCCACGGCGGCGGGCTCGACCTGATCTTCCCGCACCACGAGAACGAGATCGCCCAGTCCAAGGCCTACGGCGACGACTTCGCCAACTTCTGGGTGCACAACGCCTGGGTCACCATGGCCGGCGAGAAGATGAGCAAGTCGCTGGGCAACTCGGTGCTGGTCTCCGAGATGGTCCGCGCCTGGCGTCCGATCGTGCTCCGCTACTACCTGGGCGCCCCGCACTACCGCTCGATGATCGAGTACAGCGAGGAGGCCCTGCGCGAGGCCGAGGCCGGGTTCGGCCGCATCGAGGGCTTCATCCAGCGGGCCGTCGAGCGCTGCGGTTCGGTCGACGCGGCGCCCGAGGTGCCGCCGGCCTTCGCCGAGGCGATGGACGACGACCTGGGCGTGCCGCAGGCGCTGGCCGTCGTGCACACCGCCGTCCGCCAGGGCAACAGCGCCCTGAACGCGGACGACAAGGAGAGCGTGGTGGCGCGACTGGCCGAGGTCCGTGCGATGCTCGGAGTGCTGGGCCTCGACCCGCTCGACCCGCACTGGGCCGGGACGGAGCGCGGCGAGGACCTCCACGGAGTGGTCGACTCGCTGGTCCGCCTGGTCCTGGACCAGCGGCAGGCGGCGCGCCAGCGCAAGGACTTCGCCACCGCGGACGCCATCCGCGACCAGCTCGGCCTGGCCGGGCTGGTGATCGAGGACACCCCGTCCGGCCCGCGCTGGACGATCAACAGCCAGTAACCCCATCTGACGATCGGGGTGATGGGTGGGCCGTACCGCACCGGTGCGGCCCTCCCGCATGACGTAGCGCATGTCGCGGGCCGCCTCCGCAGAGAGCGGGGAGGCCGGGCATGCCGGACAGACAGGAAGTACAGCCATGGCCGGCAACAGCCAGCGCAGGAACCGCCGCAACCCCGGATCGAAGAAGGGCGCGTCTGTCGGTACCGGCGGCCACAGCCGGAGGGCGCTGGAGGGCAAGGGCCCGACGCCGCACGGCTCGGAGCGCAAGGGCCACCCCAAGCAGCGCGCCGCCAACGCCGCGGTCAAGCGCGAGCGCGACGCCAAGGCCCGCGCGGGCATGCGCCGGGCCGGCGGCGCCGGTCGTGGCGGCCGCGGCGGCGCGGGCAGCGCCGAGCTGGTCTTCGGCCGCAACTCCGTGGCCGAGGCCCTGCAGGGCGGCGTCCCGGCCACCGCGCTGTACGTCCAGCAGTTCATCGACACCGACGACCGCGTCCGCGACGCCTTCCAGGCCGCCAACGACCGCGGCATCCCGCTGATGGAGGCCCCGCGCCCCCAGCTGGACCAGATGACCGGCGGGATGAACCACCAGGGCCTGGTGCTCCAGGTGCCGCCGTACGAGTACGCGCACCCGGACGACCTCCTGGTGGAGGCCGCCGACGCCGGCCAGGACGCGCTGATCGTTGCGCTCGACGGCGTCACCGACTCGCGCAACCTGGGCGCCGTGGTCCGCTCCGCCGCCGCCTTCGGCGCGCACGGCGTGGTCATCCCCGAGCGCCGCGCGGCCGGCATGACCGCCGGTGCCTGGAAGACCTCCTCGGGCGCCGCCGCCCGGCTGCCCGTCGCCCGGGCCACCAACATGACCCGCACGCTGGAGGCGTACCAGAAGGCCGGTCTGATGGTCGTCGGCCTGGCGGCGGACGGCGAGGCCGAGCTGAGCGACCTGGAGCTGCTGACGGGCCCGGTCGTGGTCGTCGCGGGCAGCGAGGGCAAGGGCCTGTCCCGGCTGGTCTCGGAGACCTGCGACATGCGGGTGCGGATCCCGATGTCCGGTCTGACGGAGTCGCTGAACGCCGGTGTCGCGGCGGGCATCGTGCTGTACGAGGCCGCGCGACTGCGCTCCAAGCGCTGAGCACAACCGCCGGTGACGGCGCAGGCGATCTTCTGAATTGCCCGCGTTCCGGAGGAAAAACGATCGGGCCCGACCGGGCCCGATCGTTTTTTTCATGATCACTTCAAGTGTGCGCCGCAGATCCACCCGGGAGAGTGTCCAAAGCGGCCGTCACCCGGTTAGACGGGCGTGGACACCAGAACACCTCGGCGCCCCCTGTTCGGCGGCGGCAGCACCGGGATAGACGCGGGCCCCGGCCTCAACACCGTCAAGGTGGACTCCGACCCCGGGCGCATCAGCAGCACCCAGGCGAGCTTCCGGCTCCGGCTCGGCGCGCCCGTGGCCCCGATCATCGACGCCCCGGCCGCACTGCTCTCCACCGGCGCGGCCTTCGGCGACCCGTACGCGAGCCAGGGCCTGATCCGGCGTCCGCTGGTCACCCCGCAGGTCGTCGTGCCCGCCTCCGCCGTCCCGGCGCTCGCCGGGGCCGCGGCCGGCGGCGCCCCGCGCCGCAAGGGCCGGGTCACCGCCGTCACCTGGACCGGCCAGGCCGACCCCGGGGACCTCGCGGCGACGCGGCTGCTGGAGGCCGTCCGGTTCGCGGGCGCGGACGCGGACACCGAGGTGATCCCGTCCCTGGCCGGCGCCCGGACCGTCCCCCGCCAGCCCCGCGAGGGCGCCGGCACCGCCACCGACGCGGGCGTCGGCCCGATCGGCCAGCCCCACGGTTGGACACCGAGCGGCGACCTGCCCGAGGTCTCCGCCGCCGAGGCCGAGGGCAGGCAGCCCTGGTACCCCGGCCGCCGCGTCGACCTCGGCCTGGTGCTGCTGCCGCTGCGCGCCGTGCTCGGCTCGCTCTCCGTCTACGCCGGGTTCAGCAAGCTCTGCGACCCGGTGTACTTCGACGGCGGCGAGCGCGGCTCGATGGTGCGCTGGCTCTCCTCGCTGCACCCGTGGAAGGTCGCCGAACCGCTGCTGGCCTTCGCCATGGCGCACCCGGTGGGCTCCGGCCTGGTGGTCTCCTTCACCGAGATCGTCGTCGGCGTGCTCACCCTGCTCGGCCTGTGGCAGCGGCTCGCGGCGGGCGCGGCGATGGTGCTCTCCGCAGCGCTGCTGTTCACCGTCAGCTGGCGCTCCGTGCCGGTCTACGACACCCCCGACCTGATCTTCCTGGCGGCCTGGAGCCCGCTGCTGATCGCCGGAGCGCCGTTCGCCTCGCTGGACGGGCGGCTCAGCCTGGAGGCCTGGCGGCGCATCGGCGCCGGCGCGCCGGGAGCGCTGCGGCGCCGGGTGCTGCGCCGGGGCGCGATGGTCACCACCGTCGTCGTCGGCCTGACCCTGCTGCTCGGCTCGATGCTCGGCGCCGCCGTCCGCACGGGCGCCCGCACGCACCAGGCGCCGCCCCGCCCGGCCACCGACTACGGCAACCCGGTCTGGCCGAACGGCACCCCCTCCGGCGCGCCCGGCGGCCAGGCCCCGTCCACCTCGCCCTCGCCCGCCGCCCCGCACCCGACCACCCCGGCGCCCTCGCCGACCGCCCCCTCCGCCAAGTCGAGCGCCACGCCCGGAGGCAAGCACTCCGGCAAGGCGGGGGAGGCCGGCGGCGGCCAGAGCCCGGCCGCCTCGGCCCCCGGCGGCGGCTCCGCGCCCGCGCAGCGGGGCACCCCGGCCCCGGGCGGCGGCTCGGGGACGGCGCCCAAGCAGAGCCCGTCCAACGGGCCCGGCCTGCTCGGCGGGGTGCTCGGCAGCGGTCCGCTGGCGGAGCTGTCGGGCGGGGCCCGCTCCTCCCGTCCGGAGGCCGTCGCGACCTGACCTCCCCGGGACGACGACCGGCCGGGTGCTCCGTGGGGGAGCACCCGGCCGGTTCGCTCGGTGGGAAGGGGCCTAGCGGGGCGCGCGGCCCGCGCCGGAGGCGAGCTCCTTGGCCGCCTCCGTGAGGTCCTTGGCGGTGTCGATGGCGCGCCAGTAGACGCCCTGCGGCAGCTGGTAGCCCGCCAGCCGCTTGCCGCGGGCGAGTTGGGGGAAGGTGGTGCGCTCGTGGTCGCCCACGTCCGGCAGCAGCTCGGCGAACTCGGGGCTGAACACGTAGAGGCCGGCGTTGATCAGGAACGGCGAGGGCGGCGCCTCGATGAAGTCCAGCACGTTGCCGAACTGGTCGGTCTCCACGGCGCCCCAGGGGATCCGCGGCCGGGCCAGGGCGAGGGTGGCGACGGCGTCCCGCTCGTGGTGGAAGGAGGCCATGTCGCGGAGGCTGAAGCGGGTCCAGATGTCACCGTTGGTGGCGTACCAGGGCTCGTCCGGGCGGGGCAGGGCCTTGGCCGCGTACTTGAGCCCGCCGCCGCGGCCGAGGGGCTCCGCCTCGATCACCGTGCGCACCCGCAGCGGCAGGTCCGCCTTGTCGAGCCACTCCTCCAGCACCTCGGCGAGGTGGCCGCAGGACACCACCACGTCGGTGACGCCCTCCTCGGCCAGCCAGGCCAGCTGGTGGCCGAGGATCGGCTTGCCCGTCCCCGGGATCTCGACCAGCGGCTTGGGGCGGTCGTCGGTGTACGGGCGCAGCCGGGAGCCCTGGCCACCGGCCAGGATCACCGCCTGGGTGACCGGGGTGGTGGTCGACCGGGGCTCGTGGGGCTCGTGGGCGGCGGCGGGGCCGGAGTCAGGGCTCATGCCTGAACAATAGGGTGCGCCCGCCGCCGGGGGCGGCTCAACCGCGCGCCCGGCGGCCCGAGTTGCTCGTGCCGGGAGCGTCAGCCGACGACGCCGGCCGCGAAGGCCCCGTCGCAGACCGGGCGGGCGAAGGAGCGGGCCCGCTGGACGTCGCCCTGGTACTTGCGCACCGCGGCCTTGCCCAACTCCGTGGCCAGCGAGGTGCAGTACGGCGTCAGCGAGGGCTGCTCGCGCATGGAGCGCTCCAGCAGGTCCAGCGCGGCGGAGGGGTTCTTGGCGCGCAGCTCGTCCAGCAGCGCCACCCGCAGCGACTCCTGCGGGGCGAGGCCGTCCTGCGACCGTGTCGAGCCGGTCGAGTTCGTCGAGGAGACGGGGGCGGAACGCCCGATCCCGGCGCCGTCGCCGCTGGACGCCGCGACGACCTGCTGGTCGAGACCGGTCGGCGGGGCCCACGGGACCCTGGTCACGGCGAGGGTGCCGGTGGTCACCAGGACGACCGGCAGGGTCAGGGCGACGGTCTGGCCGATACGGCGCACAAGCTGCTTCACCCTCAGGAGAGTAGCGGTGGGTAGGGCCGTGATCGCCCTCCGTCACACCAACGAGTGACACGTGTCCGGGTTTATCCCCGCACCGGGTTGACGTGGGGGTGTACGGACGGAGCCCGCCCGACCGGGAACCGGTCGGACGGGCTCCGCGTGGTGGCTCTGTCGGCCTCAGTTGCAGGCGCTCAGGCGCACGCCGCTGCTGGTGGCGAAGACGTGGACCTCCTGCGCGATCGGCACGACGTGGACGGTCTCGCCGCGGGTCGGGATCTGGCGGCCGGGCACGCGCACGACCAGGTCCTTGTCCTCGCCGCCGATCTGGGTGGTGCCGTAGACGAAGCCGTCGGAGCCGAGCTCCTCGACCACGTTCACCGTCACCGCGACGCCCTCGATGCCGCCGGCCGGGACGATCTGGAAGTGCTCGGGGCGGACGCCGACGGTCACCGTCTTGTCCGTGCCGGCGCCGGCGAGGTTCTCGCGGGAGATGTTGACCACCGAGCCGCCGAACTTCACGCCGCCGTCCACCAGCGGAACCTCGACCAGGTTCATCGCGGGGGAGCCGATGAAGCCGGCCACGAACAGGTTGGCGGGCTTGTCGTACATGTTGCGCGGGGTGTCGACCTGCTGCAGCAGGCCGTCCTTGAGCACCGCGACCCGGTCGCCCATGGTGAGCGCCTCGGTCTGGTCGTGCGTCACGTACACCGTGGTGATGCCCAGGCGGCGCTGCAGGCCGGCGATCTGCGTACGGGTCGAGACGCGGAGCTTGGCGTCCAGGTTCGACAGCGGCTCGTCCATGAGGAACACCTGCGGCTGGCGCACGATCGCGCGGCCCATCGCCACGCGCTGGCGCTGACCGCCGGAGAGCGCCTTCGGCTTGCGGTCCAGGAAGTCGGTGAGGTCGAGCATCTTCGCGGCCTCTTCGACCTTGGTGCGGATCTCGGCCTTGTTCACGCCGGCGATCTTGAGCGCGAAGCCCATGTTCTCGCCGACGGTCATGTGCGGGTAGAGCGCGTAGTTCTGGAACACCATCGCGATGTCCCGGTCCTTCGGCGGCAGGTGCGTGACGTCGCGGTCGCCGATGCGGATCGCACCCGCGTTGACGTCCTCGAGGCCGGCCAGCATGCGCAGGCTGGTCGACTTGCCGCAGCCGGACGGGCCGACGAGGACGAGGAACTCGCCGTCGGCGATGTCCAGGTCCAACTGGTCCACGGAGGGCTTGTCGGCGCCGGGGTAGACGCGGGTCGCCTTGTCGTACGTGACGGAAGCCATGGTCGATCTCTCCTTCACCGGCAGGAACGTGCCGGACGATCCGAGTAAAGGTGCAGGTCGTCGGCCCGTCACTGGTCTGAACCACTCCAGGGCCGACTCCCGGCGACGCTACCTGCACCCCCGCCCCCTGTCAGCCCCCTCCCCACAACGGTTCCATCACACCCCTCACCCCCCGATCGCCCCCGATCACCCCTGATATCCCCACACCCCGCCACCCCGGCCCGGTAGACTCACCCCCGGTGCCGCCGTGATCCGTTCGCGGACGGCCACCGTGCCTCCTTAGCTCAGCTGGCCAGAGCACCGCTCTTGTAAAGCGGGGGTCGTCGGTTCGAACCCGACAGGGGGCTCGCGTAGGAAGCGATGCGACCGGCGCCCGAAGGGCCGGCTTCTCCGGAGTGATCCGGAGGAGCCGGCCCTTCGTCGTTGCCCGGGTGCGCCCCGGGGGCGGCGGTGGGCCCGGCGCTCCCCTCGCGGCGCCGGGGCCACCGCTGGTGCGGGGCGCGGTGGTTCAGTGGGCGGCGGAGGCCACGTTCTTGACCAGGGTCTTGGTCAGGGCCACGCCGGCGGTCCCGGTGTTGCGCTGGTCGCTGTCGTAGGTCGTCACCACGATGTTGCCGACCCGGGCGGCGACCAGGGTGCTGCCCCCGGTCCAGTCCGGCGAGGTGATGGTGGCCTGGATCGCCTCGTCCCCGACGCCGGGCAGGTTCTGGGTGGCGACGGTCGCGGTGAAGTGCTGGCCGTTCTGGGTGACGGTGTACGTGTGGCAGGCGGTGAAGGCCTTCTTCAGGTCGGCCATGACGGTCTGCGCGTCGTTGCCGCGGAAGGCGTCCAGCTCCTGGGCGAACATGTCCTGCGACTCGTCCACGTAGTTGTTCTGGGCGAACGACGCGGCGCTGATCCCCGAGGCGCCGATCCACCCGGTGCCGTTGAACACGTCGCACACCTTGGGTGCGGGGACGGCGGTGGGCGACATCGGCGGGTTGAAGCCGTCGGCGGTGCTCTTGGAGCCGCCGGCGTCGAGCTTGAGGGTCTGCGGTATCGCGGCGGCCGGCAGCAGCATGGCGTTCAGCTTGGTCCCGTTGGGGAGGCCGGCGGTGCTCGACGCGGGCTTGGAGGCCGACGCGGCGGGCGATCCGGCGGCGGACGCGGGCGCCGACGCGGAGGTGGCGGCCGGGGCGGCCGAGGAGGAGTTCGCGTTGTCCGGGCCGCAGGCGGCGAGGCCGAGAACCGCGGTGGCGCTGCAGGCGATCAGGGTGGCCCGGCGGAGTGTCTGAGGCATGGAGAGGCGTACGCCTTTCAGGGGATCTGGGTGAGCGGCGGGTCAATATGACCATGGCGTGTGAACCGCGTCAACACGCTATCCATCTGTGAGGCGGGTTGTAGGATCGTCACCTGTCGTAGCGTCACGGGGAGGGGCCCGCAGTGCCGGAGCACAGGACAGACGTCACCGCCGCCGGGATCGCGCGGCTGGCCGGTGTCGGTCGCGCCGCCGTCAGCAACTGGCGGCGCAGGCACGTGACCTTCCCCAGGCCCGTCGGCGGCACCGACACCAGCCCCGTCTTCGACCTGGCCGAGGTCGAGCGGTGGCTGCGCGACCAGGGCAAGCTCGCCCAGGTCCCGCTGCGGGAACGCGTCTGGCAGCAGGTCGAACGGGACCCGGACGGGGCGGCGGGAGCCCTGCGGGTGCTCGGCGCCGTGCTCCTCCTGCGCGAACGGACCGGCCGCAGGCAGGGGCCGGTCACCGAGGACGGGCTGGCCGAGGCGCTCCGCGCCCGCCTGGGCGAGGACCACCCCGTACCCGTGCCGGGCGGGCCCGAGCTGGCGGCCCGCCAGGACCTGCTGCGCGGCGGCGTGGAACTCGCGGACGAACTCGGCGCGCGCCGGGCGTACGAGTTCCTGATGGGCCGCCACATGGAGGCGGGCTCGCGCCAGTACACCCTGACCCCCGCGCCGCTCTCGGAGCTGATGGCCGAACTCGCCGGCCCGGCCGAGCAGGTGCTGGACCCGGCCTGCGGCTTCGGCGGCCTGCTCGGCGCGGCCGGCCCCACCGCCACCGCGATCGGCCAGGAGGCCGATCCGGACCTCGCCGCGCTCACCGCGCTGCGCCTCGCCCTGCACACCGACGGGGACGTGCGCATCCGGGTGGGCGACAGCCTGCGCGCCGACGCCCACACCGGGCTGCGCGCCGACGCAGTGCTGTGCCACCCGCCGTTCAACGAGCGCGCCTGGGGCCACGAGGAACTCGCCTACGACGCCCGCTGGGAGTACGGGCTGCCGCCCCGCACCGAGTCCGAACTGGCCTGGGTGCAGCACGCCCTCGCCCGCCTGCGCGAGAACGGCTGCGCCGTGCTGCTGATGCCGCCCGCCGCCGCCTCCCGCCGGTCGGGCCGCCGGATCCGGGCGGACCTGCTGCGGCGCGGCGCGCTCCGGGCGGTCGTCGCCCTGCCCGCCGGCGCGGCCCCGCCGTACGGGATCCCCCTGCACCTGTGGGTGCTGCGCCGCCCCTCGGCGCAGCAGCAGAAGCAGCCGCAGCGGCTGCTGCTGGTGAACGCGGCCGAGCCCTCGGACGGCGGGGAGAAGCTGCCCTGGCAGGAGCTGCGGACCACGGTGCTGGAGGACTGGTACGCCTTCGACCGCGACGGCGCGGCGCCGGAGCGGCCCGGCGTCAGCCGTACCGTCCCGCTGGTCGACCTGCTGGACGACGACGTGGACGTGACCCCGGCCCGTCACCTGCCCGTCCGGGCGGCGGGCGGAGGGGAGGCCGGGCTGGGCGAGGTCCGCGACCGCCTGACCGACACCCTGCGGCGCACCGTGGAACTGGCGCCCGTGGTCGGCCCCCAGGGCGCGCCCGCGCACTGGCCGATGACCAGCCTCGGCGAACTGGCCCGGGCCGGCGCCCTGGTGATGCGCACGGGCGGCGCCGGAGCGGGCACCGGCGGCCCGCCGGTCCTCACCGAGCACGACATCGTGTCGGGCGGCGCCCCCTCCGGCGCGCTGCCCGGGGGCGAGGAGGAGGAGCCGGTGCTCCTCCGGGCCGGGGACGTCGTGATCCCCGTGCTCGGCCGGGGCACCGCGACCCGCGTGATCGACGAGGCCACCGCCGGTGCGGCGCTGGGACGCAACGTCCACCTGCTGCGGCCCGACCCCGCCACCCTGGACCCGTGGTTCCTCGCGGGCTTCCTGCGCGGCAGCGCCAACACCCGGCAGGCCAGCAGCTTCACCACCGCCGCGACCCGGCTCGACGTGCGCCGGCTCCAGGTGCCCCGGCTGCCGCTGGCCGGACAGCGGCGGTACGGCGAGCGGTTCCGCGCGGTGGCCGCCTTCGAGGAGGCGACCCGCCTGGCCGCCAGGCTGGGCGACGTGCTGGTCCAGGGCCTGTACGACGGGCTCACGGACGGGAGCATCAGCCCGTCCTGACGCGCGGACGGCCCCCGGCGGAGGGGTCGGTAGGCTGACCCCGGCCGTCACCGGCCAACCACCGATCCACCCTCCGATCGACCGTCGATCATCCTCCGCCGAGCAGGAGCTGGCCCATGTACGGCCCCGTCGCCACAGCGCCGCCGCCCCGACGCGGCGCGCGGGTGTGGAGGGTGCTCCTCCGGGTGCTCCTCACCGCCGTTCCGGTGCTGAGCATCGGCATGCTGAGCTGGGTGTCGATGCTGTACCTGGCGCTCGTGCACCGCCGCGTCCGCGACTGGCTGGTGTTCGTCGCGGTGGCGGCGGCGTCCATCGGCGGGCTGGTGCTGGTCGGGCCGTCCGGGAAGGACGGCTGGCAGGTCACCACCGGGGTGGTGCTGCTGCTCGCGGCCATGGTCTTCGCACCGGCGTACTTCCTGGCCGTCGACCTGCGGCTGCGGCCCTCGGGCGGGCCGGCTCCCGCCCCCGGCCATCCGTACGCCGGGCACCCGTACCCCGGCCACCCGCCGTATGCCGGCCACCCGCCGTACCCTGGCCACCCGTACGCCGGCCCGCCGCCTCAGGACCGCGTCGGTCAGGACCGCGTCGGGCAGGACCGCGTCGGTCAGGACCGCATCGGGCAGGTCAAGGACGGCCTCGACGAGCTGAGCGCCTACCTCGAACGGCAGGAGCGCCCGTGAAGGGCCGGCTCGTCGCCGGGCGGTACGAGCTGGCGACGCTCATAGGCCAGGGCGGCATGGGCCAGGTGTGGGCGGCCCACGACAACGTCCTGGACCGGCGGGTGGCCGTCAAGCTGCTCCGGACCGACCGGCTGCCCGAGGGGGAGGAGCGGGACGCCGTCCGGCGGCGCTTCGTCCGGGAGTGCCGGGTCACCGCCCAGGTCGACCACCCCGGGCTCGTCACCGTGCACGACGCCGCAGGCGACGGCGATGACCTCTATCTGGCCATGCAGTACGTCCACGGCGCCGACCTGGCCGACCACCTGGCCGAGCACGACCCCTACCCCTGGCCCTGGGCGGTCGCCGTGGCGGCGCAGCTCTGCCCCGTCCTGACCGCCGTGCACGAGGTGCGGGCCGTCCACCGCGACCTCAAGCCGCGCAACGTCATGGTCCGCCCCGACGGCACCGTCGTCCTCCTCGACCTCGGCGTCGCCGCCGTCCTGGACTCCGACACCACGCGGCTCACCCTCACCGGCGCCCCCATCGGCAGCCCCGCCTACATGGCGCCCGAGCAGGCCATGGGAGCGGAGGTCGGCCCGAGCACCGACCTCTACTCGCTCGGCGTGATCCTGCACGAACTGCTCGGCGGCACCGTCCCGTTCACCGGCTCCTCGGCGCTGGGCATGCTGCACCGGCACCTCCACGAGGCGCCCCTGCCGCTGCGCCGGCTCCGGCCGGAGGTGCCGGAACCGCTGGAGGCCCTGGTCCTGCGGCTGCTCGCCAAGGACCCGCAGGACCGCCCGGTCGACGCGGCGGAGGTCCACCGCGCGCTGGCGCCCCTGCTGCCCGGGCCCGCCACGAACCGGGCGGACGGCCCCGGGGTCCCGATGGACCCGACCCGGCCGTTCCGGCAGCCGTACGCGCCCTGGCAGGGCGGGCGGCACCGGCCGCCGCAGGTGCCGCCCGTGCCCGCCGCGGGCCCTCCGGCAGCCGTCGGGGGGACGGTCGACATCGCCGCCGCCGTCAAGGAGGCGAAGGGGCTGCTGGAGGAGGGCCGGATCACCCGGGCCGTGAACGTGCTCGGCGGCGCGCTGTCCGGCGCCGAGCAGGCCCGGGGCGGGAACTCGCCCGTCGTCCACATGCTGCGCAAGCACTACGCCGCGACGCTGATGGAGGACGGCCAGTTCCGGGCCGCACTACCGGAGTTCCGGCGGCTGATCGAGCAGCGCTCCGCCGAGGCCGGCCCGTCCGACCCGCAGGCCCTGCGCTTCCGCGTCGAGGCCGCCCAGTGCCTGGAACACCTCGGCGACCACCTCGCGGCGCTCGCCGAGTACCGCTCCCTGCTCCCCCTGCTGGACGGGCTCGCCGAGGACGACCCGGCGTTCGCGCTCGAGGTCCGCGGCCGCGCGGCGCACCTGCTCCTCGCGACCGGCGACCGCGCCGGCGCCCGTACGGCCCGGCTGCGGCTGCTCCTCGACACCGAACGCCTCTACGGCCCCCACCACCCGCTCACCGCCGAGGCCCGGCGCACCCTCGACGAGTGGGACGGCGGGAGCGGGCGCCGCCGTTAGGGCCTGTCCCGTACGTCTACACCCCGTCCCGTACGTCCGGCGGCAGCGTGAGGGTCGCCACGGCGCCGCCGGCGGGGTGGTTGGCGAAGGTGAGGGTGGCGCCGATGACGCGGGTGTGGCCGGTGGCGATGGTGAGGCCCAGGCCGTGGCCGCGGCCGCGTTCGGGGGCGTTGGTGCGGAAGCGCTGCGGGCCGTGCTCGAGGAGGTCCTCGGGGTAGCCGGGCCCGTGGTCGCGGACGGTGATGCGGGGGCCGTCGACCCGGAGCAGGACGGGCGCGGCGCCGTGGCGGTGGGCGTTGAGGATCAGGTTGCCGAGGATCCGGTCGAGGCGGCGCAGGTCGGTGCGGACCTCCCGGCCGTCGGCGACCTCGACGGTGACGTCCAGCCCGGTGAGGGCGACGGTGCGGCGCACGGCGCGTTCCAGCGGGACGGCGGACAGGTCGGGGGCTTCCACGTCGGCGTCGAGACGGGAGACCTCCAGGAGGTCCTCGACCAGGGCGCGCAGGGCCTGGACCCGGTTGCGGACGAGCTCGGTGGGCCGGCCCGGCGGCAGGAGTTCGGCGGCGGTGACGAGTCCGGTGAGCGGGGTGCGCAGCTCGTGGGCGACGTCGGCGGTGAAGCGCTGCTCGTCCTCCAGACGCCGGTGCAGGGTGCGGGACATCAGGTCGACGGCGGCGGCGAGGTCGGCCACCTCGTCCCGGCCGTCGACGAGTTCGCCGATCCTGGTGTCCGTCCCGCCGGCGGCGATGCCCCGGGCGGCGGTGGCGGCGGTGCGCAGCCGGCGGCTGATCCGGTCGGCGACGAGGACGCCGGCGAGCACGGTGGTGAAGACCGCGGCGACGACCGTGAGCAGGATGATCCGGTCGAGGTCGGCGATGGCCCGGCGGTCCTGGGTGAAGTCGACCCGGACGGAGAGCACGCCGTCGCGCACGGGCCCGGCCGCCCACATCCACTCGCCCGGCCCGGCCGCCGCGAGCAGGCTGCCCCGGTGGCCGCCGGCGGCGAGGGCGTGCAGCCGCCCGGGCAGGGCCGGGTCGTTGACGAGGCCCGGGCCGGCCGGGTCCTCGCCGCGGCTGTAGGCGGCGGTGGCAGAGTCGAGGGCGGTGAGCGAGGCGGTGCGCGCCTGGTCGACGTGCTGACGGATCATCGCCCGGTGCACGAGCAGGCCCACGGCCACCGCGACCAGCACGGAGATGGCGGCGACGGCGGTGGCGATCTGGCGGCGCAGGGTCATGCCGGGCGCCGAAGCTTGTAGCCGAACCCGCGCACCGTCTCGATCCGGTCGGAGCCGATCTTGGCGCGCAGCCGCTGCACGTGGACGTCCACGACGCGGGTGTCGGCGCCCCACTCGTAGTCCCAGACGCGTTCGAGCAGCGTGGTGCGCTCCAGCACGATGCCGGGCGAGGCGGTGAGCTCCAGCAGCAGCCGCAGCTCGGTGGGGGTGAGGGGGACGAGGTGGCCGTGGACGCGGACCTCCATGCTGTCGGTGTCCACCTCCAGGCCGTCGAAGCTGCGCACGGTGGAGGCGGCGGCCGGGGCCTCCACGGGCGCGGCCTCGGCCGGGGCGGGGGCCGGCTCGGCCGGGACCACCCGGACGCGCCGCAGCACCGTCCGGATGCGGGCGACGAGGACGGCGCTCTCGAAGGGCTTGACCACGTAGTCGTCCGCCCCGGCCTCCAGCCCGGAGACCACGTCCACCGGGTCGGTGCGCGCCGACATCATCAGGATCGGCAGCTGGCTCTCCTCGCGGATGCGGCGGCAGAGCCCGACCCCGTCGAGCAGCGGCAGCATGACGTCCAGCAGGAGCAGGTCGGGGCGGACGGCGCGGAACGCCTCCAGGCCCTCCAGGCCGTCGGCGGCCGTGGTGACGGGGAAGCCGTAGCGCTCCAGCGCCATGCGGGTGGCCTCGCGGATCACCTCGTCGTCCTCGACCAGCAGGATGTGGGGGGTGGTGGCGGTCATCGTCCGGCCTCCGGGGTCGAGGTGGGGGCGGGCGCGGGGACGGCGGTGGCTCCGGCGGACGGGCGGCCGGGGCGTGCGGTCGTGACGTCGGGCCTGCCGGGGGTGGGCACGGCCGTGGGGACGCCGGCGCCGGCCGACGGCTCGTCGCGCGGGAGCAGGCCGACCCCGTCCACCCGCTGCTCCACGGCGACGAGGCGGACGCCGTCCCAGTGGTAGCGGCTGGTGGTCTGGGAGGTGAGGCTGGTCGTCTCGCGGATCACCAGGTCGGAGTCGACGGTGGCGGCGCTGAAGCCGTTCTGGACGGGCACCCGCAGGACGGGCAGGACGTGCTCGCCGCGCTCGCCGTCGAGGGCGTAGACGTGCAGCACGACCGACCCGATGACGGTGACGGCGGTGATCAGCTCGGGCCGGCCGTCCCCGGTGAGGTCGCGGAACTCCGGGGGGCGGACCTCGCAGCCGTCGCAGCTGCCGAGCGCCAGCCGCTCCTCGCGGCTCAGGCCCGGGTCCTTGCCGAGGAGGGTGCGCACGTCCACGGCGGTGAGGTCGTGCCCGGGGACGGTGATGTCGGGGACGGGCTGCGGCGGCGCCTGGGAGGTGGAGGCGCTGGGGGCGGTGGGCGGCGGGGCGGTCGCCAGCTGGGGCCAGAGCGGTTTGGCGACGGCCGGCGGGGTGACGGCCCTGCCCGGGCCGTCGTCCCGCAGGCCGCCGGGGGTCTCGCGGCCGACGGCCACGGCGGCGAGGGCCACGAGACCGGCGAGGGCGGCCGCGGCGGTCACGAGGGCGGCGCCCGGCCTGCGGCGGGGGCGGGGTCGTGCTGCCACGGTCACTGCTCGTCCCTCCTGGTCTGCGGCGATGCCGTCCCGTCCCGGCTCCCGGTGGTAGGTCGTGCGGGAGCCGGCCGGCGGTTCCGGGCCATGGTCGCAGGCGCGGGTCGGGCCGGGGCGGGCGCGGGTCAGGCCGGGTCCGCCAGGACGATGATGTTGTCGGTCCAGTGGCCGTTCCTGCCGATCCGCCCGCCGCAGGTGATCAGCCGCAGCGCGGGCCCGGGGGTGTCGCCGTAGACCTGGTCGGTGGGGAAGGCGTCCTTGGGCGCCTGCGTCAGGGTGCGGACCTTGAAGTCCACCGTGCCGCCGTCGGCGCGCCGGACGCGGATCAGGTCGCCCGTCCTCAGCTTCGGCAGGCTCTTGAAGACCGCCGGGCCGTGCACGGTGTCGTAGTGCCCGATCAGGACGGACGGGCCGGTCTCGCCGGGGGTGGGGCCGTTGCGGTACCAGCCGACCTCGTCGCCGTGGTCGGCGGCCGGCACCTCGACCGTCCCGTCGGCGTTCAGGCCGAGGCCGGTCACGGGCGCGTCCACGCCGATGGAGGGGATCAGCAGCCGGGTCGGCGGCGAGGACGCGACGGGCTTCGGCGCTGTGCTGCGGACCGGGGCGGCGGCGGGTGCGTCCGTGCCGTTGTGGCCGGAGGTCTCGATGCGCACCACCGGGTGCTCCCGCTCCTGGCCGGACAGCGCCAGCGAGGTGCCGAGCACCAGGCAGAGCAGGCCCGCCGTGCCGAAGACCGTCCGGCGCAGGACGCTCGGGCCGGGCCGGGCGCCCCGGCGGCGCCCGCGGCCGCTGCGCCGTCTCCTGGTCCCTGCCGCCGGGGCGGCCCCGGCGCCGCTTCCCCCACCGGCCGGGTACGGGGGAAGGGCGCCGGGGTGCCCGGCGGGCTCGGGACCGGTGTCAGCCGCGCGCACCGGAGCGGCGGCGCAGGACGGCGAAGCCCAGCGCACCGGCGCCGATGGCGGCGACGGCGCCGCCGCCGGCCAGCATCAGGCCGGAGCCGTCGGAGGAGCCGGAGCCGTCACCGGCCTGGGCGCCGCCCTTCGGCACCTCGCGGACCTGCGGCTTGCCCGCCGGCGTGGGGACGGCGGTGGCCGTGGCCCCGGCCGAGGGGGAGGCCGGGGCGGCGCTGGGGCGCGCGGTGGGGACGGTGCCCACGGAGGCGCCGGCGGACGGGGTGGCGGTCGGCGTGGCCTGCGGGGTGCCGTCGGCCCAGGCCTGCCCGCCGGTGAGGGTGGTCAGCAGCGCGCCGCCGGTCAGGGCGCAGACCGCCAGGACGCGGCGGGCGGGGAAGCGGTCGGTACGGCTCCTGCTGGTGCTCATGCGGTGGTTCTCCTCGTGGGTGCGTACGGGTTTCGTGACGCGATCGCGGACGCCCACCGGCCCGTACGTCGTACCGGCCGTGGCGTCGACAGCGACGGTAGGAGCGCCGTGTCGCGGCCACCGGCCGGTCGTGTCACGGCCACCCGGCGACTGTGTAACGGCCCTTCGTCACCGTTCCGCCGCCGATCCGTCAGCGCCCCGGCCGCAGTTGCCGCAGCTGCCGCAGCGTCCAGCCCTCGCCCAGGGGGCCGGTGTGCGTGGCGAAGAGCTCGGCGGCGCGCCGGTACGAGAGGCGGGCGCGGCCGGTGTGGGGGCAGCGGTCGGTGGTGGGGGTGGCGGCGGGCGCGCGGCGGTCGGTGAGGAAGAGCGGGCCGGTGGGGCGGCCCGCGGTGAGCAGGAGCAGGAGGCGGGCGGTGCCCGACTGCCAGTGCAGGAGCGGCTGTTGGGAGCCGGAGCCGGAGCTGGAGCTGGAGCCGCTGCGGGCGCGGGCGCGGGTGCGGCGCAGCGTCGGGTCGAGGTCGTCGGTGTCGAGGGCGAGGACGGTCTCGATGGCGGCACCCGACTCGTGCAGCAGGTGCCACAGGGCCTGTTCGCGCAGCGGGGCGCGGAGCGCGAACAGCGCGTGCAGCTGCTCCGGCGTCAACTGGCCCGCTTCGATGCCTGGTTGGGCGACGGGAAGCGGTCGCAGCCCGGCCGCCGGATCACCGTCGATCCACCCCCGGCCGCGCCACCACGCCGACGCGGCGCGCAGGGTGGAGAGTTCGCGGTTGAGGGTGCGCGGATCGGTGTCGGCGGCGCGGTGGTCGAGCGCGGCGCGCAGCCGCGCGGGGGCGTCGGGGTGGTCGAGCAGCGCGAGCGGCAGGACGGGCGGCCGGGCGCGCCGCCGCGCCGGGCCGGTGGGCGCGGTGCGGTCGGCGAGCGCCCAGGCCCAGGTGTCCAGGGCGATCCGGTAGATCCGCCGGGAGCCTTCGGAGAGCCCGGAGGCGGCCAGGTAGCGCTCGACGGCGAGGCCGTACTCGACCGGTTCGACGTCCTCCACGACGGATCTTCCTTTCCGCAGTAAATACACACCTCGAAGCATTTCCACGCTATCCGAATCCCGCAGTAAACCGCAGGTGAAACGGCTTCTCGGCGGCTGTTTACTGCGGTGGATTTCCAGCTCGCCAAAATTGATGCGGAAACACTCAACTTTTCCCCCGGAACCCCTTGAATCCCCCTCCCGCCCGAACGCACACTGACTGCCCATGGCACTGGAAACAGAACGGATCCCGGCCCGCCCCCGGCGGCTGGGAGACCGGCTCGCCGTGCTGCGCGAGCGCGAGTTCAGGTTGTTCTTCACCGGGTACACGACCTCCCTCCTCGGCTCCTCGATGGCCCCCGTCGCGGTGGCCTTCGCGGTGCTCGACGGCGGTGGCGGCGGCACCGACCTCGGGTGGGTGATGGCGGCGCGCATCCTCCCCGTGGTGCTCGTGCTGCTGGCCGGCGGGGTGATCGCGGACCGGCTGGGCGGCCGCCGGGTGATGCTGGTCTCGGAGGCCTCGCGCGGCCTCGTACAGGCGCTGTTCGCGGGCCTGCTGGCCGCCGGGCGGGCGCCGGTGTGGGCGATGGTGGTCCTGGTGGCGCTCTGGGGCGTGGGCGAGGCGCTGTTCATGCCCGCGTTCGGCGCGATCGTCCCGGGCCTGGTGCACCGCAAGGACCTGCTCGGGGACGCCAACACCCTGCTGGGGATGGCCCGTTCGGTCTCCACGGTGGCCGGTCCGGCGGCGGCCGGGCTGATCACGGCGGCGCACGGCCCGGCGGCGGTGCTGCTGATCGACGCGGTGACGTACGGCGTCGGCGCCCTCGCCCTGGCTCGCCTGCGCCTGCCCGAGCAGCGGCCCCAGGAGGGCGGGGGCACCTCCGTCATCAACGAACTGCGCGACGGATGGGCCGAGTTCGCCGCCCGCCCCTGGTACTGGATCACCACCGCGCAGATGGGCCTGTTCAACCTGCTCGTCTGGGCGCCGTTCCTGATCCTCGGCCCGCTCACCTCCCGGCGCGAGTTGGGTGGCGCCACCGCCTGGGGCCTGGTGATGGGCGTGTACGGCGCCGGCGCGGTGCTGGGCGGGCTGCTGATGCTCGGCCGCCGCCCGTCCCGCCCGCTCGCGGTGGCGACACTGGCCGCACTCGGCTGGGCGCTGCCCTCAGCGGCCTTCGGGGCCGGGCTGGCGCTGCCGTGGGTGCTCGGCGGCGCGGTGGTGGCGGGCCTCGGCTCGGCGGTCTGCGGGACGCTGTTCAACACGACGACCCAGGAATGGGTCCCACCGGAACTGCTCGGCCGGATGACGGCCTTCGGCTCGCTCGGCGCCTTCGTCCTCGGCCCGATCGGCCTCGCCGCCGCCGGCCCGCTGGCGTCCCGGCTCGGCACGGCGCACGTGCTGACGGCCGGGGCCCTGTGGCAAGTCGCGGCGACGGCCGTGGTGTTGGCCCTCCCGGCGGTACGCGACCGCCGCTGGAACGACCGGCCCTGAGACCCCCTGAAGGCCCCCACCCGGCCCGGACGGGCGCCCCCGCCCGACCCGCCGTACGGTGGAGGGGCGGGGGCCCACGGAGGAGGTCCGCCATGCCCGGTTCGCTCACCATCAGCCACCACGAGTCCGCAGCCACCCTGGACCGCGCCGACGCCGCCCGTCTCGCCACCGTCCTCGCCGACCTGGCCTACCTGCTCGAGACCCCGGGCGAGCACCGGATCTCCGACGACCAGCTGGCCACCCTCTGCGAGGACCGCACCCCGGACCGCGCCGAGCTCTCCCACTGGGCCCGCACCCTCTCGTCCCACCTCAAGGAGCGCCCCTGATCCGGTCGCCCGCGCCGACGTACCATGGCCCCCGGGCCGTGCGGAGCAGGCGGCCGAACCGGCGGGGGGTCCGAGCGTGCCGCAGTCCTGGTCGATGTCCTGGCTGACGGTGGACACGCCGCTGCCCAGCGGCCCGCTGCACGTGGCGGTGACCCCGCTCGGGGTGGCGGCCGTCGGGTACCACGGGCGGGACGGCGAGACGCCGCGCTGCACGGACGAGGCCAAGGCCGCCGCCGTCACCGACCGGGTCACCGCCTATCTGGCGGGCCGCAGCAGTGAGTTGGGCCTGCCGATCGACTGGAGCCTCACCTCCGGCCCGCACCGCGCCGTGCTGCAGACGCTCTGGCGCGAGGTGCCGTACGGCCGGACCGTCACCTACGGCGAACTCGCCACCCTCAGCGGGGTGTTCGAGGACATCACCGAGCCCGGGCTGGCGGCCCGCACGGTCGGGCAGATGATGGCCGGCAACCCCGTCGCCCTGCTGGTGCCCTGCCACCGGGTGGTGGCGGCCGACGGGCTCGGCGGCTTCGGCGGCGGCCGGGTCGGCATCGAGGTGAAGCGCTGGCTGCTCACCCTGGAAGGGGTGCTGGAGCCCACCCTCGACTGGAACGGGCCGCTGTAGCAAGGCCGTTGCCGTATCGCACCGTATCGCACCGCATCGGGACCCCATGTCATCCCGGCCCCGAATCTGTCAAGGGGTGGTGCGGGTGAGGCGGGAGATGAGGGAGGATGGGTGCGCCTGGCCGACGTGTTCGAGCGGAGAATCGAACTGATATCGACCAAGTGATCTAGTCGTACTATTTGTTTGGTTATTCCGAACCACTCGAACGAGTGATTGCGGGAGGCCCCCGAACGGGCCCACCATGAAGCTGCAACATGAATGTCCTGGCGACGCTTCATCGGGTATGCGAAGGGCTCCCCTTATGTCGACCGAAACCAATGCCGGTATTCCAGCGCCTGACGCGCAGTCGGAGATCCGGCAGCAGCAGAGTCTGAGCACGGCGGGCGCGCGGAATCTCGCCACGACCACCAAGTCCGCGCCCCAGATGCAGGGCATCAGCCCGCGCTGGCTGCTCAGGAAGCTGCCGTGGGTGCAGGTGTCCGGCGGCACCTACCGGGTCAACCGCCGCCTCCGGCACTCCGTGGGCCGCGGCCGGGTGAGCTTCGTCAAGACCGGTTCCGAGGTGCGCATCATCCCGCAGACGCTGGCCGAGGTGCCCGTCCTGCGCGGCTTCGACGACGACGCGGTGCTGGAGGAGCTGGCGGGCCGCTTCGCCCAGCGCCAGTTCGCCCCGGGCGACGTCCTGGTCACGGCCGGCACGCCGATCAGCGAGGTCTTCCTCATCGCGCACGGCAAGCTCGACCGCCTCGGCACGGGCAAGTACGGGGAGGAGACGGTCGTCGGCACCCTCGCCGACGGCGACCACCTCGGCGACGAGGCGCTCCAGCAGGAGGACGGCACCTGGCCGTACACCGTCCGCGCCGCGACGTCCGGCACGGTGATGGTCCTGTCCTGGCCGTCCTTCCAGGAGCTGCACGACCGCTCCGAGGCGCTGCAGCTGCAGGTCATCGAGTACCTCAACGGCTTCGAGCAGGCGCAGAACAAGCACGGCGAGGCCGCGATCGACCTCTCCTCCGGCCACCAGGGCGAGTACGAGCTGCCCGGCGCCTTCGTGGACTACGAGCTCAAGCCGCGCGAGTACGAGCTCAGCGTCGCGCAGACCATCCTCAAGGTCCACAGCCGCGTCGCCGACCTCTACAACCAGCCGATGAACCAGACCGAGCACCAGCTCCGCCTGACCATCGAGGCGCTGCGCGAGCGCCAGGAGCACGAGCTCATCAACAACCCCGAGTTCGGCCTGCTGGAGAACGCCGAGTACGACCAGCGCATCCAGACGCACTCCGGCCCGCCCACCCCGGACGACATGGACGAGCTGCTCAGCCGCCGCCGCAGCACCAAGATGTTCCTCGCCCACCCCAAGGCCATCGCCGCCTTCGGCCGCGAGTGCAACAGTCGCGGCCTCTACCCGGGCACGGTCGAGGTGGACGGCAAGCACATCTCCTCGTGGCGCGGGGTGCCGATCTTCCCGTGCAACAAGATCCCGGTCATCGGCGGCCACACCACGTCGATCATCGCGATGCGGGTCGGCGAGGACAACCAGGGCGTCATCGGCCTGCAGCAGGCCGGAATTCCGGACGAATACCAGCCGAGCCTCTCGGTGCGTTTCATGGGGATCGACGAGAAGGCCATCATCTCCTACCTGGTGAGCCTCTACTACTCCGCCGCGATCCTCGTTCCGGACGCGGTCGGCGTGCTGGAGAACGTGGACATCGCGCAGCGCTGACGGGCGTCGCCGGAAAACGGTGGCCGAAAAGCGGGAAGGAACGGAGCCGGGGGAACTCCCGGTGAACCGGAAACCGCCGGAAACCGCCGAGCAGGAAAACCGTGAGCCGGCCGGCCGAGCACGTTCCGGCCGGCTCACGGCCGCCCACCCGCGGCGCCTGGCCCCAGGCGCCGCCCGACAGCCGTCCACAGGGGGAGAGAAACCCATGACGAGTCCCACGCTGGAGCGAGCGCACGAGGAGCGGCCCGAGCACCGGGAGGGGGCCGAGGCCGCGGACGTCATCGAGCGGGCCCGCAAGCTCGTCGACCCCGTCCTGCGCGAGGCCGTCGACTCGCTGCCCGGCGCGATGCGCAAGGTCGCCGGCTACCACTTCGGCTGGTGGGAGGCGGACGGCGCGCCCTCAACCTCCTCCTCCGGCAAGGCGATCCGGCCCGCCATGGTCCTCGCGGCCGCCCAGGCGCTGGGCGGCTCCCCGGCGGAGGCCACCGCGGCAGCGGCGGCGGTGGAGCTGGTGCACAACTTCACCCTGCTCCACGACGACGTCATCGACCGGGACGACACCCGACGCCACCGCCCCACCGCCTGGCGGGTGTTCGGCACCACCGAGGCCATCCTCGCCGGGGACGCCATGCACTCCCTGGCCCTGCGCCTGCTCGCCGAGGACGCGCACCCGGCCGCCCGCGACTCCATCCGCCGCCTCACCGACTGCGTGGTCGAGCTCTGCGAGGGCCAGCAGATCGACTGCGCCTTCGAGCAGCGCAACGACGTCTCCCTCACCGAGTGCCTGGCGATGGCCGAGGCCAAGACCGGCGCGCTGCTCGGCGCCGCCTGCGCGATGGGCGCCCTGTACGGCGGCGCCTCCGCCGAGGCGGCCCAGGCGATGGACGGCTTCGGCCGGGAGATCGGCCTCGCGTTCCAGCTGATCGACGACCTGATCGGCATCTGGGGGGACCCGGCCGTGACGGGCAAGCCGGTCGGCGCGGACCTCGTCGCCCGCAAGAAGTCGCTGCCGGTGGTCGCGGCGCTCGGCTCCGACACCCCCGAGGGGCGGCGGCTCGGCGAGCTGTACGTCCTCGAACGCGCGCTCAGCGCCGAGGAGTTGGCCCAGTGCGCGGAGGCCGTCGAGGGCGCCGGCGGGCGCGGCTGGGCGCAGGGCGAGTCCTGCGAGCGGATGGCCGCGGCGATGGCGCAGTTGGCCGTCGCCGTCCCGGAGCCGTCCGCGGCGGACGAACTGCTGGCCCTCGCCGAGCTGGTGACGCGCCGCAGCCACTGAGCCGCGACGGCGGGAGGCCACCCCCGGCCTCCCGCCGACCTCGGCAGCGCTCGGCAGCGCTCGGCCGTCCTCAGCCGTGCGCGGCCAACAGCCGCTGCTCCTTGGCGGGTTCGATCCCCTGCCGGAACGGCGCCTCCGGCCGCCCCTTGCGCCCCTCGGCGTCCGTGTCCTCGACGGGCTCGCGCGTGCGCAGCCACTCCCAGGTGTCCCGGGCCGTCTCGGCGAACGGGCGGCAGCGCAGGCCGGCCGCCTCGGCACGGCGGCTGTCGGCCCGCCAGATGCCCTGCCAGTCCGGCAGGTCCGGCGCCCAGAAGGGGAGTTCGATCCAGGGCGTGACCTGGTCCGGCCCTTCGGCGAGCAGCGGCCCGTCCTCGACCCGGACCAGCTCGGTGCCTGCCGGGCCCGCGAGCTCCCGGCAGGTCTCCAGCCACTGCCCGAAGGTGAGCCGCCCGGGCGGGGCCGTGGTGACGAACCGGCCCGCCGTTCCGTCCGTCAGCCGGTCGAGCCCGAAGGCGGCGAAGTCCCGGACGTCGATCACCTGCATCGTCCGGCCCGGGTCGCCGGGGGCGAGCACCCGCCCGCCGCGCGCCATCCGCTCCAGCCACCAGGGCAGCCGCCCGCCGAACTCGTACGGCCCGATGAGCAGCCCGCTGCTGAGGACCAGCGTGCGGTCGGCGCCGAACCCCTCCTGCACCGCCCGCTCGCAGCCGGCCTTCAGCTCGCGGCCGAACGGCTGCCCGGGCGGGGTGTCGGCGGGGCAGGGGAGGAGCGCGGAGTCCTCGTCGACCACCTGCGGGCCCCAGTCGGCGTAGGCGTGCAGCGAGGAGACGACGGTGTAGTGGCCGGCCCGCCCGCGCAGCAGCCGGGCGGAGAGCGCGGCCTGGGCGGGCTGCTGGGCGGAGGTGTCGACCACGGCGTCCCAGGTGCGGCCCTCGACCAGCCGGGCGAGGTCCTCGGCGCTGTCGCGGTCTCCCCGGACGGCCTCGGCGCCGGGCAGGTCGGCGCCGCTGCGGCCCCGGTTGAAGGTGGTGACCAGGTGGCCGCGGGCGAGGGCCTCGGCGGCGTAGGCCCGTCCGAGGAAGGAGGAGCCACCGAGCAGCAGGATCTTCATACCGCCCAGCTTCTCCGCTCCGCGCCGCCCGTACGCCCGGCTTAGCCTTCGGCAGAGCCTGCCCGGGGTGCCGCCGCCCGGGGTGCCGCTGCGCGCACCCCCACCTAGCATCCGACGTGTACGGAAATCAGCCGATACGCCCGTGCCGGGGCGATCCGCCCGGACCGGAGGACCCCCGATGACCCAGCCCGAGCTGGAAGCCCTGGCCGCCGACGCGTACGTCTACGGCTACCCGCTCGTCGCCGGCCTGACCATGGTCGAGCGCTTCTCCAAGGGCGGCCTGGGCACCCTCCCGCCGGCGCCGTACAACCGCTTCGGCCACGCCACCCGCCTGGCCGGCCCAGGCGACCGCTTCGTCTCCGTCAACAACGACACCGTCTACTCGATCGCCCAGCTCGACCTCTCCGAGGGCCCCCAGGTGCTGCACGTCCCGGACACCGCCGGCGCCTACTACGTGCTGCAGTTCATCGACGCCTGGACGGACAACGTCGCCTACCTCGGCCGCCGCGCCACCGGCACCGACGCGCAGACCTGGCTGATCGTCCCGCCCGCCTGGCACGGCACCGCGCCCGACCCGGGCCGGGTGATCGAGATGCCGACCACGATCGGCACGCTCGTCGGCCGCTTCGCCTGCGACGGCCCGGAGGACCTGCCCCGCGTCCGGGCGCTCCAGGCCGACCTGACGCTGAACCCGCTGGAACCCGGCGGCCTGGTCGCCGGCCTGCCCGAGCCCGACCCCGAGGTGCCCGAACGCCTCGCCTTCTTCGAACGCCTGCGGGTCTGGATGCGCGCCTTCCCGCCCGCCACTCCGGACATCGAGTACGAACGCCGCTTCGCCCCGCTCGGCCTGCTCGACGAGGGCCCCTCCCCGTACCGCGCCGCCGCCGACGAATGGACCCTCGCCCTCGCCAAGGGCCTCGCCGCCGGCCGCGAACGCGTCGAGGACGCCACCCGCCCGGGCGAGGACCAGCCGCCCGGCGAATGGCGCACGGCCCTGCACCTCTTCGACTACAACGTCGACCACCTCGGCCCCGGCACCCTCGACGACCCCGAGTGGCGCATCCCCGACCGCCGCGCCGCCTACCTCACCCGCGCCGCCGCCGCCCGCGCCGGCCTCTGGGGCAACCACGCCTACGAGGCCACGTACGCGATGACGTACGACGACTCCGACGGCCGCCCGCTCAGCGGCGAGCACAGCTACACCCTCCGCTTCGACCAGCCGCCGCCGGCCGGGGCCTTCTGGTCCGTCACCATGTACTCGCTCCCCGACTACCACCTGGTCGAGAACCCCATCGACCGCTACGCGATCGGCGACCGCACCCCCGGCCTCCACCACGCCCCGGACGGCTCCCTCACCCTCACCCTCCAGCACGACCAACCCGAGGACCCCAGCGCCGCCGCCAACTGGCTCCCCACCCCACCCGCCGAGTTCCGCCCCATCCTCCGCCTCTACCAACCCGGCCCCCGCGTCCTCGACGGCACCTACCACCTCCCCCCGATCCACCGCACCTGACGGCACCCGCCGGGGCCTTCGGTCGGGCGGCGCTCGCGCTGCGTCGGCCCCGCCCCGGGCCGCCCGTCAACGTCCGCCTCAGGCCCCCGCCGGACCACCGCTGTCCGGGCCGATCCCCACCTCCCGGCCGGGAGGCGCCCGTGCCGTGCTGACCGCCGCCCGGGGACCGCCCGCACGACGGCGTTCCCGCCACCGCGAGGTGCCCGAGCCGCATCGGCCTCGCACCCGCCGGCACAACGCCGGTTCCCCGTCCCTCCATCCGCGAGGCGCGCGCTCCACACCTCCGTGCCTTGTTCATTCCGTCCCGCCCGCCTTCCCCGCAGCCCTACGGCGTCGTCGTCCCCGAGGGCGACGCCGAGGGGGACGGCGGGTGCGCGGTGGCCGAGGCCGTGCCGCTCGGCGTCGCCGAGGGCGAGTGCGTCGGGGACGCCGTGGCCGTCCCGCTCGGCCGCGCCGTCGCCGTGGCCGTAGGGGAGGGGCTCGAAGGCGAAGCCGTCGCCGTGGGCGAGGCCGGCGACGAGGCGCCCCCGTCCCCGCCGCGGTTGTGCGGGCCGCCCTCCAGGGTGACCACCGCCTGCGAGGGCGGCAGGGCGATCCGGGCGGTCCAGTGCCCGGCCGGGGCCAGGTCCTCGTCCACGGTGACGATCACCGTGATCCGCTGCCCGGGCGCCAGCGTCCCCGAGTCGCGGCTGAGCCGCAGCCAGCCGGCCTCCGTCACGGCCCGCCAACGGATCTCCGTGGCACCGGAGTTGGTGAGCGTGAGGACGGTACGGCTGCCGTACTCCCCGGCCTCGACGGTGAGCAGCCCGCCCGTCGCGTCCCCCGCCCCCGGGGCGGGCGGCTCGGCCCGGGCCGGGGCGGCGACCAGTGTGGGGTTGCCGATCGGCGTCGCGCCGCGACCGGGGACGGGGACCAGCGGGCCCTGCAGGCCGAGTCGCGGAAAACCGGGCAGCAACGTTTCTGCACCACCTCCGACCACCCCGGTCAGCTCCAGCCCCGGCATCTCCGCCGCGGCCACCCCCACCGAGGCCCCCGCCGCCCCCGTCACCGCCGAGCCCGCCGGGCGCCGCCCCTCCTCGTCCACCCGCACCGCCGACACCGAGGCCGCCGACCCCGCCCCGCCGCCGCTCCGGTGCCCGGCCCACAGCGCGACCACCGGCGCCGCCAGCACCGCCGCGAGCACCCCGGTGGTCACCATCCGCCGCCGCACCGCCCGCCCCCGCCCGGTGTCCGGAGCCCGGTGCCGGGGGAACCCGCCGTGGTCGAACCGCAGCCCCGGCTCCACCGGCAGGACCCCCGCCGCAGAGGCCGCAGAAGCAGCCGAAGCCGCCACCGGAGCCCCCAGCAGCGGCAGCCCCGACACCCCCTCCGCCCCCGCCTCGTCCGCCGCCACCCGCTCGGCCGTCCCCCGGCAGGTCGGGCAGTCCACCACGTGCTGCACCAGCTCCCGCCGCAGCGCCGGCCCGAGCACCCAGTCCCGCCAGGACTCCGCCCCGGCCCCGCCGAGCCTGTCCAGCTCCGGGCAGCTGCCCACGCCGAGCACCAGCAGCGCCGCCCGCGTCCGCGCGACCTCCGCCTCCGCCCCGCCCAGCAGCGCCCTGGTCCGCTCGAACGGCAGCCCCAGCACCGCCGCGACCTCCAGCGGCGTCAGCCGGTGCCGCACCGACAGCTCCAGCGCCTCCCGCTGCTCCGGATCGGTGCCGGCCGCCTCCGGCCAGGCGAGCGAGGCCAACTCCCGCCGCCGCCGGGCCGCCTCGACCTCCGAAACCTCCGAGGCCTCCGAACGAACCCCCGTCCCACCCGGAGAGCCCGGAGACCCCGGACAGCCCGCCAACCGCCGCAAGCAGCAGTACCGCGCCACCGCGAACAGCCAGGCCCGCACCAGCCCCGCCTCCGCCAGCCGCCCCGCGTGCCGCCGCGCCAGCTCCCGCACCTCGCCCAGCGCCTCCGCCGCCGCGTCGTGCTCGCACAGCACCGACAGGCAGTACGTGAACAGCCCGTCCTCCTGCCGCTCGTACGCGGCCCGCACCGCCTCGTCCCGCACCGCCTCGTCCCGCACCCCGCCGACGGCCCGCCCGGAGCGGGCGAACCCCGAACGAGCGAACCCGGCAGCCCCGGCGACGACCCCCGGCGTCCCTTCGATACGCGTTGTCACCCGTCCGAAGGTAGGCACCCCTGGCCCCTCACCCCCGCCATTCGCCGCGTATGTACTTCTTTCGGGTAACAACATCGCCCATCTGTGTGGATGCCCGGCGCGTCCTGTGGCGCACCACCGCTGTCGTACCCAGGCGCTACCGTGGGCCGCATGCCACCGCGTTCCAAGACCACCGCCAAGCCCCGCCCGGCGTACCGCTGCACCGAGTGCGGCAACCAGCTGCCCAAGTGGGTCGGCCGCTGCCCGGAGTGCAACGCCTGGGGCACGGTCGAGGAGTACGGCGCGGTCCCGATCCGCACCACCGCCGCGGGCCCCGTCAGCGCGCCCGCCCGCCCGATCGCCCAGGTGGACGGCCAGGTCGCGACGGCCCGCTCGACGGGCGTCCCGGAGCTGGACCGCGTGCTCGGCGGCGGCCTCGTCCCCGGCGCGGTGGTGCTGCTGGCCGGCGAGCCCGGCGTCGGCAAGTCCACCCTCCTGCTGGACGTCGCCGCCAAGGCGGCCACCGACCGGCACCGCACGCTCTACGTCACGGGCGAGGAGTCCGCGAGCCAGGTCCGGCTGCGCGCCGACCGGATCAACGCCCTCTCCGAGCACCTCTACCTCGCCGCCGAGCAGGACCTCGGCGCCGTCCTCGGCCACGTCGAGGCCGTCAACCCCGGTCTGCTGATCCTGGACTCGGTGCAGACCATCGCCTCCGCCGAGCTGGACGGCGCCCCCGGCGGCCCGGCCCAGGTCCGCGAGGTGGCGGGCGCGCTGATCCGCGCCTCCAAGGAGCGCGGCATGGCCACCCTGCTGGTCGGCCACGTCACCAAGGACGGCCAGATCGCCGGCCCCCGCCTGCTGGAGCACCTGGTGGACGTGGTGCTGAGCTTCGAGGGGGACCGCCACGCCCGGCTGCGCCTGATCCGCGGGGTCAAGAACCGCTACGGCGCGACGGACGAGGTCGGCTGCTTCGAGCTGCACGACGAGGGCATCGTGGGCCTGGCCGACCCATCCGGCCTCTTCCTGACCAGGCGTGACAAGCCCGTCCCGGGCACCTGCCTCACCGTCACCCTGGAGGGCAAGCGCCCGCTGGTCGCCGAGGTGCAGGCACTGATGGTGGATTCGCAGATCCCCTCCCCGCGCCGTACGACCTCGGGGCTGGAGTCGCCCCGGATCGCGATGATCCTGGCCGTGGTCGAGCGCCACGGCGGCGTCAAGCTCGGCAAGCAGGACATCTACACCGCGACGGTCGGCGGGGTGAAGCTGACGGAGCCGTCCGCGGACCTCGCGGTGGCGCTCGCCGTGGCCTCCTCCTCCACCGACACCCCGCTGCCCAACAACCTGGTGGCGATCGGTGAGGTCGGCCTCGCGGGCGAGGTGCGGCGGGTGACGGGTGTGCAGCGCCGCCTCGCCGAGGCGCACCGGCTGGGCTTCACCCACGCCCTCGTCCCGCCGGACCCGGGCAAGGTGCCCCCGGGCATGAAGGTCGTCGAGGTGGCGGACATCGGCGAGGCGCTGCGGGCGATCCCGGGCCGCCGCCGCGCGTCCGCCAAGCCGCGCGGTGAGGCGCGGGGTGAGGCCGCGTCGGCCCCGCCGGCGCCCCGCGAACCCCGGGTCGCGGCCTACGCCGAGGAGCTGATGGACGGCTGGGAGCCGCTCGACTCCGACGAACTGCACTGACCCAAGCCCTGCCGAAGCCGCACGCAGTTAGACTTTCCCCAGTCTCATTGGCCAGAAGGCAGTACCGAGCGGTACTGAGCGACAGAGCAACAGACCGCGGACCGGCGCACGGCGCGAGGCGCGCGGCACGGGGTCGACCGGAGGAATCACGTGGCACCCAGCGACCGGGGGGCGGACAAGGCCTCCCGCGAGGAGGCCCTGCTGCGGGCCTCCCTCACCGCCATCGCGCCCGGCACCGCCCTGCGTGACGGCCTGGAACGGGTCCTGCGGGCCAACACGGGCGGCCTGATCGTGCTGGGCTTCGACAAGACCGTCGAGTCGATCTGCACCGGCGGCTTCGTCCTGGACGTCGAGTTCACCGCCACCCGCCTGCGCGAGCTGTGCAAGCTGGACGGCGCGGTGGTGCTCGACAAGGACATCACCAAGATCGTCCGGGCAGGCGTCCACCTGATGCCGGACTCCACCATCCCCACCGACGAGACCGGCACCCGCCACCGCACCGCCGAGCGGGTCAACCGTCAGACCGGGTACCCGGTGGTCGCCGTCTCGCACTCGATGCGGCTGATCGCCATGTACGTCAACGGCACCCGCCGCGTCCTGGAGGACTCCACCACCGTCCTCTCCCGCGCCAACCAGGCGCTGGCCACCCTGGAGCGCTACAAGCTGCGCCTGGACGAGGTGGCCGGCACGCTCTCCGCCCTGGAGATCGAGGACCTGGTGACGGTCCGGGACGTCACCGCCGTCGCCCAGCGGCTGGAGATGGTCCGGCTGATCGCCACCGAGATCGCCGGCTACGTGCTGGAGCTCGGCATCGACGGCCGCCTCCTCTCGCTCCAGCTGGACGAGCTGATCGCGGGCGTGGAGCCGGAGCGCGAGCTGGTCGCCCGGGACTACTTCCCGGAGCGGGCCGCCAAGAAGGGCCGGACGGTCAACGAGGTGCTGGCCGACCTGGAGGCGCTCACCCACGCCGAGCTGCTGGACCTCCAGACCGTCGCCAAGGCGCTCGGCTACTCGGGCTCGCCCGAGTCCCTGGACTCCGCCGTCTCGCCGCGCGGCTACCGGCTGCTGGCGAAGATCCCGCGCCTGCCCAACACGGTGATAGAGCGCCTGGTCGAGCACTTCGGCGGCCTGCAGAAGCTGCTCGCCGCGAGCATCGACGACCTGCAGACGGTCGAGGGCGTCGGCGAGACCCGGGCCCGCTCCGTCCGCGAGGGCCTCTCCCGCCTCGCCGAATCGTCCATCCTGGAACGCTACGTCTGAGACGGCGCCGACGAAGGGAGCCCCCGACCGGTTCGGTCGGGGGCTCCCTTCGTCGGCGTGGGTGACCGGCCCTCAGGGGTCCAGGCGGATCGAGGCCCGCGCCGCGACCTTGTCGTTCGTCGGCAGGACGAGCTCGGCGAGCACCTGGTAGGTGCCGTTCGCCGCCGGAGCCGGGTCGGGGGAGGCGCAGCCGAGCTTGCTGCGCAGCCGGTCCCAGGTGAAGGTCTCGCCCTGGCTGCCGTTGGCCGCGATCTGCACCCACTGCTCGCTCTTGTCGGCGGGGCAGTCGCCGGAGCTCCAGATCCGCTCGTTGCTGGTCGAGCTGACGGTGATCGCGGAGGCCGTCCGGCCGAAGTTGACCCGGCAGGTGGCGCCCGAGGAGTTCTTGACCGTCAGGACGAGCTGCGGCTTGTCCTTGGGCTGGTACGGGGTCTGGGTGGGCGTCAGCTCCAGTGCGAGCTGCGAGGCGGTGCAGACCGGGAGCTTCATCACCTCGCCCGTGTTCACCGGCGGGGTGCCGCCCGTGCCGCCGGCACCGCCCGCGCCGCCGCCCGAGGAGGAGCCGGTCGAGCCGCTCCCGCCGGAGGAGGCCGGGGCGCCGCCCGTCGCACCGCCGTTGAGGCTCACCTCGCCGCCGGAGCCGGAGGCGCCGCCGCTGCCGCCCGCGCCGCCGGTCGAGCCGCCGCCGGGAGGGGCCGCGGGGCCGGAGGAGGGGGCGCCGGGCGTGATGGCCTGGGCGGGGGTCTGGGACTGGGACGGCACGGCCTGGGCGGCCTTGCTCTGTGAGCCGCCGTCACCGCCCCCGCCCTGGTCGGTCATCAGCCAGGCGATCAGGGCGACGACCGCCACGACGGCGGCGAGCACGACGAGGCGCCGGCGCCAGTAGATCGAGGCCGGCAGTGGTCCCACGGGTTGACGCAGAGAGGGCACACCCGAACTCTACGAGACTGTGTGAGTCTCCTGACTCACCAACACCGCACAGTCGCCCCTTCCTTCACATGATCCGCCATTTGCGCCGTTCGAGGGAGCCCCGGGGCGGTGAATTCCGGTGAATTCCCGGGATCATCCGGAATTCATTACTCCTCTTCGGCGACCCCGGGCGGCATGGGAGGATCGAAGGGCCATGACTGCCATCACCACCGCCTCCGCCGCCCCCGTCGCCGCGCACGGGCTCACGATGCCCCTGCCCCTGCTGCACAGCACCGTCCTCGACTGGTACGAGACCAGCAAGCGCGACCTGCCCTGGCGGGCGCCCGAGGCCACGCCCTGGGGCGTCATGGTGAGCGAGTTCATGCTCCAGCAGACCCCGGTCAAGCGGGTGCTGCCCGCCTGGCACGCCTGGATGACCCGCTGGCCCACCCCCGCCGACCTCGCCGCCGACTCCTCCGGCGAGGCCGTACGGATGTGGGGCCGCCTCGGCTACCCCCGCCGCGCCCTGCGGCTGCACGCCGCCGCCGTGGCGATCACCGAGGAGCACGACGGCGAGGTCCCCGACGACCACGCCACCCTGCTCTCCCTGCCCGGGGTGGGGGAGTACACCGCCGCCGCCGTGGCCTCCTTCGCCTTCCGCCAGCGGCACGTCGTGCTGGACACCAACGTCCGCAGGGTCTTCGCCCGCGCCGTGACGGGCGTCGAGTACCCGGCCCAGGCCACCACCGCCGCCGAGCGCCGCACCGCGACCGCCCTGCTGCCCGAGGACGCCGGGACGGCCGCCACCTGGGCGGTCGGCGTGATGGAGCTGGGCGCCCTGGTCTGCACCGCCCGCGGCCCGGAGTGCGGCGACTGCCCGCTGTTCGAGAACTGCGCCTGGCAGCGCGCCGGCCGCCCGCCGTACGAGGGCCCGGCCCGCCGGGGCCAGACGTACGAGGGGACGGACCGCCAGGTGCGCGGCAAGCTCCTCGCCGTCCTGCGCGAGGCGCACGGGAGCGTCCCGCAGGCCCGGCTGGACGTGGTCTGGCCGGACGCCGTCCAGCGCGCCCGCGCCCTGGACGGCCTGGTCGCGGACGGTCTGGTCGAGCCCGTCGAGCAGGGCGTCTACCGCCTGCCCGTCTGAGGACGGTACCGCCCGAGGACCGCACTGCCTGAGGACCGCACCACCCGAGAAGCACCGCCCGAGGAAGCGACGCCCGTACACGACGGCGCCCCCGGGAGAAGCCTCCCGGGGGCGCCGTCCGTCCTCACGACGCGGCCGTCAGACGGCCGCGGCCTCCAGCGAGGCCTCGGCCGGCTTCTCGCCCGGCGCGGCGCCGCGCAGCGGCACCTCGCGGATGAACACCGCGGCGGCCAGCGCGATGATGGCCACCGCCGCGCCCCACAGGAAGACGGTGTGCATGCCGTTGGACACCGCGTGGTGGTAGGCGTCCTGGATCTCGGGCTTCATGGTGCGCAGCACGGCCGGGCTCACCTGGCTCGGGTCCTTCACGCCGCCCCCGGCCCCGGCAGCCTCGCCCAGGCGCTCCTTCATGGTGTCGGCGACCCGGTTGTTGAACAGCGCGCCGAACAGCGCCACACCGAAGGAACCGCCGATGGTGCGGAACAGGGTGGCGGTGGAGCTGGCCACGCCCATGTCCTTGAGCTCCACGCTGTTCTGCGCGAGCAGCATGGTGATCTGCATCAGGAAGCCCATGCCCGCGCCGAGCACGAGCATCCAGCAGGCCGAGGTGAGGCGGCTGGTCTCGGTGCCCATGGTGGAGAGCAGGAACATGCCCGCGGCCATCACCACGGTGCCGATGATCGGGAAGATCCGGTACTTGCCGGTCTTGGTGACGGTCTGGCCGACCACCAGCGAGACGACCAGCATGCCGAGCATCATCGGCATCAGCAGCAGCCCGGAGTTGGTCGCCGAGGCGCCCTGGACGATCTGCTGGTAGAGCGGCAGGAAGACGGTCGAGCCGAACATCACGAAGCCGACGATGAAGCCGATGATCGAGACCATCGTGAAGTTCAGGTTGCGGAACAGGCTCAGCGGCAGCATCGGCTCCTCGACCCGCTGCTCCACGTAGCAGAAGGCGATCAGGGCGGCGACGGCCAGCACGGCCAGGCCGATGATGTGCTTGGAGCCCCAGGCGTACTGCTGGCCGCCCCAGGTGGTGATCAGGGTGAGCGAGACGATGCCGGTGGTGAGCAGCAGGGCGCCCAGGTAGTCGATCCGGGCGGTGCTGCGGACCTTGGGCAGCTTCAGCGTGACGGTGACGACGGCGAGCGCTATGACGCCGAGCGGCAGGTTGATGTAGAAGGTCCAGTGCCAGCTCAGGTGGTCGGTGATGAAGCCGCCGACGAGCGGGCCGCCGATGGTGGCCAGGGCCATCACCGCGGCGAACAGGCCCTGGTACTTGCCGCGCTCACGCGGCGGCACCAGCGCGCCCATGATCGACATGACGCCGACCATCAGACCGCCGGCGCCCAGGCCCTGGAGGGCGCGGAAGCCGATCAGCTCGTTCATGGTCTGCGACAGGCCGGACAGCGCCGAGCCCACCAGGAAGATCACGATCGAGATGAGGAAGGTGCCCTTGCGGCCGTAGAGGTCGCCGAGCTTGCCCCAGATCGGGGTGGAGGCGGCGGTGGCCAGGGTGTAGGCGGTGACGACCCAGGACAGGTGCTCGGCGCCGCCGAGGTCGCCGACGATGGTCGGCATGGCGGTGCCGACGATCAGGTTGTCGAGCATGGCCAGGAGCATGGTGACGACCAGGCCGATCATCACGAGGCGGATCTCGCGCGGGGAGCGCGGCATCTCCTCCTCGGGTTTCTTGTCCTCCGGGGCCGTGCCGGCGGTCTTGGACTGTGACATGGGGTGGGTCTCCCGGAGGTGTCTCGGGCGGCGTCAGCGGCTGTGGATCACTTACTTGTCGCCCGGCTAGTTTATCGATCGTCGGTACGGTAGGTTGTTTCCTAGCCGGTCGTCAAGTTAGTTTCCCGTCCGGCCCCCCGGGCAGGGAGAATGGACCCGGGGCGGACGCCACCGGCGGACCGCAGCAGTCACCGACGCAGTCATGAGGCAGGCCATGGGCACTCCGCACAGCCCCCGAAGCGATACCCGGGCGCGCATCATCGAGGTCGCCCTGGAGCTGTTCTCGGATCAGGGCTACGAGCAGACCTCGCTGCGGGAGATCGCCGACCGGCTGGGCGTCACCAAGGCCGCGCTCTACTACCACTTCAAGACCAAGGACGACATCGTCCTCGGCATCGTCGAGCGGATGTCCGCGCCGATCGACGAGACCATCGCGTGGGGCCGCGAGCAGACCTGGAGCCCCGGGGTGCGCGACGAGCTGATCAACCGCTTCGCCGACGGCATGGCCGAACGGGCGCCGCTGCTGCGCTTCTTCCACGAGAACCAGCCCGCGATGCGGGACTCCCCGGCCGGCCAGGCGTTCCGGGAGCGGATCGTCACCATGATGCAGCTGGTGCACGGGCCGGACGCCGACTTCCACGACCGGCTGCGGGCCGCGATCTCGCTGTTCACCATCCACACCTCGCTGTTCCTGCTCCAGCAGGACGGCAAGGGCGGAAAGGGCGGCAGGGGCGGCGGGGCGCCGGTCGAGAACGTCTGGGGCGAGGCGCCGCGGTCCGTGGACTCGCTGGAGGAGGCCGTCGCCGTCGCCCGGACGGTGTCGATCGAGATCGGCAGCCGGATCGGCACCCGGGCCCCGACCGCCTGAAGGCTCAGAACGCGGTGACCCCGTGGTCGGCCAGGTACGCGATCGGGTTGACCACGGCGCCGTAGCGGTTGCTGGTGCGGATCTCGAAGTGCAGGTGCGGCCCGGTCGAGTTGCCGGTGCTGCCGGAGGCCCCGATCCGCTCGCCCGCCGACACCCGCTGCCCGGCCGACACGGCGACGGAGGACAGGTGCGCGTACTGCGCGTAGTGCCCGTCCGCCAGCCGCAGCACGACCTCCTTGCCGTACGCGCCGTCCCAGCCGGCCGAGACCACCGTCGCCTCGCCGACCGCCAGCAACGGCGTGCCCGGGGAGACGGCGAAGTCCACCCCGGTGTGGTAGCCCGCCGCGTACGCGGAGTTGGCCTTCCCGTACGGGTTGCTGGTCGGCGCGCCCGGCGCCGGGGCCGACCAGGCGGGCGCCGCCGGGGCCTCGGGCTCGGGCTGCGGCTCGGGGTGCTCCGCCGGCGCGGCCCCGGGACCGGCCGGTTCCACCGGCACCAGGTTGGCGGCCACCGCCACGAACTCCTGCGCCGAGTCCCCCTCGTCCGGCAGCTTGTACGCGCTCGGCACGGCGACCTGGACGAGCCCGGCGCTGGGCACCGCCGCCTGCGCCGCCGTGAAGGCCGAACTGCCCGGCGTGGTCGGCCGCACCGTCTGCGCGGAGGCGCTGCCCGGCGAGGCCACCAGGAGCGCCCCGGCCAGCAGCACCGCCGCCGCCCCCGCCGCGGCCACCGCCTGCTCCCGCTCGGCCCGGTGGCGCCCGTGCTGCGGCCCGTCCTGCCCCGCGCCCTGAGAAGTGCCCTGCGCAGTGCCCTGAGGGGTGCCCTGCCGGGGCGCGGCCAGGGCCCGCAGCGGGGCGGCGTGGGTGCGGACGGCGTGGCCGAGCCGGGGCTGCCAGGCCGCCGCGGCGACCGCCGTACGGGCGGCGAGGCGGCGCAGGACCGGCACCACGGGCGGGACAGTGGACATCGTCAGCCGTACCTCACGGGTCGAGAAGGGCCGCAAAAGGGCAGCACGAAGGGCCCGTTCGGGACGCGTGCTGAGCGAGCGGGGGACCACTCAGGTGTAACGGTCACCGAGCGGAGTCCCAAACGGCGTGACGTACTACGGCGTGTAGTCAGCGAGGCGCCGGAGATTCAAGCTGACGGAGCAACGATCATGAAATCCGATCGTCTGTACTGCCCTCGGGGCCTCGGACCACCCCGCCCGCGCCCTACTACCGGCGCTCGTATCCGGCCCTTCCGCTGTGACCAGCACCACCCGCCGACGGGGTTTCGGGACGCGAAAAGACGTCCGGCCCGCCCCCGCGGAAGCGGGGACGGGCCGGACGGAAGGAGATCAGCGGCACCCGGTCACCGGGTGGTCACCGGAGTGCGGCTCGATCAGTAGTTGTCGACCGGACGGACGCGGATCCAGGTCTCCAGGTAGTTCGAGGACTCGTTCTCGACCTCGATGCTCGTGCCGGTCTTCGGCACGTCGACACCCGCGTACGGGTTGTCCTTGGTCCACCAGGACTTGAGGTCGTTGAACTCGTCGACGCCCTTGGCCTTCGGGATGACCGTCTCGACACCGTTCTTGTGCAGCGTCAGCGGGCCGACGCGGCGCGAGCCGAAGGTCGAGTCGAAGCCCTGCATGCGCGGGCGCATCAGGGTGCCGTCCGACCACTTGAGCGGCGTCGGGTGCGAGTCGATCGGCAGGACCTGGCCGTGGCCGGGGTGGACGCTGACGTTGTTGTCGGTCTGGGACTCGTCCCAGTACCAGATCAGCAGACCGGGCTGGTAGGCGTAGTGCTCGACCCAGTTGGGCTTGGCGGCACCGAAGCCGAAGTTGTACGGGCCGGTCTTCAGGGTCTGGTCGAAGGACACGTACTGCCGGTTCTCCGCGATGTAGTACTGCGCGTAGTCCTTGCTGTACGAGCCGGTGAAGCGCTTGAAGCCGTCCGCGACCCAGCCGTTGTCGCCGTTCTCGACGTCATCGCTGAAGACGGTGGCACCGTCGGCGACGACCGAGATGTTGTCGACCGCGAGGCCGCGGTAGTGCAGGCCGCCGTCGGTGGTGTTGTGGTAGCGGAACTTGATCTGCTTGCCCGCGTAGGCGTCCAGGTTGAACGACAGGTCGCCCCAGGCGGCGGTCAGGCCGCTGATGGCCGGGCGGCCGTTCTCCTTGGGCAGGGCGGTGCCGTTCCAGGTGCCGTCCACGACGGTCCAGGTCTTGCCGCCGTCCGCGGAGACCTCGCCGAAGGCGTAGTCGAAGTCCTGCTCCAGCTCGTACCAGGCCTTGGCGTTGATGCTGGCCTTGGTCCTGCCGGTCAGGTCGATGTCACGGGTCAGCGTGACGTTGAGGTTGTCGGCGCTGCCGCTCCACCACTCGTTGTTGCCGCTGAACGGCTTGTTGATGTCGGTGGTGATGCTCTTCTTCGGCAGGTCGACGACCAGGGCCTGCGGGAGGTTGGTGTTGTACTCCGCCGGGCCGATGTGGTGCGTCGACTCCGTGCCGGCCTTGGCGTGGTCCGCCTTGAGCCAGCCGAGCTGGAGCTTGCTCCAGGCGTCGAGGTCGTTCGGCATGTCGCCGATCGTGTCCTTGCCCTCGCCGAGCCAGGAACCGGAGGACATCAGCGACCAGAAGCCGACCGAGTTGTCGATGCCCTTGCCGCCGCCCACGGTGTCGTAGAGGTCCGGCAGACCGAGGTCGTGGCCGTACTCGTGGGCGAAGACGCCGAGGCCGCCGTTCTCCGGCTGCATCGTGTAGTCGCCGATCCAGAAGCCGGAGTCACCGACCTGGACGCCGCCGAGCTTGTTGTTGTCCGGACCGGCAGTGCCCTGGAGGTTGCCGTAGACGTAGCTGCGGTGCGCCCACAGGGCCTTGCTGCCCTGCTTGCCGCCGCCGGCCGACTTGTCCTCGCCGGCGTGCACGATCTGGAAGTGGTCGATGTACCCGTCGGGCTGGTTGAAGTTCCCGTCGTGGTGCGAGCCGTAGCGGTCCCACTGGTCGTAGGACGCCAGGGTGGCCTTGATCTGCTCCTTGGTCTGACCCTTCGCCACCTGGTCCTTGTACCAGATGTCGACGGCGTCGCGGATCAGGTCCTGGGCGCTGGCGCAGACGTTGGAGCCGCAGTAGTCCGAGCCGTACCGCGCCTCGTTCCACGGAACCCGCACCCAGTCCGAGACCACGCCGTCGACCGAGTAGCGGCCCGAGGACTGCTTCTCGTAGAAGGTCTTCAGCGAGGCCTTGTCCTTGGAGAAGTACAGGTCCTGGTAGTGCTGCTGGTTGTAGTCGGCCTGCCAGGCGGTCGAGTTGTTGGTCGCGCGGTCCGGCTGCGCGATCTCGTTGTGCTTCGGGCCGGCCTCGCCGCCGTACTTGACCTTGCCGTCGGCGGTCTTGGTGGTGTTGTCCACCTGGTCGCCGAAGTCGACGAGGATCGTGAAGATCTTGTCCGTGCGCTCGCGCTTGAGCTCGACGTACTTGTCCTTGCCGAGCTTCACGCTGGTCGAGCCGTTGTGCTCCTCGACCTGGGCGGTCCCGTTGAGCAGCTGCTCGGTGGCGGCCTTCTGCTCGGCCTCCACCTTCGCGGTCAGCGGGCCCGGGATGTTGTGCTCCGTGTTGGCGGACTGGACGGCGTCAGCCGGGTCCCTGGGCGCCGGAGCCGAGCCGGCGGCGACGGCGCTGCTCGGGAAGAGCCCCGAGCCGAGCGTGACTATGACCGCCGCGGCCGTGGCAAGCGCAGCGGATCTCCTGGTGTTCTTCAACGTTGTGACGTCCTCCCCGACCGGGGCCAGCTCTTGGCCAAAGCCCGGCAAACCAAAATGAAAGACAGGTGGACGTCATTTGATCTAAGCGTGCACGGAAAAGATAGACCTTGACCGTGACATGGCCACGGCGCTATCCTCCCGAACTTCCCATCATCTGACCAAGTGTCAACCGTATAGACGTAAAAGAAGACTGAGAAAAGGGACGCACCCGCACCAGCCGTGGCGGGGGGGGGGGGGGCGGCGCCCCCCCCGGGGCGCCCCCCCCGGGGGGCCGGGGCGCCCCCCCCCCCCCCGCCCCGCCCCGCGGGGCGGGCGGGGGGGGTGGCTGG
>NZ_JBIWOW010000029.1:0-104788 GCF_044767945.1 Kitasatospora sp. NPDC101183 | reverse complement strand
GGTCCGACAACCGCTCACCCGCAGGCGCCTTGACCTGCCCCACCCTCGCCACACCACAACCAACGAGGCTCAGGCACCAAAGTCACCGGCATTGGGTCTAGGTCTGGTTCGGCAGCGGCAGCCGCTGTTCGAACCAGACCACCTTGCCCGTGCCCAGCCTGGTCGCACCCCAGCGCTCCGCGCACCGGGCCACTATCTGCAGCCCGCGCCCGCGTTCGTCCTCCGGGCCGGTGCGGCGCGGGCGCGGCAGCAGCGGGCTGTCGTCCCCGACCTCGCAGCGCAGCCGGGTGGTGCGCACCAGGCTCAGGGTGACGGGGCGGGTCGCGTGCTGGACGGCGTTGGTCACCAGCTCGCTGACCATCAGCTCGGTGGCCTCGCTCAGCTCGTCCAGCCCCCAGCGGCGCAGCGTGTGCGCGGCCAGCCGGCGGGCCCGCCCGGGGGTCTCGTTGCGCGGCTGCAGGTACCAGTGCGCGACGTCCCCCGCCGGGATGCCGTCGAAGCAGGCGCCCAGCAGCGCGATGTCGTCGCCCCGGTCGCCGGGCGGCAGGATGCGCAGGGCCTCCTGGCACAACTGCTCGGGGGAGCGCCAGCGGGCGCTCTCGATCCTGGCGCGCAGCAGCTCCAGGCCCTCGCCGAGCGGGCGACTGCGGGTCTCCACCAGGCCGTCGGTGAACAGCAGCAGCGCCGAGCCGGGCGGGGCGGCCAGCTCCACCGAGTTGAAGTCCACCCCGCCGACCCCGATCGGGGCCCCGGAGTCCAGCTCCACCAACTCGGCCGTGCCGTCCGGCCGTACGAGCACCGGCGGGACGTGACCGGCGTTGGCCAGCACCAGCCGGTTGGCGATCGGGTCGTACACCGCGTACACGCAGGTCGCCAGGTGCTGCTCGCGGCCGAGCCGCTGCGCCTGCTCGTCCAGGTGGTAGAGCACCTCGTGCGGCGGAAGGTCGAGGGCGGCCAACGTCTGGGCGCTGGTGCGCAGTTGGCCCATGATGGCGGCCGAGGTGAGCGAGTGGCCCATCACGTCGCCGACGATCAGGGCGACGCGGTTGCCGGGCAGCGGGACGGCGTCGTACCAGTCCCCGCCGACCTGCGCGCCGCGCTCCCCGGGCAGGTACCGCTGGGCGAGGCGGACGCCGTGCGGCTGCGGCAGGCGCAACGGCAGCATGCTGCGCTGGAGTTCGTTGGCGATCTCCCACTCGCGGGCGTACCGCAGCGCGGTGTCCACGGCCAGCCCGGCCTGGGTCGCCAGCAGGGCGGCCGTCGCGGTGTCGGCGGCGTCGAACGCCGGACGGCCGGTGCGTTCAGGGGGCCGGCGTATCAGCACCAGCAGCCCGAGGACGGCCTTGCGGCCGCGCAGCGGCAGGGCGATCACCGAGGTGCCGGGCGCCAGCCGGGCCGGGCCCCGGGTGCCGTACAGCTCGCGCAGCAGGGCGGCGGTGCGCTCGGAGCCGGGGCTTCCGAGGACGGCGGCCTCGGCGGGGCGGCGGCTCAGCAGGGCGTGGGCGAGGGCGCCGCCGCGGGTGACCGGGGTGGCGGGGCCGGCGTCGGCGGAGGAGCGGGAGCCGTACCGGTGGCGGTTGCGGTCGTCCGGGCTGTTGCGCCGGCCGCGGCGGCCGATCCGGGTGCCGGCGCTGTGGTGGATGCGCAGCTCCTCCGGGAAGCCGGGCTCGCGCTCGACGTTGGGCAGCGGGTCGCGCAGGTGGATCACGGCGGCGTCGGCGAGGGTCGGCACCAGCACCCGGCCGATGTTGCGCAGGGTCGCGGCCAGGTCGAGGGCGGTGTTGATCCGGCGGGTGGCGGAGTCGAGGTAGGCGAGGCGGTCCGCCACCTCGGCGCGGGCCGGCTCGGGCCGCAGGTTCCCGACGCCGGGCGTGGCGGCGAGGGGCTTCCCGGCGCGGGGTTCCCCGGTGCCGCGTTCCTCGGTGCCGCGTTCCTCGGGGCCGGGTGCTTCGGCGTCCGGCGTCGCCGGTGCCGGGGGACGACGACGCGGGCCCGGGACGGCGGGCGGCTGCCCCGCCTCGGTCTTGAGCTGGTCGCGCACGGCTGCCTGTCCTGGAATCGGTGTGGTCGATGGGTCGTTCGGTGGTGCTCGTCCCTGCTGAGGTGCTGCTCCCGGCTGCCGTCCGCCACCGGCCGCCGTGGGTCGGCCGTGGTCAGCCGACGCGCCGACAGCACAGGAACAGCTGTTCCTCCGGCGGCAGCGCGGTACTGGCCGGAGCGTACGGGTGCCCCGAGCACTCCTCGACGGTGAAACCCGCGGCGACCAGAACCCGCTCCAAATCCTCCCTCAGATAACCACTGATCCGCAGCTCTCTGCCAAGGAACGGAAGCGGAACGTGATCCAAGTCGGTCTCGACCGTGCCGAGGGCCAGCAGTCCGCCCGGCCGCAGCAGGGTCCGCAGCCTGGTCAGGACGGTCGGGATGTCGTCCTGCGGCAGCATGATGAGCGAGAAGAAGGCGGTGACGGCGGCGAAGGAGCCGGCGCCCGCCGGGCCGAGGGCGGGGGCGTTCCAGGCGTCGGCGGCCCGCTCGGTGGCCAGATCGTAGAGGTCGATCCGATGGAATGCGGGCGGGTGCTCGCCCGGGTGCCCCGCCGTACGGGCCAGCTCCAGCATCCCGTCCGAGAGGTCCACACCGGTGACCCGCAGCCCGCCGGCCGTCAGCTGCCGGACCGTCGGGTCCCCGCTGCCGCAGCCGACGTCCAGGACGCGGGCGCCGGGCTCCAGCTCCTCCAGGAGACGCCGCCCGCAGGCCAGTTGGCCGTCCTTCGCGGGGAAGGCCTCGCCGTATCCGGCGCCGATCGAGTCGAATTCGGCGGCCTGCAGGGCCCGTGCGGCCCGGCGGTCGCGCTGGTCGGCGCCCTCGCCCTCGTCGACGGGGAACGCGTCGGATATCCGTCCGGTCGTCACGATGAGAGGCACCCTTCCACCCGTGGCCTCCGCCCGCACCGGCCCCGCCGGGGTGTTGCCGACAGACACTCGTGTGTGCACTGGCATCCGAGAATATGCGTGATCACTGCGCCATGGGGTCCCTTTCCGGCCAACTCGTCATGCTTGGACGGATGTGGGCGGGCTTGCGGAAGCACACGGTTGCGGCCAGGGTGGTGCGCCGGACCACGCGCGCCGGATGGCGCGCCGGGGTGGCGTTGCTGACCTGCGGAAATATGCGGTCCGCAGGCTGACAATAGGACGTTTATCGAACGTCAATCGGCGAGGTGCACAGTGATGTCAGCGCCGGGGAAGCGTTGAGGGCGCTCCCGCAGCCGGGGGGCTGCGGGAGCGCCGACACGCGAATCGGGGGAGGTGCTCCGTCGGGGGACGGAGGCCTCACGGCGCGGGGGGAGATGAGGGAGGCTCGGTGTGCTGCCGGGTGATGAGGTCCGCCACGGGGGAGGCCTCAGGCACACCGAGCCGCGTGAAGATCGCGTGGGCCTCCGAGAGGCACGCGAGTCCTCGGGCCGGCTGGGCGAGGGCCAGCAGTGCTTCGCCGAGCGCGGCGTTGGCGAGGCCCTGGCAGTAGGCGGAGTCGATCTCCTGGCCGATGGCCAGGGAGGTGTCGGCCGCCTCGGCCGCCTCGGCGTACAACTCGGACGCGAGCAGCGCGGAGGCGAGACGGGCGAGGGTGTAGCCCTCCCACAGCGGGTTCTGCTGGGACTGGTAGAGCGCGTGGGCCTCTTGGAGGTGGGGGACCGCCTCGGCGCCGGGGAGGATGACCCCGAGCTGGTAGAGCGTCTGGGCGAGCACCGGGCCGTTCCTGGACTCCCGGGCGGCGGCGACGCCGTCGCTGGCGGACTTGACCGCCGTCTCGGTCATGCCGAGCCGGTGCTGGACGCGCGCGATGTTGGCGATCAGCCGGGCTCCGCCGATCGGCGTGCCGACCCGCCGGTTGATGGCGAGCGCCTGTTCGAGGAACGGCAGGGCCTCGGTCGGGCGGTTCCCGATGCTCAGGATGATGCCCAGGGTGTTGGCCGTGGCCAGCCGGATCAGGGCCGGGTCGTCCGTCGCCTGGTGGTCGAGGCTGCGGCGCAACGACCGTTCGGCGCCGGGGAAGTCGCCGGTGACGGACTGGAGGGTGCCGAGGGCGAAATACGCCCGGGCGAGGACGACCGAGTCTCCGCGGCTCTCCGCGTCGCGGTTGATGCTCTCCAGGACACGGCTGCCCCGGGGGCCGCGGGTCGGGTCCGGGTCGATGCTGAACATGAGGTTCAGCAGGTCGATGGCGCGGCGGTGCAGGGAACCGGAACCGCGCGCGGCCGTCTCCACGGAGCTCAGCAGCAGGGAGCCCTCGGTGCGGAGCCAGTCCCGCGCGGAGCCGCTGGTCGCGAGGGGGATTCCCGAGGAGACGGGTGTGGTCATCAGCTCCGGCAGCGTTCCGTTCGGCTCGATGGCCTGGGCGGCGTTGCGCATGGTGGGGACCAGCAGGTCGAAGAGCCGGTGGACGGCCTCCGCCTGGGCCTCGGTGTCGCCGATCCGCTCGTTCTTGCGCTGCGCGTAGAGCCGGAGCAGGTCGTGGTACCGGTAGCGGCCGGGGGAGAAGCACTCCAGCATGTTCGCCTCGACCAGCGCCTCGGCGAGGTCCTCGGCGGTGAGGTCGTCCGTCCCGAGCAGCGCGGCGGCGGCGGAGAGCGGGATGTCCGGGGCGTCGATCAGCGCGAGAAACCGAAAGGCGCGGGCCTCCGCTTCGGAGAGCTGTCCGTAGCCGAGCCCGATGGTGGTCTCCACCGCGAGGTTGCCGAGCTGGAGCTCGTCCAGGCGTCGCCGCTGATCGGCTAACCGTCTGGCCAGGTCCGAGACGCTCCAGCGGGGGCGGCTGGCCAGCCGGGCGGCGGCGATGCGCACGGCCAGCGGCAGGAAGCCGCAGGCGGTGACGACGGTCATCGCCGCTTCGGGCTCGGCCTTGACCCGGCTCTCGCCGACGATGGCCGAGAACAGCGCCAGGGCCTCGTCGGAGGTGAGCTCCTCGACGTCGAAGAGCTGCGCCCCGGGGATCCCCGCGAGCCGGGACCGGCTGGTGGCGAGGACGGCCGAGCCGGAGACCCCGGGGATGAGCGGGCGGATCTGCTCGGCGTCGTGGGCGTTGTCGAGCAGGATGAGCATCCGCCGGTTGGCGAGCAGCGAGCGGTAGAGGGCGGAGCGCTGTTCGAGCGAGTCGGGGGTCTCGGCGACACCGAGGGCGTGCAGGAAGTCGCCCAGCACGGCCACCGGGTCGGCGGGCGAGGCACCGGCGCCGCGCAGGTCGACGTAGAGCTGGCCGTCCGGGAACACGGACCGCACCCGGTGGGCGACGTGCACCGCCAGGGTCGTCTTGCCGACACCGCCGATCCCGGCCAGCGAGGTCACCACGACGGCCTGGCCGGTGGCGCTCATCAGGATCTCGGAGAGGTCGTCCACCAGGTTGGAGCGCCCGGCGAAGTCCGAGATGTCGGCGGGGAGTTGGGCCGGTGCCGGAGGGGTGGACGGGCCCTCCTCGCGCGGTGCGGCGTCGTCCGCGGCCGACAGGACCAGCGTCGGGTCCGCGGCGAGGATGCGGTTGTGCATCGTGGACAGGCCGGCGCCCGGCTCCACCCCGAGCTCCTCGATCAGGAGCTTGCGGGTGTCGGTGTAGACGCCCAGCGCCTCGGCCTGGCGCCCGCAGCGGTAGAGCGCCAGCATCAGGAGTTCGCGGGGCCGCTCCCGCAGCGGGTGCTCCGCCGTCAGGTTGTTGAGCTCGCCGACGATCTCGGAGTGGAGGCCGATCTCCAGGGCGGTGGAGCAGAGTTCCTCGGAGGCGGTCACCTGACGCTCGGCCAGTCGCAGCCGCTGGGCGTCCGCGTAAGGCCCGGGGACGCCCGTGAGCGGGCGGCCGCTGAACATGTCCAGGGCCTGGGCCAGCAGCCGGTACGCCTCGTGCTTGTCGCCCGAGACGCGGGCGGCGGTGGCCTGGGTGGTGAGCCCTTCGAACACCGTCAGGTCGAGGGCGGGGCCGGGGACGCGCAGCGCGTAGCCGTCCGCCACGGAGACCAGTAGTTCGGCGGGCTTGCGGATCTCCCGGCTGGGTTCGATGACGGCGCGCAGGCGGGAGACGTACGTGCGGAGCGCGGCCACCGCCTGGGTCGGCGGCCGGTCGCCCCAGAGGCCGTCGACCAGGTCCTGCGTGGTGACCGGGCGACCGCCGTGCAGCAGAAGGGTGGTCAGAACGGCTTGCTGCTGGGGCGGTCCGAGGGAGAGCTCCCTGCCCTCCAGCCAGGCTTGAACCGGGCCCAGGACTTGGAAGCGCAGCGCAGGGGACGGCGGCGTCTCCCGAAAATCCATGAAAGTCCCCCGATGGCCTGTGGTGTCGATTCTGCGGAGGGCGTTCGGCGGTCCCGCCGTGGTGCCTCAGCCTAGGCGGGCGTCCGACTTGATCGATCGGCACCGCAAGCCGGGCGATGTTTATCGGACATTTAATCAACCCTACGATACTGTCCGCGCGCCCGCGCCAAGCAGGTCGGGCAGGACACAATTGATGACCGAAAGGCGGCCGCCCAATGGCCAACGACCAGACCGAGACCCCGGCACCGACGGCGCCCCACAACGGGACGACGGCCGCTGTCCCGGCCGCGGCCGCGGAAGCGGTCAAGACCGTCGAGGGCGCGGTGGCCGCGACCTCGAACCCCGCCGGGTACACCCCGCCGACCGCCGAGCAGAAGGCGGCGCTCGAGAACGGCGAGTTCGGTGACGAGGTCGACCACATAGTCGAGCAGGCCACCGATGAGCCGGGCAAGCCGTACGGCCCCCAGGACCTCATCGCCGGCCACCCGTAAGCCGGTTGTCCCACCGCCCCCGCGACCGCTTCGGACGCGGGGGCGGCGTGCGTTTCGGGCGGTCAATTCGGCGGCCCGGTTGACCGGGTGGCCGATTCGCGCCCGTAGTGCACGCAAGGTGACCGCCGATATCCGTAACGTGCCCGGCGGTGCGCGGGGGGTCTTCCGGAATTGCGGATTCACCCCAGGGGGCGGTAAAGCCCGAAATGCAGCTTTCGCCTGGATTTCGTCGTAATTACGAGACCTGATCGCATTCGGCTGAATCGTGGGGTTCGGGATCCGTGGCGGCCGGGGAGACGTGGTCGGGTTCGGCGGTCCATTCGCGGCCGCCGCCCTGGGGGCGGAGGTAGTGCTCGCCGCCGAGGGTGTCCATGTAGATGCCGGTGCGACCGGTTCTGCGGTCGAGGACGAGTTCGCCGGCCCGGGGCCGGTAGGCCGGGGCGCTGCGCTGCCGGATGTTCACCGCACTGCTCCTCGCTGTGGTGGGCGACTGGCCAGCATCTCTAGAGAAGCTAATATCTCTAGAGATGTCAACGGTTGTCGTATCTCCTTACCGGCAGCCGCGGGCGCGCCTACGATTCATCCGTGGCAGAGGGAGCGGCGATGACCGGAAGCAGTGGCGAGAAACAGCCCAAGTACCAGCGGATCGCCGACTCCCTCAAGGCGGCCATCGACGCCGGCCGCTACCGTGCGGGCGACCGCCTGCCCGGCGAGAACGACCTCATGGACGAGTACGGCGTGGCCCGGATGACCGCCCGCCAGGCGCTCGGCGTCCTGCAGAGCGAGGGCATCGCGGAGGCGCGCCGCGGGGCCGGGGTGTTCGTCCGGGACTTCCGGCCGCTGCGGCGGCGCGGCATCCAGCGGCTGGCGCAGGGGCAGTGGGGGTCGGGCCGGTCCATATGGTCGGCGGACATCGACAACCGCACCCTGGTGGTCGACCAGGTGTCCGTCACCGAGCAGGGCGCGCCCGAGCACGTGGCCCGGGTGCTGGGCGTGGACCCGGGGGCGCCGATGTGCGTACGCCACCGGCGCTTCGTCCTGGACGGCAAGCCGGTGCTGCTCTCCACCTCGTACCTGCCCGCCCTGCTCGTCGCCGGGACGGCCATCACCCGCGAGGACACCGGCCCCGGCGGCACCTACGCCCGGCTCGCGGAGATCGGCGCGAAGCCCGTCCACTTCCGCGAGGAGGTCCGCTCCCGGATGCCCAGCGCCGAGGAGTCCTCCCGCCTCGACCTGAGCGCGGGCACCCCGGTGATCCTCATCTGCCGCACCGCCTTCGCCGACGAGGGGCAGGTCGTCGAACTCAACGAGATGATCCTCGACGCCGCCTCCTACGTCCTGGAGTACGACTTCGACGCCTGAGCCGCGCCGGGAACGGAGACCGCCCCGGCCGCGCGGGGCGGCCGGGGCGAGCGGAGTGCGCAGTGGTGCGGGGCTACTCCTTGGAGCGCACGCGGAGGCTGGTGATCAGCGGGCCCTCGGTGGTCTCGCGGAAGAAGTCGTTGCCCTTGTCGTCGACGACGATGAAGGCCGGGAAGTCCTCGACCTCGATGCGCCAGACGGCCTCCATGCCCAGCTCGGCGTACTCCAGGACCTCGACCTTCTTGATGCAGTCCTGGGCGAGGCGGGCGGCCGGGCCGCCGATGGAGCCGAGGTAGAAGCCGCCGTGGGCGGCGCAGGCGTCGGTGACCTGCTTGCTGCGGTTGCCCTTGGCGAGCATGACCATGGAGCCGCCGGCGGCCTGGAACTGGTCGACGTAGGAGTCCATCCGGCCGGCCGTGGTGGGGCCGAAGGAGCCGGAGGCGAAGCCCTCGGGGGTCTTGGCCGGGCCCGCGTAGTAGACCGGGTGGTCCTGGAGGTACTTGGGCATGCCCTCGCCGGCGTCCAGGCGCTCCTTGATCTTGGCGTGGGCGATGTCCCGGGCGACGACCAGCGTGCCGGTGAGCGAGAGCCGGGTCTTGACCGGGTACTTGGACAGCTCGGCGCGGATCGCCGACATCGGCTGGTTGAGGTCGACGCGCACCACGTCGTCGTCGAGGTGTTCGTCGGTGGTCTCCGGCAGGTACTTCGCCGGGTCGGTCTCCAGCTGCTCCAGGAACACGCCCTCGGCGGTGATCTTGCCGAGCGCCTGGCGGTCGGCCGAGCAGGAGACGGCCATCGCGACGGGCAGCGAGGCGCCGTGGCGCGGCAGGCGGACGACGCGCACGTCGTGGCAGAAGTACTTGCCGCCGAACTGGGCGCCGATGCCGATCTTCTGGGTCAGCTCGGTGACCTTGGCCTCCAGCTCCAGGTCCCGGAAGCCGTGGCCGGTCTTCGCGTTGCCCTCGGTCGGCAGGTTGTCCAGGTAGTGCGCCGAGGCGTACTTGGCGGTCTTGAGCGCGAACTCGGCGCTGGTGCCGCCGATCACGATGGCCAGGTGGTACGGCGGGCAGGCCGCGGTGCCCAGCGAGCGGATCTTCTGCTCCAGGAACGAGAGCATGCTGGCCTCGTTCAGGATGGCCTTCGTCTCCTGGTACAGGTACGACTTGTTGGCGGAGCCGCCGCCCTTGGCCATGAAGAGGAACTTGTACGCGTCGCCGTCGGTGGCGTACAGCTCGATCTGCGCCGGGAGGTTGTTGCCGGTGTTCTTCTCGTCCCACATGGTCACGGGGGCCATCTGGGAGTAGCGCAGGTTCAGCTTGGTGTAGGCGTCGTACACGCCGCGCGCGATGGCGGACTCGTCGGCGCCGGAGGTCAGCACGTTCTGGCCGCGCTTGCCCATGACGATCGCCGTGCCGGTGTCCTGGCACATCGGCAGGATGCCGCCGGCGGAGATGTTGACGTTCTTCAGCAGGTCGAGCGCCACGAAGCGGTCGTTGGGGCTGGCCTCCGGGTCGTCCAGGATGCGGCGCAGCTGGGCGAGGTGGGCGGGGCGCAGGTAGTGCGAGATGTCGTGCATCGCCTCGGCGGTGAGCAGGCGCAGCGCCTCGGGCTCGACCTGGAGGAAGGTGCGGCCGCCGGCCTCGAAGGTGGAGACGCCTTCGGAGGTGAGCTTGCGGTACGGGGTCGGGTCAGCGCCCAGGGGGAGGAGGTCGCTGTACTCGAAGTCTGGCGTGGGAGCCATGGGGGCGGTCCTTAGGTGTCCAGGTGATCCGGCTGCGTCGGCGAAGCACCATCCAGGGTAGGACCCGGCCCCGGCGGGTTCGCGGACGGGGCACCGGGCGTGACCGGCCTCACTCGTGCTGGAGTGCGACCCACTAGGCTGGCCCCGTGGACAACTCGCCGCCGCAGGACGACCCGGGGCAGCCGCCGGTGCCGGCGCCCGTATCGATGAACAAGCCCGAAACCAGGCCTGAGTTCAGGCCCGAGCCGCAGCCCGTGCGCCGACCCGAGCCGGCCCCCGGGCCGCCGTCGCACGCCCCCGTCGCGCAGGCGGACATGCGCGTCTCGGACGCCGACCGCGAGCGTGTCGCCGAGCTGCTGCGCGACGCGTACGCCGAGGGCCGCCTGGACGCGGAGGAGCACGCGGAGCGGATCGAGGCCGCGTACTCCGCCAAGACCTTCGGCGAACTCGTCCCGCTCACCCGGGACCTCCCCGCCCACCGCCCGCTCTCCTTCGAGAAGCCGCCGCTGGACGCCCCGCGCCCCGCGCCGGCCCCCGCCGCCCCGCAACTGCCGCCCGCGCGCCAGGAGGCGCCGTCGATGGTGGCGGTGTTCGGCGGGGCCGCGCGCCGGGGCCGCTGGCGGGTGGGCTCGCACCTGAAGGCGTTCGCGGCCTTCGGCGGGGTGGAGATCGACCTCACGGACGCCGTGTTCGAGTCGCCCGAGGTGGAGATCGAGGTGACGGTGATCTTCGGCGGCTGCGAGATCCGGGTGCCGGAGAACGTCAGCCTGCACGGCAGCGGGGTCGGCATCTTCGGCGGCTTCGACGTCAAGGAGCAGACCGCGGCGGACCCGTACGCGCCGGTGGTCCGGGTCAAGGGCATTGCGGTGTTCGGCGGTTGTGACGCGAAGCCGCGCCGGGGCAAGAAGGTCAAGGAGTGGGTGCGCAAGCAACTCGGCTCCGAGTAGCGGGCGTTGCCGGAGGCGGGCGTCGGGGCGGGGATCAACTCCCGGTCGGACGCCCGCCGTTGCGTTCGGTGCACTCCGTAGCCGATTGCGTGCAGTGTGCATGAATCGAGGTTGATCGGGGTAGGTCATCCCGCACATCGCTTCTTGTACGGCTGTGCACCGGAGGCGGCCCAGCGGCCGGTTCGGTGCTGGACAGCGGGGGCTCGCAGCCGGGCAGGAGAGCGAGGTTCCCCCGTGTCCGAGAGCCTCGTCAGGAGTACGGCCGTGCTGCATCCGATCGAGTCCCGCACCACCTCGCCCGTCCTCGCCGCACAGGTCCTGGAGCGCCCCCCGGCGCCCCGGCCGCAGGCGCAGTCCCCGGGCGGCCCGGCGGGCGGGCCGCCCGCGGGGGAGGACAACCCCTGGCACACCGGGGCGGCCTGCCGCCGGGACGAGGTGGGGCTGTTCTTCGCTCCCTCCAAGGAGCCCACGGCGGCCCGGCTGTCGCGCGAGGAGCAGGCGAAGCGGGTCTGTGCCCGCTGCCCGGTGCTGCTGGAGTGCCGGGAGCACGCGCTGGCCCAGCCGGAGCCGTACGGCGTGTGGGGCGGGCTGACGGCCGCCGAGCGGCGGGTGGTGCTGGCCCGGCGCCGCCGCCGTGACGCGGAGCTGCGCGAGGCGGCCCGGGTGGCGGCCGCGGGGAGTCGCCGGATAGCGGGTTGAGGAGCGGTACGGGCGCCGGACGCGCCGCGGCCCCGGCGGAGGGGGGATTCCGCCGGGGCCGCCGGGACGCGGTGCCCGTGGCTCAGTTGGCGCGGTCGAAGTCGATCGCGCTGTAGGCCCGCAGCTTCGACAGCTTGTGCACCGAGTTGATCTCGCGGATGGTGCCGCTCTTGGAGCGCATCACCAGCGAGCTGGTGGTGGCGGTCTCCGAGCGGTAGTGCACACCGCGCAGCAGCTCGCCGTCCGTGATGCCGGTGGCGACGAAGAACACGTTCTCGCCGCTGACCAGGTCGTTCGTGGTGAGCACCCGGTCCAGGTCGTGCCCGGCGTCGAGGGCCTTCTGCCGCTCGGCGTCGTCCTTGGGCCACAGGCGGCCCTGGATCACGCCGCCCATGCACTTCATCGCGCAGGCGGCGATGATGCCCTCCGGGGTGCCGCCGATGCCCATCAGCAGGTCGACGCCGGTGCCCTCGCGGGCGGTCATGATGGCGCCGGCCACGTCGCCGTCGGTGATGAACTTGATCCGGGCGCCGGCCTCGCGGATCTCCCGGACGAGGCCGTCGTGGCGCGGGCGGTCGAGCACCATGACGGTGACGTCCTCGACGGCGCTGCCCTTGGCCTTGGCGACCCGGCGGATGTTGACGGCCGGCGGCGCGGTGATGTCGACGAACTCGGCGGCCTCGGGGCCGGCGACCAGCTTGTCCATGTAGAACACGGCGCTCGGGTCGAACATGGTGCCCCGGTCGGCGACGGCCAGAACGGCCACCGCGTTGGCCATGCCCTTGGCGGTCAGCGTGGTGCCGTCCACCGGGTCGACCGCGACGTCGCACTCGGCGCCGGTGCCGTCGCCGACCCGCTCGCCGTTGTAGAGCATCGGGGCTTCGTCCTTCTCGCCCTCCCCGATGACGACGACGCCGTTCATCGAGACGGTCGAGACGAGGGTGCGCATCGCCTTCACGGCTGCGCCGTCGGCGCCGTTCTTGTCGCCACGGCCGACCCACCGGCCGGCGGCCATGGCCGCGGCCTCGGTGACCCGGACGAGTTCGAGCGCGAGGTTCCGGTCGGGAGCCTCGGGCGCGACCTCAAGGGCGCTGGGAAGGTGGTGCGGGTACTGCGTGGTCATCGTCGTTACCTCTCTGTACGCGACGGCCAGTGAGCGCCCGACTACTGCCTGGTCGAACGCCGTGGTGAGGGTCCTGCGATCGTATCTGCCCACGAATGGACTGTCTGTGGCGCGGGTCCCCCTCGGAGGCCGGAGCACCCCGGTTCATCCCGCTTCACCCGTACGTGGGCACCCCTGCTGCCGGGCCCGGCGTGTGGATGGGTCACCATGTGGGGGTGGCTGGAGAGAAAAAGGGCATGAGGGGCCGGCAGACCGTACGGGACATGGTCCTGTCGATGCTGGCCGTCGGCTTCGTCGTCGGGATCGGGTACGTGTTCCTGCCGCACGACGCGAAGGGCGACGGCGTGCGCGTCGTCGACTACCGGGTGGAGACGAGCACCGCCAGGCGCGCCGCGCCGTACCCGCTGCTCGCGCCGGAGGGGCTGCCGGACAAGTGGCGGGCCACCTCCGTCAGCTACCGGGCGGCCGCGCTGGGCGAGGGCAAGGGCAACGCCTGGCACCTCGGCTTCGTGACGCCCTCCGGCCAGTACGCGGCCGTCGAGCAGAGCGACCTGCCGCGCGAGGCGATGCTCTCGGACAAGGTCGCCGGGGGGAAGCCGGACGGCACCTCCGAGGTGGCCGGCCGCACCTGGGACAGGGTGCAGGGCACCAAGGCCCGCGCGCTGGCCGTGCAGAACGGCGCCGGGACGACGCTGCTGACCGGCACCGCCTCGTACGAGGAGCTGGCCGAGCTGGCGCAGGCGCTCAAGTAGACCCGTTCACGCGGAAGGGCCCCGTACCGGATTCCTCCGGTACGGGGCCCTTCCGCGTGCGTGGCGCCGGATCAGACCGTGGTGACGACCTGGTCGTACTCCAGGCGCGGGGAGCGCGGGAACCAGGCCTCGTCGCCCGGCTTGCCGATGTTGACGACGGCCAGCACCGAGTGGTCGCCCTCGCCGAAGAACTCCTTGTCGATGCCCGCGGCGTCGAAGCCGGTCATCGGGCCGGCGGCCAGGCCGGCGGCGCGGACGCCGATGATGAAGTAGGCGGCCTGCAGGGCGCCGTTCAGCGCGGCCGAGCCCTCACGGACGGAGCGGTCCGAGAAGAACACGTCCTTGGCCTGCGGGAAGTGCGGGAACTGGGTCGGCAGCTCCTCGTGGAACTCGTTGTCCGCGGCCAGGATGGCGACGAGCGGGGCGGCGGCGGTCTTGGCCTTGTTGCCGTCCGACAGGTGCTGGACGAGGCGCTCGCGGCCCTCGGCCGAGCGGACCAGGACGACGCGCAGCGGCTGCTGGTTGAAGGCGGTCGGGCCGTACTTGACCAGGTCGTAGATCGCCTGGACCTGCTCCTCGGTGACCGGCTCGTCGGTGAAGGTGTTCGCGGTGCGGGCCTCGCGGAACAGCAGGTCCTGAGCGGCGGCGTCGAGTACCAGGGCGTCGGTGGTCATGCTTCTGCACCTCATGCGGGAGGGGGGGTTCGTCGGTGTGACCGGCCGTGGCCGATCGCTCTCTCCAACATAGGTGAAGATTCAACGATTCCCCAAGCGAATGTGACCTCCGTCACTCCCCGCCCGGGCCCTCGCCCTCCTCGGCGGCCAGCGCGGCGTCCAGTCGGGCCCGGGCGCCGTCCAGCCAGCGCTGGCACACCTTCGCCAGCTGCTCGCCACGCTCCCACAGCGCCAGCGACTCCTCAAGGGAGATTCCGCCGTTCTCCAGCTGCCGGACGACGTCCAGCAGCGCGTCCCGGGCGTGCTCGTAGCCCAGGGCGCCGTCCGCCGTCGGCGCCGCTGCGGTCTGGTCCTGCTGCTGCTCTGCCATGCCGGAAAGCCTAGGGGCTCACGCCGACAGAGCGGGTCCGAAACCCGGGTGCGCCGGACGCCGGGCGGCGCTAGCCTCCGCCGCATGATCGAGGTCCGCCCCGCCGCTCCCGCCGACGCCCCCGAACTCGTACGGCTGCGCAACCTGATGTTCGAGGCGATGCCGAGCATGGCCGCCCTGGCCGGGCCCGGGCCCTGGCAGGCCACCGCCGAGGAGGTCCTGCGCGAGCGCCTGGCCGTCCCGGCCGAGGAGCTCACCATGCCCTCCTTCGTCGTCGACGACCCCGGGCGGCCCGGCCGGCTCGCCGCCTGCGCCGTCGGCACGCTGGAGCGGCGGCTGCCCGCGCCGGGCAACCCGGAGGGGCTGTTCGGCTTCGTCTTCAACATCTGCACCGACCCCGGCCACCGGCTGCGCGGTTACGGCCGGGCCTGCACCGAGGAACTGCTGGCCTGGTTCGACTCCCGCCGGGTGGGCCGCATCGACCTGCACGCCAGCAGCGGCGGCGAGGCGCTCTACCGCAGCCTCGGCTTCGGCGAGCACTCCACCGCGCTCTCCCGCCAGCGCTCCTACTGAGGTGCTCCTGCTGAGGCGCTCCTGCTGAGGCGCTCCTACTGAGGTGCCGTCACGCCCACCTCGAAGCCGCCGCCCGCCACCCGGGCGTGCAGGGCCTCGCCGGCCTCGACCTGCGAAGGGTCCGTCACCACCGCGCCGTCCGCCCGCTGCAGCACCGCGTAGCCGCGCTCCAGGGTCGCCGCCGGAGAGAGCGCGACCACCCGGGCCAGGGTGTGCCCGAGGTCGCTCTGGGCGTGGTCCAGCCGGTGGCGCAGGGTGCGCCGGGCCCGCTCCAGCAGGCCCTCGACCTCCTGCCCGCGCCCGTCCAGCATCCGGTGCGGCGCGGCCAGCGCCGGCCGGCTGCGCACGCCGTCCAGCCCGTGCTGCTCCCGCTCCACCCGCGCCTGCACGTGCCGGCGGGCGCGGTCGCGCAGCTGGCGGACCTTGGCCAGCTCCTCGCCGACGTCCGGGACGACCCGCTTGGCGGCGTCGGTCGGCGTAGAGGCGCGCAGGTCGGCCACGAAGTCCAGCAGCGGCTGGTCCGGCTCGTGCCCGATCGCGCTGACCACCGGCGTACGGGCGGCCGCGACCAGCCGCACCAGCGACTCGTCCGAGAACGGCAGCAGGTCCTCCACGCTGCCGCCGCCGCGGGCCACCACGATCACGTCCACCTCGGGGTGCTCGTCCAGCTCCCGCACGGCCGCGCTCACCCGCTCCACCGCGCTGACCCCCTGCACCGGCACGTTGCGCACCTCGAAGCGCACCGCCGGCCAGCGCCGCCGGGCGTTCTCCAGCACGTCCCGCTCGGCCGCCGAGCCGCGCCCCGTCACCAGGCCGACGCACTGCGGCAGGAACGGCAGCGGCTTCTTGCGCTCCGCCGCGAACAGCCCCTCCGAGGCCAGCTTCCGCTTCAACTGCTCCAGCCGGGCCAGGAGTTCGCCCAGCCCCACCGGCCGGATCTCCGAGGCCCGCAGCGACAGCTGCCCGCGCGCCGCGTACCACTCCGGCTTGGCGTGCACGACGACCCGCGCGCCCTCCTGCACGACATCGGCGACCTGCTCGAAGACGGAGCGGAAGCAGGTGACGGTGAGCGAGACGTCCGCCTGCGGGTCCCGCAGGGTCAGGAACACCACGCCCGCCCCCGGCCGCCGGCTGAGCTGGGTGATCTGACCCTCCACCCACACCGCGCCGAGCCGGTCGATCCAGCCGCCGATCAGCGCGGAGACCTTGCCGACCGGGAGCGGGGCTTCGGGGGAGCTGGAGTTGGAGTTGGCCATGCGTACGAGGCTAGCGGCGCGCGCCGACACCGCGCCCGCTAGCGCCGCCCACCGACGGGGGCGCCGCCCTGCACGCCGAGCACCACCAGGCCGGCCGCCAGCCAGACCAGCCCGACCAACTGCGCCGTCGCCGAGGCCTCGTACACCACCGCCGCGATCACCGCGATGCCCAGCACCGGCACGACCAGGTGCGCCGGCCACCGCCGGGAGCCGTGCCGCACGGTGTACCAGCCGACCACCGAGGCGTGCAGCAGCGCGAAGGCCGACAGCGCGCCGACGTTGACCACCGAGGTCAGCTGGTCGAGGCCGTCGTCCCGGCCGGCCGCCCAGACGGCCGCCGCCATGGTGATCACCGCGGCCGCCAGCAGCGCCCGGCGCGGTACGGCGCTCCCCGGGTCGACGGAGCCGAGGGCGCGCGGCAGCCGCCCCTCCCGGCCCATCGCGAAGACCAGCCGCCCGGCCGCCGCCTGCCCGGCCAGGGCCGCGAAGGCCGCGCCGATCGCCTTGCCGGCCGCCACCAGCACGTGCAGCCAGTGCCCGACACCGCTCTCCACCGTGTCGTAGAAGGCCGAGCCCTGGGCGGCCGGGTCGGCGGCCAACTGCTGCGGGGTGGTGGGCTCCAGCACCGCCGCCAGGTACGTCTGCGCGACGAACAGCACCCCGGCCAGCGCCAGGCACCACAGCACCGCCCGGGCCACCGCCGCCGAGGCGCCGACGGCCTCCTCGACGAAGGTCGCGATCGCGTCGAAGCCCAGGTAGGAGAGCACGGCGACGGACACCGCCGAGACCACCGCCGTCATCGAGAAGTCCCCGACCGCCGTGAACGGGGTGTCCCAGCCGCGCTTCGCGCCGTCCTGGACGAGCACCACCACGGCCGCCGCCACGAACACCGCCAGCACCGCGACCTCCATCGCGAGCACCGCGAAGCCGACCGCCGCCGCCGTGCGCACCCCGACGAGGTTGAGCGCCGTGGTCACCACCACCGCCAGCGCCGTCCACACCCAGCGCGAGACGGAGGGCACCAGCGAGTGCAGCGCGATCCCCGAGAAGAGGTACGCGACCGCCGGGATGAGCAGGTAGTCCAGCATCGCCATCCACCCGGCGATGAACCCCGGCCCCTCGCCCAGCCCGGCCCGGGCGTAGGCGAACACCGAGCCGGTCCGCGGCACCGCGCGCACCATCTGGGCGTACGAGAAGGCGGTGAACCCCATCGCCACCGTGGCCGCCAGGTACACCGTGGCGACGGCGCCGTGGCTGCGGGCGTCCAGTACGCCGAAGACGCCGACGGGGGCCATCGGGGCGATGAACAGCAGTCCGTAGACCATCAGGTCGCGCACGCTCAGGCTGCGGCGCAGCCCGCCGGACCGTTCCGGTTCGCTCACAGTGCTCATGGACACCAGATTCGATCATCTGTGACCGGTTCCGCCCGGAAAGTTCCGCCAGTCGGTGTCGTACGGGCCCGGGACGGGCGGGGGGAGGGCCCGCCGCGCGGCCGCCCGTACGATGGAGCCATGTCCAACACCGCGCAGCGCCGTGTCCTGCTCGCCGCCCCCCGGGGCTACTGCGCGGGCGTCGACCGCGCCGTGATCGCCGTGGAGAAGGCCCTGGAGCAGTACGGGGCGCCCATCTACGTCCGCAAGCAGATCGTCCACAACAAGTACGTGGTGCAGACCCTGGAGAAGAAGGGCGCGATCTTCGTCGACGAGACGGAGGAGGTGCCCGAGGGCTCGATCGTGGTGTTCTCCGCCCACGGCGTCGCCCCGTCCGTCCACGACGAGGCCGAGGCCGGCAGGCTCGCGACCATCGACGCCACCTGCCCCCTGGTCACCAAGGTGCACAAGGAGGCCGTCCGCTTCGCCGACGAGGGCTTCGACATCCTGCTGGTGGGCCACGAGGGCCACGAGGAGGTCATCGGCACCATGGGCGAGGCCCCGGACCGCATCCACCTGGTGGACGGTGCCGAGGACGTGGCGAAGGTCCAGGTCCGGGACGAGTCCAAGGTCGTCTGGCTGTCCCAGACCACCCTGTCGGTGGACGAGACCATGGCCACCGTCGGCGAGATCAAGAAGCGCTTCCCCGGGCTGGTCAGCCCGCCCAGCGACGACATCTGCTACGCGACCCAGAACCGCCAGGTCGCCGTGAAGCAGCTGGCCGAGGAGACCGACCTGCTGATCGTGGTCGGCTCCAAGAACTCCTCCAACTCCGTCCGCCTGGTCGAGGTCGGCCTGGAGTACGGCGCCAAGGCCGCCCACCTGGTGGACTTCGCCGAGGAGATCCGGGAGGAGTGGCTGGAGGGCGTCACCACCGTCGGCCTGACCAGCGGCGCCTCGGTGCCGGAGATCCTCGTCGAGGGTGTGCTGGAGTTCCTGGCCGCGCGCGGCTACGACACCGTCGAGACGGTCAAGACCGCCGAGGAGCACCTGACCTTCTCGCTGCCCAAGGAGCTGCGCCGCGACCTGCGCGCCGAGGCGGCACGCAAGCTCTGACCCGAGGCCTGTCGGCCCGGTTCCCCTCTTCCCGGGGAGCCGGGCCTTCTGCTGTTCCTTCTGTCGTTCCTTCTCCTGTTCCTTCTGCTGTGCGCCGGCCGGGTGCCTCTCGTAGGTTGGTTGCCCAGGCCGGGGACAGGAAGGTCCGCGGCCGGACGGCGGAGGGCGGACGCGATGACGGCGGTATTCGGCGTGGACATCGGCGGCTCGGGCATCAAGGGGGCGCCGGTCGACCTCGCCCGGGGCGCCCTCGCCGAGGAGCGGCACAAGGTGCTCACCCCGCAGCCGTCCGCCCCCGAGGCCGTGGTCGAGGCCGTCCGCGAGGTGGTCCGCGCCTTCGACCACCAGGGCCCGGTCGGGCTCACCTTCCCCGGCGTGGTGGTCGGCGGCCGCACCAGGACGGCGGCCAACGTCGACAAGGGCTGGATCGGCCTCGACGCCGCGGGCCTGTTCGGCGAGGCGCTCGGCCTGCCCGCGACCGTCCTCAACGACGCGGACGCGGCCGGCCTCGCCGAGACGGCGCACGGCGCGGGGCGCGGCGAGCGGGGCGTCGTCCTGGTGCTCACGTTCGGCACGGGCATCGGCAGCGCGCTCTTCGTGGACGGCGCGCTGGTGCCCAACACCGAGCTGGGCCACCTCGAGATGCGCGGCAAGGACGCGGAGCGCCGGGCCTCCTCGGCCGCCAGGGAGCGGCACGGGCTGGACTGGGAGCAGTGGGCCGGGCGGGTCGACGAGTACCTGGACCTGGTGGAGGGGCTGTTCTCGCCGCAGCTGATCGTGATCGGCGGCGGGGTGAGCCGCAAGCACGAGAAGTTCCTGCCGCTGATGCGCGAGCGCGAGGCGCGGGTGGTGCCGGCCGAGCTGCGCAACGACGCCGGGATCGTCGGGGCCGCCATGGCGGCGGCCCGGGCGGCCTGACGTCCGTCGGCGGGCTTCCTAGCGCGAGCGGTGGATGCGGCGCTGGGCGATGAAGCGGGCCAGCACGATCAGCGCCGCCAGCCCCGTGCCGGAGAACAGCCAGCCGGCCCGCAGCGCCAGGCCGGTCGCCAGGGCCACCACCTGGGCGGTGACGCCCGGGGAGTTGACCGGCGCGAGCGCGAGCATCGCGACGGCGAAGGCGATCGGCCCGCTGATCGGCGCGGCCAGCAGGTCGGCGTAGCGGACGCGGACGGCCAGCTGGAAGCAGACCACCATGTACCCGAGGCCGAACAGCCAGCCCAGGCCGCCGAACAGCAGCCGGTCCACGCCCGCCACGGCGAGCGTGGCGAGCACGGCGGCCACGCCGGTGCCGATGGCGGTCAGCCGGGTCGGCCGCCCGGTGCGCTTGCGCCCGTACATCGGGGCGCCGCCGCGCCCGCGCAGCGGCAGGCGCAGCCGCAGCCGGGGCGTGGCCGGGCGGGCGGCGGGCTGGCCGGCCACCGGGCGCAGCCGGGAGGGGCGGGCGGCGGGGGCTCCGTCGGTCTCGGGAGCCCGGCCGGGCCCGGGCACGGCGGCACCGGCCGCGCGGTTCGGCGGCCTGCGTCTGGGCCCTGGCGTCTGGGTACGGATGCTCTGCTCCACTCGCCCAACGTACGGTCCGATCATCGCCACACTGTGTAATGGACCGTTCAGGTCTTGTCCCGTGTCCCCGGATGGCGTACTCATATGATGATCGATTGATCGTTGATCAGGTACCTGCCCTGCTCAGCCGAGTCAACGACACCTGATCATCTGATGATTGCCACGGGGGTAGGCATGACCGAGGACTTCGCGTTCGTCCGGCTCGACCACGTCCAGCTCGACATCCCGGCGGGCGCCGAGGACGAGTGCCGCGCCTTCTGGACCGGCGTCCTCGGCATGACCGAACTGCCCAAGCCCCCGGTGCTCGCGGCCCGCGGCGGCTGCTGGTTCCGCGGCGGCGGCGTCGAGGTCCACCTCGGCGTCACCCCGGACTTCCGCCCCGCCCGCAAGGGCCACCCCGGCATCCTGGTGCGCTCCCTCGACGCCCTCGCCGAGCGGCTCGCCGCGCACGGCCACGCGGTGGTGTGGGACGACAACCTGCCCGGCCACCGGCGCTTCTACGCCGACGACAGGCTGGGCAACCGCCTGGAGTTCCTGGAGCCGAGGACGGCCCCGACCGAGGCGTGAGCCCGGCGGGGCGCTGCCCGTAGACTTGGGGGTCGGCCCGCCCAGGGCCTGCCCAACTCCTCCAAGCCCCCGGGACCGCACTTCATGTCGCTCACGATCGGAATCGTCGGCCTGCCGAACGTCGGCAAGTCGACCCTGTTCAACGCCCTGACCAAGAACGACGTGCTGGCGGCCAACTACCCGTTCGCCACCATCGAGCCGAACGTCGGCGTCGTCGGCGTCCCGGACGAGCGGCTGACCAAGCTCGCCGAGATCTTCGGCTCGCAGCGCATCCTCCCGGCCACCGTCGACTTCGTCGACATCGCCGGCATCGTGCGCGGCGCGAGCGAGGGCGAGGGCCTGGGCAACAAGTTCCTCGCCAACATCCGCGAGTCGGACGCCATCTGCCAGGTCGTGCGGGCCTTCACCGACCCCGACGTGGTGCACGTGGACGGCAAGGTGTCGCCCAAGGACGACATCGAGACCATCCACACCGAGCTGATCCTGGCCGACCTCCAGACCGTCGAGAAGGTCCTGCCCCGGCTCCAGAAGGAGGCGCGCCTCAAGAAGGAGACCGCCTCCGTCCTGGCCGCCGCCGAGGCCGCCCAGGCGATCCTGGAGACCGGCAAGACCCTCTTCGAGGCCGGCTTCGACACCGCCCCGATCCGCGAGCTCCACCTCCTCACCGCCAAGCCCTTCCTCTACGTCTTCAACGTGGACGAGGACGAGCTGGCCGACGAGGACTTCAAGAACGTCCAGCGCGCGCTGGTCGCCCCGGCCGAGGCCATCTTCCTCAACGCCAAGATCGAGTCCGAGCTGATCGAGCTCGACGACGCCGAGGCCCTGGAGCTCCTCCAGTCCATGGGCCAGGACGAGCCCGGCCTCGCCACCCTCGCTCGCGTCGGCTTCGACACCCTCGGCCTGCAGACCTACCTCACCGCCGGCCCCAAGGAAGCCCGCGCCTGGACCATCAAGAAGGGCGCCACCGCCCCCGAGGCCGCCGGTGTCATCCACACCGACTTCCAGAAGGGCTTCATCAAGGCCGAGGTCATCGCCTTCACCGACCTCGTCGAGACCGGCTCCACCGCCGAGGCCCGCGCCAAGGGCAAGGCCCGCATCGAGGGCAAGGAGTACGTCATGCAGGACGGCGACGTCGTGGAGTTCCGCTTCAACGTGTGATCAATTCACTGCTGCATGTCACTTGATTTGACAAGTGTGCAGGTCGGAGAGGGTCGGACTCCATGGAGTTCGACCCTCTCCTCGTTTCCGTGCTGACTTGGTGCTGACCTGCGGGAGTCCATGCCGGTCATCGATGCACCCGAAGCCCGAATGAGTGGTACGTTATTCGGTACCACTTGCCTAAGGGGGTTCGCGCCATGTCCATCACCGCGAGCGAGGCCCGCAGGGATCTCTTCCCGTTGATCAAGAAGGTCAACGAGGATCACGACGCCATCGAGATCGTGTCCAAGCACGGAAATGCCGTGCTCGTCTCCGCCGAGGATTACGCCGCCCTGCGTGAGGGCTCGTACCTCCTGCGTTCGCCGGCGAACGCGCGTCGCCTTCTCAAGGCGTACGACAACGCACTGAACGGCATAGGGCTCTCCGAGCGCACGCTCATCGACCCCGACTCGGCTGATGCCGGGCGGGGTGTCGAGTGAGGCTCGTCTTCGAAGAGCAGGGTTGGGAGGACTACACCTCCTGGCTCAAGAACGATCGCAAGATGCTCGCGAGGATCAACAAGCTCATCGAGGACGTCCTGCGCGATCCGTTCACCGGGATCGGCAAGCCCGAGCCACTGAAGTACCACCTGCCAGGGGCCTGGTCGCGGCGGATCGATGACGAGCACCGCCTCGTCTATCTGGTCACCGACCGGGAGGTCATCATCCTGGCGGCCCGCTACCACTACTGATTCCCGGTCCTGGTGTGCTGCCACGGTGCTGATTCCGTGCTGACTTGGCTCCTCGAAATCAACGTTTCCGTAGGTCGCAGCGCTGTGGTGGAAGTTCCGCTTCAACGTCTGACCGGGCCAACGGGAGGTGGGGGGGGGGGGGGGGGGCCCCGCCGCCCCCCCCCCCCCCCCCCCCCCGCCCCACCTCCCGTTTCGGTTTCCCGTCGGCTCAGTTCTCGTAGTGGTAGCGGCACTGGGCGATCAGGATCGAGTCGTCGGTGACCTTGTGGATCAGCCGGTGCTCATCGTTGATCCGGCGCGACCAGTAGCCCTGGAACCCGTGTTTGAGCGGTTCCGGTTTGCCGATCCCCTCGTTGCCGTTGCGCGCGACATCGGCGACGAGGGTGTTGATCCGCTTGAGGATCTTGCGGTCCTGGACCTGCCACCACAGGTAGTCCTCCCAAGCCCGGGAGGCGAAGGTGACCTTCACTCCGGGTCCGCCAGCTCCCGTACGGTTCCTCCGCCGTTCTCCAACTCGTCGATGGAGGCCAGCAGGCGGCGGGCGTTGGCGGGGCTGCGCAGGAGGTGGGCGGTCTCCTTGAGGGACTGGTAGTCCTCCAGCGAGACGATGACCACCGGCTCGTGCCCGGCGCGGGTGATCACTATCTCTTCACGGTCGTCGGTGACCGCGTTGAGCACCTCGGCGTAGCGTGCGCGGGACTCCGAGCAGGTCATCGTCTTCATGGGTCGCCTCCTCCGCTGCGTACAAGAAACTGTACGCCGGGCCGGTGGGGCGACAAGGCGGGATTCCCGCCGGCGCCTCAGGGGTGGACGGTGACGGTGAGGAGGCCGTCGGGGGTGGGGGTGACGGTGAGGGTGGTGAGGTCGGGGGTGTGGGCGTCGGGGTGGTGGGCGGCGGCGCGGGGGCCGATGCCGATGACGCGCATGCCGGCGGCGCGGGCGGCGGCGATGCCGGCGGCGGAGTCCTCGAAGGCGAGGCAGTCGGCGGGGGTGAAGCCGAGGGCGGCGGCGCCCTTGAGGAAGCCCTCGGGGTCGGGCTTGCTGGCGCCGACGGATTCGGCGGTGACCAGGACGGGCGGGAGGGGGAGGCCGGCGGCGTCCATGCGGACCCGGGCGAGGGGGAGGTCGGCGGAGGTGACGAGGGCGTGGGGGAGGCCGGCGAGGGAGGCGAGGAAGGCGTCGGCGCCGGGGATCTGGACGACGCCCTCGGTGTCGGCGCGCTCCTCGGCGAGCATCTGCGCGTTCTCGGCGAGGTTGACCTCGACAGGGCGGTCGGGGAGGAGTTCGGCCATGGTGGCGTGGCCCTGGCGGCCGTGGGCGATGGCGAGGACGGCGGCCGGGTCGAGGCCGTGCCTCACGGCCCAGCGGGTGAAGCAGCGTTCGACGACGGCGTCGGAGTTGACCAGGGTGCCGTCCATGTCGAGGAGGAGGGCCCGGGTGGTGAGCCGGATCGGGGCGGGGCTGGGCATGAGGCGTCTCCTTGAGGAGAATGGCGGTGGCAGCGAAGCCGAGTCTTTTGTTTTGAAATGATACAAAAGATTAGCGGAGCAGGTGGGCGTTGACCGCCCGCGCCTCCTCGGCCAGCTCCGGCAGCTCCACCACCTCGACCCCCGCCGCCTCCAGCAGGGCCGTCCCCTGGCAGTCGGCGACGAAGAGGTCCGGCTCGCGCCAGGCGACCACCACGCGGGGCACGCCCGCCGCGATCAGCAGCCGGGCGCACGGCGACGGGCGGGAGGCGCGCTGCCCGCAGGGCTCCAGGCTGCTGTAGACCGTCGCCCCGCGCAGTCGGGGGTCGCCCGCCGGGAGCTTGGCCAGGGCCGCCTCCTCGGCGTGGTCGTGCGGGTCGCCCTCGCGGCTGAAGCCCTCGGCGAGCACCTCGCCGTCCGCGCCGACGATCACCGCGCCGACGGAGAAGGCCGTCGTGGAGGGCGGGCAGCGTCGGGACAGCTCGACCGCCCGGCGCAGGTGGGCGAGGTCGGTGGCGGGGCTGGTCACGGGGCGGGCTCCTTGGGGGCGTACCTGAGCAGGACGACGTCGCCCACCGTACGTGCCTCCAGCAGGCGCATCCGCCGGGCCGGGCCGCCGGGGAAGGCGGCCGGGCGGACGAACCTCGGCGCCTCGGCCTGGCCGACCAGCAGCGGGGCGACGGCCAGCTGCAGCTCGTCCGCGAGGCCCTGCGCCAGGAACTGGGTGTGCACCCCGCCGCCGCCCTCGACCATCAGCCGGCGCACCCCGCGCGCGCCCAGGTCGTCCAGCACCGCGCCGAGGTCCACCGCGCCGCCGAGCGCGACCACCTCCGCCAGCCCGTCCAGCCGGGGGCGCAGCACGGACGCGCCGGCCTCCGTGGTGTACGCGAGCTTGGCGCCGCCGGTGTGCCAGAACCGCAGGTCGGCATCGAGCGCGCCGCTCGCGCTGAGCGTCACCTTGAGCGGGTGCTCGGGGCGGCCGGCCGCGATCCGGTCGGCGCGCCGGGCGGGGGAGTTGACCAGCAGGCGCGGGTTGTCGGCGCGCAGGGTGTTGCCCCCGACCAGGATCGCGTCGGCCGCCGCGCGCTCCTCGTCGACCCGGTCGAAGTCGTCGGCGTTGGAGAGCAGCAGGCGCTCGGGGGAGGCGTCGTCGAGGTGGCCGTCGAGGGACATCGCGGCGCTCAGCAGGACGAAGGGGCGCTGGCCGGGCATCGGCGGACCGTTCTCTCGGGGGAGGGGTTCCCACGGTACGGCGGGTGGGTGGCACGCCGGACGGTGATCGAAATGTGAGACGAATCTTCTCGGGATGTGGATCGTTCGCTAGCGTCGGGGGAGAGCGGGCAGGGTGCCCGCTCTCAACCGCAGGGGGACGTCATGACCGTCTACACCCACGGCCACCAGGAGGCCGTGCTGCGCTCGCACCGCTCCCGTACGGCCGCCGACTCGGCCGCCTACCTGCTGCCCGAACTGCGGCCCGGGCAGGCGCTGTTGGACATCGGCTGCGGCCCCGGCACGATCACCGCCGACCTGGCCGAACTGGTCGGCCCGCAGGGGCGGGTGGTCGCGGTGGACGCCTCCGCCGAGGTGCTGGCGCAGGCGGCCGAGCACGTGGCCGGGCGCGGTCTGTCCAACGTCGAGTTCGCCTGCGCGGACGCCCACCGACTGCCGTACCGGGACGGGGAGTTCGACGTCGTGCACGCCCATCAGACGCTGCAGCACCTGGCCGACCCGGTCGGCGCGCTGCGCGAGATGCGCCGGGTGACGGCGCCCGGCGGGGTGGTCGCGGCCCGGGACGTCGACTACGCGACGATGACCTGGTACCCCGAGGCGCCCGCGCTGGAGCGCTGGTCGGAGCTGTACGCGCAGGTCGCCCGCGCCAACGGCGGCGAGCCGGACGCAGGGCGGCGCCTGCTGGCCTGGGCCCGGGAGGCGGGCTTCGCCGAGGTGACGGCGAGCGCGAGCACCTGGACCTTCGCGACGCCCGACCGGCGCGCCTGGTGGGCCGAGATGTGGGCGGACCGGGTCACCGGCACGGCGTTCGGACGGACGGCGGTCGAACGCGGCCTGGCGGACCAGGGGGAGCTGGAGCGGATCGCGGACGGCTGGCGGGAGTGGGCCGCCTCCGGGGACGGCTGGTTCTCGATGCTGCACGGCGAGGTCCTGGCGCGCGGGTGACGCGGAGGCGGCGGCGGGGCTGCCGACGGGCGGCAGGGGAACGGCGACGGGGCGGCGGCAGGGCGGCGGGCGTAATGGCGCGGCGAATGGTTGGGATGATCCGATAGAGTCGCGCGTCCGCTCGCACCGGGCCGGTTCGGGTCCGTCCGATCCGGCGGCGGGGGCCGAGCCGACGAGTCGAACCACCGGAGCTGAGGTCCGTCGCGGCGGGCCGGGGGAGTCCAACGTGTCGAAGTCCGAGCTGCCCGGCCCGGAGCCGGAGTCGCCCGCCGGGGAGGCCGGGGAGGCCGTGCCGCAGCGGGATCCGCGCATCGACCTCCTCGCCTCCCGCCCGGAGGAGGCCGACCCCGACGGGGCGCCCGCCGGCAAGGACCCGGCCCAGGCGGCCCCGGCACCCCCGGAGCCCGCCGCGCCCGCCGCGCCCGCCCCCGCCCCCGAGCCGGCCAACCCCTGGGCCCCGCCCCAGGACACCCCCGCCCCGTCCGTCGCCCCGCCCCAGCCGCCGCCCCCGCCGCTGCCCGCCGGCGGCTGGGCCTCCGTGCCGCCGTCCGCGCAGTCCGGTCTCCAGCCGGGCATGCCGGGCACCCAGCCCCCGCTCCCGTACGGCCAGCCGTACGGTCAGCCCTACGGCCCCCCGTACGGCGCCCCCGCCACCCCGGGCACCAACGGCCTCGCGATCGCCTCGCTGGCGACCGGCCTGACCCTGCTGTCGCCCGTGGCCCTGGTGCTCGGCATCGTCGCGATGTTCCAGATCAAGCGGAACCGCGAGCGCGGCCGGGGCCTGGCCGTGGCGGGCGTGGCGCTCGGCGCGGCCGGCACGCTGCTGTTCGCCCTCGTCGTGGGCGCGGCCGACTTCAGCTCGCCCCGCAGCACCGACCGGGCGGCCCGGGGCGGTGGCGGCGGTGTGCCGGCCGGGATGGTGCACTGGTCCGACCTGAAGACCGGCGACTGCTACAGCACGCCGGAGGGCGGCAGCTCCGCCGATCCGAGCGGCGACGAGACGGTGTACTGGGTGCGCAAGGTGCCCTGCACCGAGGCGCACCACGGCGAGGTGGCCGGCGCCGCCCAGTTCCCCGCCGCGGAGGGCCGGACGTACCCGGGCGAGAGCGTGGTCCGGGAGCGGGCCTCCGAGCTGTGCCGCCCGGTGCTCGACGAGTACGCGCTCGACCAGTGGGCCGTCCCGGACGGCATGGACGACGTCTACCTCTACCCGACCAGGCTCAACTGGGCGCGCGGCGACCGGTACGTCACCTGCGCCTTCGAGGACCGCGACGACCAGCACCGGGGGACGGTCCGCACCGACCGCACGAAGCTGAGCGCGGCCCAGCTGGCCTACCTGGAGGCCGTGCGGGACTTCAACGGCGTCTCGACCAACCGCCCGAAGAAGGACGCCACCGCCGACCCGGCCGCCAACCGGGACTGGGCCCGGCGGATGGCCGCCGCCTCCCGCGCCGAGGCTGGGGCGCTGCGCAAGGCCTCCGGGAGCTGGTCGGCGGAGGTCGCCCCGAAGGTCGCCAAGCTCGCCGCGGCCCAGGAGCAGGCGGCCTCCGCCTGGGACGACGCCGTGGACGGCTCGGACCTGGTCGGCGACATCCGCCGCGCGCAGGCCCTGGTGGGCAAGACCGTCCCGCTGAGCGTGGACGTCCGGCGCGCGCTGGGCCTGGCCACCGGGGAGCAGGCGCCCGACCTCCGGGTGTGAAGGCCCGAGGTGTGAAGGCCCGAGGTGTCCCGAGGTGGGAGGACTCCGGGTGTGAAGGCCTCGCCCGAGCCCCCGTTACCCGTCGTTAACCGTGCCCGAACCCCGTGGTAGCGCTGCGGGCGTATGGTCGCGGGCGAGCCCCGGCCCGACCCCCACGCGGGCCGGGGCCCTCCTACCCTTGCCCCCATGGGCGATCACCGGGTGATGCGACAGGACGACAACGGCAACCGCTTCCTGGTCGCCGCCGGTCTCGACCGGGCGGAGGCGGAGCGCCTGGCCGCCGAGTTCGAGGCGCGCGGCCACAAGCAGCTGTACTGGGTGGAGGCGGAGGACGGCCCGGCGGGCCACCCGTAGAAGTCCCGGACGGCCCCGTCGGCTCGGGCCGTAGGGTCGGGGCATGGACGAGGCCCCCGAGAACAGCACCGCGCAGACCCCCGCCCCCCGGATCGTCGTCGGAGGCGCCCTGGTCCACCGCGGCCGGGTGCTCGCCGCCCGCCGCAGCACCCCCGAGTCGGTGGCCGGCCGCTGGGAGTTCCCCGGCGGCAAGGCCGAGCCCGGCGAGACGGAGGCGCAGGCGCTGGAGCGCGAGCTGATGGAGGAGCTGGGCGTACGGGCCCGGGCGCTGAACAGGCTGCCCGGCGCGTGGACCGTCCGGCCCGGCCTGGAGCTGCGGTTCTGGACGGCCGAACTGCTGGACGGCGATCCGCGCCCGCTCCTGGAGCACGACGAGCTGCGCTGGCTGGGGCCGCAGGAGCTGGACTCCGTCGACTGGCTGGTCCACGACCGCGAGGTCCTGCCGCACGTCGAGCCGCTCCTGCACGGCTGACGGCCGCCGCCGACGCACTCGCCCGGAACCGCCGCCCCCGTCGCCCGGAACCGCCGCCCCCGTCGCCCGGAACCGCCGACGCGCACTCGCCCGGATAGGTCAATCGGACAAGTCGGCCCGGCAGCCGGGATAGCCTGGGTGCTGCTGGGTATGTCACTTTTCGGCCCAATTCGTCACCATCGGTGAGCCGCCCCAGCCGGCGGCGCCGATCCCGAGCAGAGCCGGAGGCCTCGACGGTGCCGAGTACCGGGAACGGCCGCGGGGGAGCGCGACGGACGGCGGGCTCCGCAGGGAGCGCCGCCGCCCGCGCACGGCTGCGCCGGGGAGCCCGTCCGGCCGCGCCGCCGCCCCCGCCCGCCCGCCGCCGCTCCGTCCCGGAGCCGGTCCCGGACCCGGCGGGAGCCCAGGAGAACGCCACCACCCCGGCGCCCGAGGCCACCCCGCACGCCCCTCCCTCGCACCCCGCGCCGACCCTCACCACCCCCGCCGGCGCACCCGGCCCCCGCAGCCGCCCCGGGCGCCCCTTCCCGGGAGGCCCCGCCGACGCCCCGTACGGCCTCGCCGAGCCCCCCGGGGGCGGCCTGCTCGACATGCTCAAGGTCGCCATCGCGATCCTGGACACCGCCGGCCGGGTGGTCCTCTGGAGCCCCGCCGCCGAGGAGCTGCTCGGCTGGCCGAGCGAACTGCTGGTCGGCCGCCGCATCGAGGAGCTGATCCCCGACCAGGAGCAGGTCGGCCGCATCCGCGCCGCGATCCAGGACACCCTGCGCCACGGCCGCTGGGCCGGCCTCGCCGAGCTGTTCGACCGGGACGGCCGGCCCGTCGCCGTGGACGCCCGGATCTCCCTGCTCGTCGACGGCGACGGCACCCCGTTCCTCCAGGCCAACCTGGCCGAGGCCGCCGCCGTCCGCGCCGTCGAGCGCGACCTCGCCGTGCGCGACGCGCTGTTCGAGCAGTCCCCGCTCGGCATCGCCATCATGGACACCGACCTGCGCTACACCGCCGTCAACCAGACCCTCGCCGAGATGAACGGCGTCGCCCTGGAGGACCACGTCGGCCGCACCACCGGTGAGACCCTGCCCGAGCGCGCCGCCGACGAGATCACCGCCATCCAGCGCCAGGTGCTGGCCACCGGCGAGCCCGTCATCGACGTCACCCTCGCCTCCCCGGTCACCGCCCGCGCCGGCTACCGCTCCATCTCCTACAGCCGGATGACCGACCGCGCCGGCCGCGTCCTCGGCATCTCCGGCACCGTCATGGACGTGACCGAGCGCTACCGGGCCGTCGCCAAGGTCGAGCACGCCCGCCGCCGGCTCTCGCTGCTCAACGAGTTCGGCTCCCGCGTCGGCGACCTCCTCGACGCCTCCCGCATCGCCCAGGAGCTCGCCAGCTCCGTCGTCCCCCGCCTCACCGACCACTCGGCGGTCATCCTGCTCCAGGCCGTCGCCCACGGCGACGACCTGCCCCGGCACGGCCACGACCGGCGCACCTCCCTGCTCCAGCTCGGCACCGCCTCCGTCCAGGACGGCCCCGAGGTCGAGGTGATGCTGCGCCGGGGCGCCCGGATCACCTTCGCCGAGGACTCCGCCTGCGGACGGGTGCTGCGCACCGGCGTGCCCGAGCTGCTCTCCGGCGCCGACCAGCTGGACGACGTCACCTACTCCGGCGACCCGAAGATGCAGGCCGCCCACGATCTGGGCGTGCACTCGATGCTGGTCGTCCCGCTGCGCGCCCGCGGCATCGTCATCGGCCTGCTGCTGGTCAGCCGGGCCGGCTACCGCGAGGGCTTCGACCGGGACGACCTCGCCTTCACCGTCGAACTCGCCGACCGCGCCGGCAGCTCCCTCGACAACGCCCGCCTCTACGCCCGCGAGCGCACCGCCGCCCTCACCCTCCAGCGCACCCTGCTCCCGCAGCAGGTCCCCCAGCCCACCGGCGTCGAGGTCGCCTACCGCTACGTGCCCGGCAGCAGCGGCACCGAGGTCGGCGGCGACTGGTTCGACGTCATCCCGCTGCCCGGGGACCGCACCGCCCTGGTCGTCGGCGACGTCATGGGCCACGGCCTGCGCGCCGCCGCCACCATGGGCCGGCTGCGCACCGCCGTCCGCGTCCTGGCCGCCCTCGACCTGCCGCCGGACGTCCTGCTGCGGCACGTCCACGAACTGGCCGACGACCTCGCCCAGGGCCCGGACGAGGCGCTGCTGGCCACCTGCATCTACGCCGTCTACGACCCGGGCACCTCGATGCTGACCGTCGCCAAGGCCGGGCACATCCCCCCGGTGCTGGTCGTGCCCGGCGAGGAGGCCGAGGAGCCCACCCGCACCGGCAGCCCGCTGCCCGGCGGCCGGGGGCGCATCCTCGACCTGCCCTCCGGCGCCCCCCTCGGCGTCGGCGGCGTCCCGTTCGAATCCGTCGAACTCAAGATCCCCGAGGGCAGCCTGCTCGCCCTGTGCACCGACGGCCTGGTCGAGTCCCGGGACAAGGACCTCGACGTCGGCCTCGGCCGGCTCGTCACCGTGCTCCAGGAGCCGCACGCCTCCATCCAGGCCGCCTGCGAGGCCGTCCTCGACACCATGGAGCAGGGCCGCGAACCCGACGACGTCGCCCTGCTGCTCGCCCGGCTCGGCCACGGCCAGGCCGGCACCCCCACCGCCGGCTGGACGCTGCCCGCCGAGCCCACCGCCGTCTCCCGGGCCCGCCGGCTCGTCCGCGGCACCCTCGCCGAGTGGGGCGTCGAGCAGCTCACCGACACGGCGGAGCTGCTGGTCAGCGAGCTGGTCACCAATGCCGTCCGCTACGCCAGCGCCCCGATCGGGGTCCGGCTGACGCTCGGTGAGACGCTGCTCGTCGAGATCTCCGACCCCCTGCCCGACCCTCCCCGGGAGCGGCACGCGGCCGAGGCCGACGAGGGCGGCCGTGGCCTGGAACTCGTCCGCCGCCTCGCCCTGCGCTGGGGCGCCAGGGCCGAGGGCATGGGCAAGGTCGTCTGGTTCGAACAGGCTCTGCCGGGCGACGAGGGCGACGGCGCCTGACCCGCGCGGGGCGCCCTCGGCCGGGCGCCGCATATGCCATCACGCCCCCAGGGGGAGCGCGGACCCCGGAAGGGGGCGCGGACGTGGCATTGTGGTTGCGCGGGCGGTAGGACAAAAACCTTCGCCCGATCTGATGTTGTGATGTTGAGGGCGTGTGAACGTACCCCTCGATGATGAATACTCGGTCTTCTCGACATCCGGACGGTCGCGGGTTGGAGGGGTCGGTCCGTTGAACAGCACCCCGGCGCGGAGCGCGCCGAGCAGCAGCGGTCATGCCGCTGTTCCCGGGCAGGCCGGTGCCTCGCACCTGCCACCGCCCCCGGCACCGCCGGGGACGGACCCCGCCCGGCCCCGCCCGGGCCACGAGTCCGGTGACCGGACGTGGGGCGCGGGCGACCCGGGGTCGATCTACGACTACATCCGCGTCGCCACCTTCGCGATCGGCCCGGACGGGCGGATCAGCCAGTGGAGCGAGCGCGCCGCCGAGTTCTTCGGCGTCCCCGCCGCCGAGGCCGTCGGCGCCGATCCCATCACCACCTTCGTCCCCCGCGAGCTCTGGCAGCGCGGCCGCGCCCGGCTGGAGCGCACCCTCGCCGGCGAGGAGTGGGTCGGAACCACCCCCTACCGCGAGGCCGGCGGCAGCGAGGGGCTCGCCGAGCTCTACCTGATGCCCGACAGCGCCCTGCCCACCGCCGGCGCCACCTGCCTGGCCGTCGACCTCGGCCGGCTGCGCCGCATCGAGACCGACCTCGCCGCCTCCGAGGCCGTCTTCGGGCAGACCCCCACCGGCTTCGTGCTCTTCGACGACCGGCTGCGCCTCCAGCGCGTCAACGACGCCTTCGCCTCCGGCATGGGCCTCGCCCCGGCCGACCTGGAAGGCCTCACCGCCCACGACATCTTCCCCGCCGGCGAGGCCGACCGCCTCGCCGCCGCCCTGCGCAAGGTCCTCGCCACCGGCGAGCCCGTCTTCGACCTGCGCTTCCACGGCACCGTCCCCACCCGCGACGGCAACCGGCTCTGGGCCGTCTCGCTCTACCGCCTCAACGGCTCCGCCGGGCAGACCATGGGCGTCGCCGGGCAGGTCTCCGACGTCACCAGCCGGCACGTCGCCGAGCGCGAGGCGGACGGCGTGCGCCGCAACCTCGCCCTGCTCAACGAGGCCAGCGCGCACATCGGCTCCACCCTCGACCTGGAGACCACGGCCAAGGAGCTGCTGGACGTCGTCGTCCCGCCGTTCTGCGACCTCGCCACCGTCGACCTCTACACCGCGCTGCTCTCCGGCGAGACCGTCCCCAGCGCCGGGCGTCTGGGCGACACCGTCCTCACCGACGGCAGCGGCGAACTGCGCCGCGTCGCCGTCTCCAGCGTCATCGGCGGCGCCTCCTCGGTGCTCGGCTCCGTCACCGGCCTGCCGATCGCCGAGGCCGGCGGCACCCTCTGTTACCCCCGCCGCTCCCCGCACGCGCGGGCGCTGCGCACCGGCCGCAGCGTCGTCCCCGAGCCCGGCCCGGACCCGCTGCTGCGCTCCACCCTGATCGTGCCGCTCGTCGCCCGCGACCAGGTGCTCGGCCTCGTCCAGCTCTCCCGCGCCATCGGCAGCGAGCCCTTCGACGCCCGCGACGTCGCCATCGCCGAGGAACTCGTCGCCCGCGCCGCCGTCTGCATCGACAACGCCCGGCTCTACCGCCGCGAGCACGAGCGCGCCCTCATCCTCCAGCGCAGCCTGCTGCCCCCGGGCAACCCGGCCGCCAGCGGCCTGGAGATCGCCTGCCGCTACCTGCCCAGCAACAACAACACCGAGGTCGGCGGCGACTGGTTCGACGTCATCCCGCTGCCCGGCAACCGCACCGCCCTGGTCATCGGCGACGTCATGGGCCGAGGCCTGCGCGCCGCCGTCGCCATGGGCCAACTACGCACCGCCGTACGGACGCTCGCGATGCTCGACCTCGACCCGGCCGAGGTGCTCACCGCCCTCGACGAGATCGCCCGCGGGCTCGGCGACGACTCCGTGCCCGTCGGCCCGCCCACCCCGTACGGCCGGCTCACCTCCTCGGCCGACGAGGGGGCCCGGGAGGTCTACCTCGCCACCTGCGTGTACGCCGTCTACGACGCCGTCACCCGCCGCTGCGTCTTCGCCAACGCCGGCCACCTGCCGCCCGTCCTGCTCAGCCCCGGCGAGCCCGCCCGGATGCTCGACGTGCCGCCCGGCCTGCCGCTGGGCGTCGGTGGCGAGCCCTTCGAGGAGGTCGAACTGACGCTGCCGGACGGCGCCGTGCTCGGCCTCTACACCGACGGCCTGGTGGAGAGCCGCAAGCACCAGCTGGACGAGGGGCTCAAGGCCTTCCGGATCGCGCTCTCCGCCGAGGAGAAGGGCCTGGAGGACCTCTGCGACCACGTGCTCGGCGAGCTCGACCCGCACCACGGCGAGGACGACATCGCCCTGCTGATGGCCAAGGTGCACGCCTTCCCCGAGGACGCCGTCGGCAACTGGTTCCTGCCGCCCGAGCCCACCTCCGTCGCCAAGGCCCGTGAACTGGCCTGCAGTTGGCTGCTCTCGCGCGGCCTGGAGGAACTGGTCGACACCACCGAGCTGCTGGTCAGCGAGCTGGTCACCAACGCGCTCAAGCACGGGCGCGGCGAGATCCGGCTGCGGCTGCTGCGCGAGCGCGGCCTGGTCTGCGAGGTCTGGGACGACGGCTACGCCCAGCCCCGCCAGCGGCGCGCCCAGGAGACCGACGAGGGCGGGCGAGGCCTGCAGCTGGTCAGCCTGCTGGCCGAGCGCTGGGGAAGCCGGCGCACGCCCAAGGGCAAGATCGTCTGGTTCGAACTGGCCCTGTAGGCCGTACGGGTGCTCCGGCGCGGCGGCCCGCCGTGTCGGAGCGGGCCCCGCGGGCGCCCGGTGTTGCCTGACCGCCATGCGCGTCCGCCAGCTCACCGCCGCAGCCGCCGCGCTGCTGCTCGCCGCCGGACTCGGCGGCTGCACCGGGGGCCACTCCCGCACCCCGGCGCCCGCCCCGATCCCGGCGGACCCGACCGCCACCACCGGGGACGTCCGCCCCGCCGAACGCGCCTCCGTCCGCGACGGCGGCACCGTGCGCTGGGCCCTGGACGGCGTCCCGGCCACGCTGAACGTCTACCAGCGCGAGGCGAACGCGGACTCGGCCCTGCTCGCGCACGCGCTCTACCCCTCCCTGTTCCGGCCCGACGAGCACGGCCGGCTCGCCCCCGATCCGGACTACCTGGCCTCCGCCGAGTCCACCCCGCCCGGGCAGCAGCCGCAGGTGGTCACCTACCGGCTCAACCCGCACGCCGTCTGGAGCGACGGCACCCCGCTGTCCGCCGCCGACCTCACCGCCCAGCGGGCCGCCCTCTCCGGCCTCGACCCCGCCTACAGGGGCGGCCGCCCGGCCGGGTACGACGCCGTCGACTCGATCGTCCAGGGCGCCGACCCGCGCGAGGTCAAGGTGACCTTCCGACGGCCGTACGCCGAGTGGCGCTCCCTCTTCGCCCCGCTCTACCCCGCCGCCGAGACGGGCACCCCCGGCGCCTTCAACCGGGCGCTCACGGGCGGGAGCCACCTGAGCGCCGGGCCGTACGCCGTCGCCCGGTACGACGCGGACGGGGGCCGGGTCACCCTGGCCCGCAACCCGCTCTGGTGGGGGGACCGGCCCAAGGCCGACCAGCTCGACTTCCAGGCCGCGCCGCCCGAGCGGCGCCTCGACGCCCTCGACCAGGACCGGCTGGACGTCGCCCCGCTCACCGCCGTGGTCGACCGGGCGGGCACGGGCGCGGGGACGCAGGCGCTCCAGCGGGCCGAGCGGCTGCCCGGGATCACCGTGCACCGGGCCGCCGCGCCCTCGCTCACCCAGCTCACCGTCAACGCCGCCCGGGGCCCGCTCACCGACCCCGCCGTGCGCCGGGCCCTGGCCCGGGCCGTCGACCGGCGCAGGGTCGCCGAGGCCGCCCTCGCCCCGCTCGGCCTGCCCGGCGCCCCGCTCGGCAGCCACCTCCTCGCCCAGGGGCAGGAGGGCTACCGCGACGACAGCGCGGCGGCCGGGCCCGAGGACGCCGGGCGGCAGCTGGACGCGGCGGGCTGGACGCGCAAGGGCGGCGGCACCCGGGCCAAGGACGGCAAGGAGCTGGCGCTGACCCTCCTCGTCCCCTCCGGCTCCGCCGCCGCCGAGCGCACCGCCGACGCCCTGCGCGTCGTCCTCGCCGAGGCCGGCGTCGCGGTGAAGCCGGTGACGGCGCCCGGCGAGACCTTCGTCCAGGAGGAACTGGTAGCCGGGGACTACGACCTCGCGCTCTTCTCCTGGCCCGCCGGCCCCAACCCGGCCGGCGAGCAGCGCCCCGCCTACGCCAAGCCCCGCCCCGACCCGGACGGCGCCCTCGCCCCCGGCGCCAACTACGGCCGCAGCGGCACCGAGGAGATCGACCACCTCTTCGACCGCGCCGCCGCCGAACTCGACCCGGCCGCCCGCGCCGACCTGCTCCAGGAGGCGGACGTCCGGATCTGGCAGCTCGGCCACTCCGTCCCGCTCTACCAGCGCCCCGACCTCGTCGCCGTCCGCACCGGCCTCCGGGGCGTCGGCGCCTTCGGCTTCGCCTGGCCGCGCTTCCAGGACGTGGGGTGGAGCGGTTAGGCCGTCGGCAGCATCCGCTCCACGTCGGCGATGCGGGCCAGCCCGGGGCACTCCCGGCGGGCGCGGGCCAGCGCCTTGCGGGCCTCCTCCGGGCGGCCGTCCGCGATCAGCGCGGCGGCGAGGGAGCAGCAGGCCTCGGCCCGCCAGAAGGGGGAGCTGGCAAGGGTCGAGAGGCGGCGGGCCACCCGGACGGCGGTGCGGTGGTCGCCCCGGAACCGGGCGAGGTCGGCGGTGGGGAGGAAGTCGGGGAGCAGGGCCGGATCGGGGATGTTCCACAGGTTGAGGAACGGCTCCAGTCGGGCCCCGGCCAGCTCGGGGGGCAGCTCCCCGGAGTCGGCGTGACTGATCAGCACCATCCCGATGGTCCAGCACGCCGAATACTCCGAGCAACCCCGCTCCAGGTCGGCGAGGACGAGCTGCTGCGCCTCCTCGTGGCGGCCCTCGGCCAGGGTGACCACAGCGGCGGTGAGGAGCGGGCCCCCGCCCTCGTCCAGCTTCCGGCGGGCCTGCGGGATCAGGCCCCGTACGAGGAGCCGCTCGGCCTCGGCGGCGGTCGGCGACGGGAGGTCGATCTTCACGCCGTCCGGGCGGAAGGGCAGGACGAAGACGGCCCAGAGGGAGTCGATCGGCCGCGCCGCGTAGACCACGGCGGTCATGACGAGGGTGACGAGGAGGCCGTAACCGATGCCCTGGGGCAGGCCGGTGCGGGAGGTCGCCAGCCAGGCGCCGAGCCCTCCGTGGAGGGCGAACAGCGCGGTGGAGGCGGCCCAGGTCCGCAGCCGGACGGCGGGGACGGCCCGCTGCCCCCAGTGGAGCAGGAGTCCGCTCGCGGGCCGCGTGCCGAGTTCGACGAGGGCACCGGCGATCGAGCCGCTCCAGAGCTTCCGGCCCCTCCCGTACTTCACCGCGTACAGGCGTCCGCCGTAGAAGCGGTGGGTGAGCAGGAACCAGAGGTCGCCGAGCGGTTCCTGGCCTATCAGGAAGCCGGCGATGCAGCCGATGGCGGTCTCGGGAGCGAGTCCGTTCTTGAGGGCGGCCCACAGGGCGACTGCGGCGGCGGCACGGAAGGTCCAGGGCAGCGAGGCCAGGATTCGTTGGATCACGGACGGAAGCGTGGCGCACGCCGCCGACGGTGTGGAGACCCGTGGAGAGGGTGTGATCCAGATGTGATCTTGGTCCCCCGAGCTGCCCGTTTCTGCCCCCCTGGGCGCTTCCCCGTACGATAGGGGGAAGCCGCGCATGTCCAGATGCCCGGCGGGTGGACCGGTAGTAGCAGGCGGAACGGGCGGCGGCGATCGACAGCGATCGCAAGTGCGCGTCACGCAGCCGGGCGCCGCAACCCACGATTCCGGGAGAATCAGCAAGGCATGCCCACGCGCAACGACATCCGTAACGTCGCCATCGTCGCCCACGTCGACCACGGCAAGACCACGCTGGTCGACGCCATGCTCAAGCAGGCCGGCGCCTTCTCGGCCCACCAGCAGCTCGACGACCGCATGATGGACTCGAACGACCTGGAGCGCGAGAAGGGCATCACCATTCTCGCGAAGAACACGGCGGTGAAGTACCACCCCAAGGACGGCGGGGCGCCGATCACCATCAACATCATCGACACCCCGGGCCACGCCGACTTCGGTGGCGAGGTCGAGCGCGGTCTGTCGATGGTGGACGCGGTCGTGCTGCTCGTGGACGCCTCCGAGGGCCCGCTGCCGCAGACCCGCTTCGTGCTGCGCAAGGCGCTCTCGCAGCGCCTGCCCGTCATCCTCTGCATCAACAAGACGGACCGCCCGGACTCCCGGATCGACGAGGTCATCAACGAGACCTACGACCTGTTCCTGGACCTGGACGCGGACGAGGAGCAGATCGAGTTCCCGATCGTCTTCGCCTGTGCCCGTGACGGCGTCGCCTCGCTGACCAAGCCGGAGAACGGCACCGTCCCGGCCGACAGCACCAACCTGGAGCCGTTCTTCTCCACCCTGCTGGAGCACGTCCCGGCCCCGACCTACGACGAGGACGCCCCGCTCCAGGCCCACGTCACCAACCTGGACGCCGACAACTTCCTCGGCCGCATCGCGCTGCTGCGCGTCGAGCAGGGCGAGCTGCGCAAGGGCCAGACCGTGGCCTGGATCAAGCGCGACGGCACCATCTCGAACGTGCGCATCTCCGAGCTGCTGATGACCGAGGCGCTCACCCGCAAGCCGGCCGAGGTGGCGGGCCCCGGTGACATCTGCGCCGTCGCCGGCATCGGCGAGATCATGATCGGCGAGACCCTGGCCGACCCGGAGAACCCGATCGCCCTGCCGCTGATCACGGTGGACGAGCCGGCCATCTCGATGACCATCGGCACCAACACCTCCCCGCTGGTCGGCCGCGGCGGCTCCGGCAAGGGCGCGGACGCCAAGTCCGGCGCGGGCAAGGTGGACCGCAAGGTCACCGCCCGCCAGGTGAAGGACCGCCTGGACCGCGAGCTCATCGGCAACGTCTCGCTCCGCGTCCTGGACACCGAGCGCCCGGACGCCTGGGAGGTGCAGGGCCGCGGTGAGCTGGCGCTGGCCATCCTCATCGAGACCATGCGCCGCGAGGGCTTCGAGCTGACCGTCGGCAAGCCGCAGGTGGTCACCAAGCAGGTCAACGGCAAGACCCACGAGCCGGTCGAGCGCCTCACCGTGGACGTGCCGGAGGAGCACATGGGCGCGGTCACGCAGCTCATGGGCATCCGCAAGGGCCGGATGGACAACATGTCCAACCACGGCTCGGGCTGGGTCCGCATGGAGTTCGTCGTGCCGTCGCGCGGCCTGATCGGCTTCCGTACGGAGTTCCTCACCAACACCCGCGGCACCGGCATCGCCCACTCGATCCACGAGGGCCACGAGCCGTGGTTCGGCCAGCTGACCACCCGCAACAACGGCTCGCTGGTCGCCGACCGCTCCGGTGTGGTCACCGCCTTCGCGATGACCAACCTCCAGGAGCGCGGCGTGCTCTTCTGCGAGCCGGGCACCGAGGTGTACGAGGGCATGATCGTCGGTGAGAACTCGCGTGCCGACGACATGGACGTGAACATCACCAAGGAGAAGAAGCTCACCAACATGCGTTCCTCGAACGCTGACGTGGCCGAGTCGATCGTCCCCCCGCGCAAGCTCTCGCTGGAGCAGTCGCTCGAGTTCTGCCGCGAGGACGAGTGCATCGAGGTGACCCCGGAGACGGTTCGCATCCGTAAGGTCGTTCTCGACGCGAAGGACCGCGGACGCACTGCCTCGCGCGCCAAGAAGGCCTGAACCTGATGGCATAGAGGGCCTTTGGCCGGAATGCCCGCCCCCCTTTCCGATGGAGAGGGGGGCGAACTTTTTCAACTACTCCAAGTTGTCGGGGCCGCTATTCCGTGAATAGCGCTCATCACGTCAAGGTGTCCGCTGAGCGAACGTGACAGTTCGTCATCCGTGACGACTGTCCGTTTGGTGCCTGTCTGGCTATGTCTCATATGTCCGGTTTTCGAAACTAACCCACTGTTCATGTGACCTAATTGAGATCGTCACTGGTCACTTTCGTGTCCGTGCGTGACGGATAGTGGGTGCAGTCAGGCTCGGGTCAAGGGTGAACGCGCAGGGGTGCGCGCCGAAACCACGAGCGCGGACGGCACAGCGGGCCCGGTTTCAACCGTCCGCAGTGCTCTCCTCGTTGCAACGTCGAATTCAGGAGGCACACCGATGCGTGGTGGGAGCCAGGCCAAGTGGGTTGTCGCAGCTGTTGCTGTCGCCCTTGCCGCGACCGCTTGCGGTAGCAACGGAGGCGGCAGCAGCTCGTCCGGCGGCTCCGACGGCGCCGCCGTCAACCCGACGGGCGTGTTCAGCTACCAGAGCGGTGAGCCGCAGCGTCCGCTGCAGCCGGCCAACGCCATGGAGAACCAGGGCGGCCGCATCGTCAAGCAGCTCTTCATGGGCCTCGTCGACTACGACCCGGCGACCGGCGCCCTGCGCAACCAGGTGGCCGACAAGATCGAGACCACCGACGCCAAGCACTTCACCGTCACGCTGAAGCCGAACTGGACCTTCCACGACGGCACCAAGGTGACGGCCAAGTCCTTCGTCGACTCCTGGAACTGGTCGGCCAACACGGCCAACAACCAGATCAACTCGGACTGGTTCTCCGACATCGTCGGCTACGACGCCGTCCACCCGGAGAAGGGCGACCCGACCGCGAAGGAGATGTCGGGCCTCAAGGTCGTCGACGACACCCACTTCACGATCGACCTCTCGTCCCCGGTCTCGTACTTCACGTACAAGCTCGGCTACTCGGCCTTCTACCCGCTGCCCGAGGGCTTCTTCAAGGACCCGGCCGGCTACGGCGAGAAGCCGGTCGGCAACGGCCCGTACAAGTTCGTGTCGTGGGAGCACAACAAGGCCATCACGCTGGCCGCCTACGACCAGTACGCCGGCAGCAACAAGGCGAAGAACGGCGGAGTGGTCTTCCGCAACTACACCGCCGGCGAGGCCGCGTACAAGGACCTGATGTCCGACACGCTGGACGTGCTGGACCAGGTCGACTCGACCGACCTGCCCAAGTACAAGGACGACCTGGGCAAGCGCGCGGTCGACCAGCCGCAGGGCGCCATCCAGAACATCTCGTTCGCGCTGTACAACGCGGACTGGGCCGCCATGGACAAGGACAAGGCGGCCAAGGTCCGCCAGGGCCTGTCGATGGCGATCGACCGCGACACCATCACCAAGACCGTGCTGAACGGCAACCGCCAGCCCGCCGACGCGTTCGTGGCGCCCGGCGTCATGGGCTTCAAGGCCGGCGCCTGCGGCGACGCCTGCAAGTTCGACCCGGCGAAGGCCAAGCAGCTCATCACCGAGAACGGTGGCGTCCCCGGCGGCAAGATCACCATCCTCTACAACTCCGACGGTGGTCACAAGGAGTGGGTGGACGCGGTCTGCAACAACATCCGCCAGAACACCGGTGTCGAGTGCCTCGGTGACCCGAAGCCCGACTTCAAGACCTCGCGCGACATCGTGACCAAGAAGCAGGTCGCGAGCATGATGCGTACCGGCTGGGTGCAGGACTACCCGCTGAACGCCAACTTCCTGCGCGACGTCTACGGCACCGGTGCCGCGGCCAACGACGCCGGCTACTCCAGCCCCGAGTTCGACAAGCTCGCCAAGGACGCCGACGCGGCCACCACGGTCGAGAAGACCGCCGAGCTGTACCAGCAGGCCGAGGCCGTCCTGGCCAAGGACATGCCGGCCATCCCGCTCTGGTACTACAAGACCAGCTCCGGCTACTCGAACAACGTCCAGAACGTGAAGTTCGACTCCTTCGGCAACCCGGTCTACACCGACGTCGAGGTCAAGAAGAAGTAATCGGTCGGCACCGCCTGACCCGGTGACAACGGCCGGTGCCCGTCCATCCCCACAAGGGCGAGGACTGGCACCGGCCGTTGGCACGCCGACTTATCTCTCCGGGTTGACGGGCCCGGCAGAGCCAACATGGAGGCACGATGGGGCGCTTTGTCGCGAGGCGACTGCTCCAGATGATCCCGGTGTTCATCGGAACCACCGCGCTCATCTTTTTCATGGTGCACGTGCTGCCGGGTGACCCGGTGGCCGCGATGTGGGGCGACAAGGCACCGGACCCGGTCCAGCTCGCCTCCCTCAGGCACGAGATGGGTTTCGACAAGCCGCTGATCCAGCAGTACCTCGATTACATGGGGAACATGCTGACCGGCGACTTCGGAACCACGCTGGGGAACAAGCGCCCAGTGCTCGACGTGATCACCGAGGCCCTGCCGGTCACCATCCGGCTCGCGCTGCTGGCGTTCGCCATCGAGATCGTGCTCGGCGTCGGCATCGGCCTGGTCTCGGGCCTGCGCCGCGGGAAGCTCTTCGACAAGGGCACCCTGATCATGACGCTGCTGCTCATCTCGATCCCGGTGCCGGTGCTCGGCTTCGTTCTGCAGACGATCGTCGGCCAGAACCTGGGCTGGGTCACCCCGACCGTGCAGGACAGCAACGACATCACCCAGTTGATCCTGCCGGCCGTCGTGCTCGGCTCGCTCTCGCTGGCGTACGTCGCGCGTCTCACCCGTACCTCCATAGCCGAGAACATCAAGGCCGACTACGTGCGCACCGCGGTGGCCAAGGGCCTGCCGCGCCACAAGGTGATCACCACTCACCTGCTGCGCAACTCGCTGATCCCGGTCGTCACCTTCCTGGGCACCGACCTCGGCGCCCTCATGGGCGGCGCGATCGTGACCGAGGGCATCTTCAACGTCAAGGGCGTCGGCAACGCTCTCTTCACGGCGATCAACCACAAGGAGGGCTCGACGGTTTCCGGTTTCGTCGCCTTCCTGGTGCTGGTGTACCTGGCCGCCGGATTGATCGTCGACCTGCTCTACGCGGTCCTGGACCCGAGGATTCGTTATGCCTGACCTGACCGAGAAGAAGGACGCGGGGATCCCCTCCCCGCGGGACGGGGCCGTCGCGGCCGCCGCGCCCAAGCCCGAGAAGGCCCGCAGCCTCGGCTCCGACGCCTGGCACGACCTGCGCCGCCGGCCGATCTTCGTGATCTCCGCGGTGCTGATCCTGCTGCTGATCCTCATGGCGATCGCCCCGAGCCTGTTCACCTCGGTGGACCCGCGCGCGGCCGACCTGCGCAACCACTACCTGGGCAAGCCGAACTACACGAACTTCTTCCAGGCGGACTGGTTCGGCTACGACGTCCAGGGCCGTTCGATCTACGCGCGTGTCCTCTACGGCGCCCGTGCCTCGGTCATCGTCGGCATCTGCGTCACCGTCGGCGTGACCATCCTCGGCGGCCTCACCGGCATGCTGGCCGGCTACTTCGGCGGCTGGGTCGACACGATCATCTCCCGCGTGACCGACATCTTCTTCGGCATCCCGCTGCTGCTCGGCGCCCTGGTGATCCTCAACGCCTTCACCTCGCGCACGATCTGGAGCGTGGTGTTCGCCCTGGTCGTCCTCGGCTGGACGCAGATGACCCGCGTCATGCGCGGCTCGGTCATCACCGTCAAGCAGGCGGACTTCGTGACGGCCGCGAAGGCGCTGGGCGCCAGCACCGGCCGGATCATGTTCCGGCACATCCTGCCGAACGCGATCGCCCCGGTGATCGTCGTCGCGACCATCGCCCTCGGCGGCTACATCGCCCTCGAGGCGACGCTGAGCTTCCTCGGCATCGGTCTCCAGGACCCGACCATCTCGTGGGGCATCGACATCGCCTCCAACCAGAAGTCGATCCGTACGGCGCCGTTCGCCCTGTTCTTCCCGGCCGGCATGCTGAGCCTGACCGTGCTGGCCTTCATCATGCTCGGCGACGCGGTGCGCGACGCCCTCGACCCGAAGCTCCGCTGAGAGAAGAGGTGACGACCCGATGACCACCGTGATCGAGAACAACAACCAGAACAACGACCGTCTCGAAGTCGGAACCCCGCTCCTGGAGGTCAAGGACCTCCACGTGGAGTTCCACACCCGGGACGGCATCGCCAAGGCCGTGAACGGCGTCAACTACTCCGTCGCGGCCGGCGAGACCCTCGCCGTCCTCGGCGAGTCCGGCTCCGGCAAGTCCGTGACGGCGCAGACCATCATGGGCATCCTGGACATGCCGCCGGGGAAGATCACCAAGGGTGAGATCCTCTTCCGCGGCAAGGACATGCTCACCATGAGCAACGAGGAGCGGCGCAAGATCCGCGGCCGGAAGATCGCGATGATCTTCCAGGACGCGCTCTCGGCGCTCAACCCGGTCCTGAGCGTGGGCTACCAGCTCGGCGAGATGTTCCGCGTGCACCAGGGCGCCTCGCGCTCCGAGGCCAAGGCCAAGGCCATCGAGCTGATGGACCGCGTGCGCATCCCCGCCGCGGCCCAGCGGGTCAACGACTACCCGCACCAGTTCTCCGGCGGCATGCGCCAGCGCATCATGATCGCCATGGCGCTGGCCCTGCAGCCCGACCTGATCATCGCCGACGAGCCCACCACCGCCCTGGACGTCACCGTCCAGGCCCAGGTGATGGACCTGCTCGCCGAGCTGCAGGCCGAGTACAACATGGGTCTGATCCTGATCACCCACGACCTCGGCGTGGTCGCCGACGTCGCGGACAAGATCGCCGTGATGTACGCCGGCCGGATCGTCGAGACCGCCCCGGTGCACGACCTGTACGCCAAGCCGGCGCACCCGTACACCAAGGGCCTGCTCCGCTCGATCCCGCGCCTGGACCAGAAGGGCCAGGACCTGTACGCGATCAAGGGCCTGCCCCCGAACCTGCTCAAGGTCCCGACGGGCTGTGCGTTCAACCCCCGCTGCGACGTCGTCACCGACCTGTGCCGCACCGACACCCCGGAGCTGCACCAGGTGACCGACAAGGACGGCGTGGAGATCACCGGCCGCCGCAGCGCGTGCCACCTCTGGAAGGAGACCCTCCATGGCTGAGCCCATCCTGGAGGTCAAGGACCTGGTCAAGCACTACCCGCTGACCCAGGGAGTCCTCTTCAAGAAGCAGGTCGGTGCGGTCAAGGCCGTCGACGGCATCTCCTTCGACCTGGCCAAGGGCGAGACCCTCGGCATCGTCGGCGAGTCCGGCTGTGGCAAGTCCACGCTGGCCAAGGTGCTGATGAACCTGGAGCGGGCCACCTCCGGCCAGGTGCTGTTCAAGGGCGAGGACATCTCCACGCTGCAGGGGGCGGCCCTCAAGGCCGTCCGCCGCAACATCCAGATGGTGTTCCAGGACCCGTACACCTCGCTCAACCCGCGCATGACGGTCGGCGACATCATCGGCGAGCCCTTCGAGATCCACCCCGAGGTGGCTCCCAAGGGCGACCGCCGCAAGGCCGTCCAGGACCTCCTGGACGTCGTCGGCCTGAACCCGGAGTACATCAACCGGTACCCGCACCAGTTCTCCGGCGGTCAGCGCCAGCGCATCGGCATCGCCCGCGGCCTCGCGCTCAAGCCGGAGATCATCATCTGCGACGAGCCCGTCTCGGCCCTGGACGTGTCCGTCCAGGCGCAGGTGATCAACCTGCTGGAGCAGCTGCAGGGCGAGTTCGGCCTCTCGTACATGTTCATCGCGCACGACCTCTCCATCGTCCGGCACATCTCCGACCGCGTCGGCGTGATGTACCTGGGCAAGATGGTGGAGATCGGCTCCGACGAGGAGATCTACGAGAACGCCACCCACCCGTACACCCAGGCGCTGCTCTCCGCGGTGCCGGTGCCGGACCCGACGGCGCGCGAGTCCCGCGAGCGGATCATCCTGAGCGGTGACATCCCCTCGCCGGCCAACCCGCCGTCCGGCTGCCGCTTCCGCACCCGCTGCTGGAAGGCGCAGGACCGCTGTGCCGAGGAGATCCCGCTGCTGGCGATCCCGACCACGCTGGAGGGCCACGCCGCCCACGAGTCGGCCTGCCACTTCCCCGAGGTCCGGGAGTCGGCCGCGGCCTGACGCTCCCGTACGGTACCCGGAAGGGCCCGCGGCTGTTGCCGCGGGCCCTTCCGCGTTCCCCGGCCCGTCGGCGCGTCAACTCGGAGGGGCTGGAGGGCACCCATCCGGGTGCTCCCGACTCGCGCCGTCGACGGGGCGACCTTCTCATGGGGTGTGATGCGACACACACCACCGAGGAGGGACCTCTCCATGCCCGTAGCCGCCCGCGCCCGTTGGGTCCTCGCCACCGCTACCTCCGTGGCCCTGGTGGCCACCGGTTGCAGCAGCAGCGGCGGAGGAGGCAGCAGCTCGTCGGACGCCAGCAAGACGTTCAGCTACCAGAGCAGTGAGCCGCAGAACCCGCTGCAGCCGGCCAACGCGAACGAGGTCGGTGGTGGTCGCATCATCCAGAACCTCTTCAAGGGGCTGGTCGACTACGACCCGAGCAACGCCAAGATCCGGATGCAGGTCGCGGACAAGATCGACACCAGCGACTCGCAGACCTTCAACGTCACCCTCAAGGACGGCTGGAAGTTCCACGACGGCACCCCGGTGCACGCCAAGAACTTCGTCGACTCCTGGAACTGGTCGGCGAACCCGAAGAACGCGCAGATCAACAGCTCCTGGTTCTCCGACATCGAGGGCTACAAGGACGTCCACCCCACGACCGGGCAGCCCACCACGGACAAGATGTCCGGCCTGACCGTCGTCGACGACCTGCACTTCACGGTCAAGCTGGCCAACAAGGTCTCGTACTTCGAGTACAAGCTCGGCTACATCGCCTTCGCCCCGCTGCCGGACGCCTTCTTCAAGGACCCGGCCGGGTTCGGGCAGAAGCCGGTGGGCAACGGCCCGTACCAGTTCGTCAGTTGGACCCACAACACCGAGGTCGTCACCAAGGCGTTCGCGGACTACCAGGGCGTGGACAAGCCGAAGAACGGCGGCATCGTCTTCAAGATGTACACCACGTCGGAGGCGGCCTACGCGGACCTCCAGTCCAGCAACCTCGACGTGATGGACCAGGTGCCGCCCTCCGCGCTGGCCACGTACAAGAACGACCTCGGCGACCGGGCGATCGACGCCCCGCAGGGCGCCATCCAGAACATCGGCTTCACGCTCTACCAGGCCGACTGGTCCTCCCCGGACAAGGCCAAGGTGCGCCAGGGCCTGTCGATGGCGATCGACCGGGACACCATCACCAAGACGGTGCTCCAGGGCTCCCGCAAGCCCGCCACCGCGTGGGTGGCCGAGGGCGTCGAGGGCTACAAGGACGGCGCCTGCGGCGACTTCTGCAAGTTCGACCCGGCCAAGGCCAAGCAGCTGATCCAGGAGGGCGGCGGCGTCCCCGGGAACAAGCTGCTGATCACGTACAACGCGGACGGCGGCCACAAGGAGTGGGTGGACGCGGTCTGCAACTCGATCCGCCAGAACACCGGCGTGGACTGCCTCGGCGACCCGAAGTCGGACTTCAAGACCGCGCGGGCCGCGATCACCGGGCACACCATCAACGGCGCCTTCCGCACCGGCTGGGTGCAGGACTACCCGCTGAACGCCAACTTCCTCAACGAGGTGTACCGCACCGGCGCCGCCTCCAACGACTTCGGCTACAGCGACCCGAAGTTCGACGAGGCCGCCACCAAGGCCGACGAGGCCGCCAGCGTCGCCGACACGGTGGCCGGCTACCAGCAGGCGGAGGCGGTGCTGCCGAGCGGGATGCCGGCCATCCCGCTCTGGTACTACCGCACCAACTCCGGCTACTCGAACAAGGTGCAGAACGTCTCGTTCGACTCCTTCGGCAACCCCGCCTGGACCCAGGTCCAGGTCAAGGGCTGATTCCCCGGTCCCGCCGGCCCCGCCCTCCCCGCACGGGGGGCGGGGCCCGGCCCTCCCGGCCGGTCCGGCCGGCCGGTCCCAGGTAAGGAGGCCCGGATGGGCAGTTACGTCCTGCGGCGGGTGCTGCAGATGATCCCGGTGTTCTTCGGCGCCACACTGCTGATCTTCCTGATGGTCTACACGCTGCCGGGGGACCCGGTGTCCGCGCTCTTCGGTGAGAAGGCCGCCGACCCGGCCATCGTCGCCAGCCTCAAGCACCGGTACTACCTCGACCAGCCGCTGTGGAAGCAGTACCTGCACTACATGGGGAACCTCTTCCAGGGGGACTTCGGCACCAGCTTCACCGGGCGGTCCGTCGCGGACATCATGAAGGACGCCTTCCCGGTGACGATCCGGCTGGCGCTGATGGCCTTCGTCTTCGAGATGGTCCTCGGCCTCGCGCTCGGCGTGATCTCCGGGCTGCACCGCGGCAGCATCGCGGACACCCTGGTCCTGGTCATGACCCTGGTGGTCATCTCGGTGCCGGTCTTCGTGCTGGCGTACATCGCCCAGACGATCTTCGCGACGAACCTGGGCTGGGTCACACCGACCGTGCAGGACTCCCGCGACCTGTCCCAACTCGCCCTGCCCGCCGTGGTACTGGGCTCGTTGTCGCTCGCGTACGTGGCCCGGCTGACCCGGACGTCCATCGGCGAGAACCTGCGGGCCGACTACATCCGCACCGCGGTGGCCAAGGGCCTGCCCCGGCGGACCGTCATCGTGCGCCACCTGCTGCGCAACTCGCTGATCCCGGTGGTCACCTTCCTCGGCACCGACCTGGGCGCCCTCATGGGCGGCGCGATCGTCACCGAGGGCATCTTCAACGTGCAGGGCGTCGGCAACGTCCTGTACCGGGCCATCAACCAGAAGGAAGGCCCGACCGTGGTCGGCATCGTCACCGTCCTGGTGATCGTCTACCTCGTCGCCAGCCTGCTCGTCGACCTGCTCTACGCGGTCCTGGACCCGAGGATTCGCTATGCCTGACATCCACGACGAGGACTCGACGCGGCCCAACCCCAAGCCCGGCGTCTCGCACCTCGACTACGCCGGCGAACAGGGCATGGCGGTCGAGCAGGAGACGCTGGTCGAGCGCAGCGCCGAGAAGCGCGAGGAGGCCCGCAGCCTCTGGGGCGACGCCTGGCGGGACCTGCGGCGGCGGCCGATCTTCCTGATCTCGGCGGTGCTGATCCTGCTGCTGGTCGTCATGGCGGTCTTCCCGTACGCCTTCACCGACACCGACCCCCGCAAGGCCGACCTGGTGCACGACTACCTGCGCCGCCCCGACTGGGGGGACGTCTTCGGCGGCGGCTGGTTCGGCTACGACGCCCAGGGGCGCTCGATCTTCGCCCGGGTCGTGTACGGCGCCCGGGCCTCGATCACCGTCGGCATCTTCGTCACCGCCGCCGTCACCGTGCTCGGCGGGCTGACCGGCATGGTCGCCGGGTACTTCGGCGGCGCGGTGGACGCGGTGATCTCCCGGATCGTCGACATCTTCTTCGGCATCCCGCTGCTGCTCGGCGCCCTGGTGCTGCTCAACGCCTTCTCCACCCGCACGGTGTGGAGCGTGGTCATCGCCCTCGGCGTGCTCGGCTGGACGCAGATCGCCCGCGTCATGCGCGGCGCGGTGCTGACCGTCAAGCAGGCCGACTACGTCGTCGCCGGGCGGGCGCTGGGCGCCGGGACGGGCCGGCTGATGTTCCGGCACATCCTGCCGAACGCGATCGCCCCGGTGATCGTCGTCGCCACCATCGCGCTCGGCGGCTACATCGCGGCCGAGGCGACGCTGAGCTTCCTCGGCATCGGCCTGCAGGACCCGACCATCTCCTGGGGCATCGACATCTCCTCCGCCCAGAAGGTGATCCGCACGGCGCCGTACGTGCTGTTCTTCCCGGCCGCGGCGCTGTCCGTCACCGTGCTGGCCTTCATCATGCTGGGCGACGCGGTGCGCGACGCCCTCGATCCGAAGCTTCGCTGAGCGAAGGGGAGCGCCTCGTGAGTACAGCTGTGGACAGGACCCCCGAGCGCGGGCGGGAGGCGCCGGACGACGGGCCGCTGCTCGACGTCAGGGACCTGCACGTCGAGTTCGTCACCCGGGACGGCGTGGCCAAGGCCGTCAACGGCGTCGACTACTCCGTCCGGGCCGGGGAGACGCTGGCGGTGCTGGGGGAGTCCGGCTCGGGCAAGTCGGTGACGGCGCAGGCGATCATGGGCATCCTCGACATGCCGCCGGCCCGGATCCCGCGCGGGGAGATCCTCTTCCGGGGCCGGGACATGCTGACGATGAGCAAGGACGAGCGGCGCAAGATCCGCGGCCGGAAGATCGCGATGATCTTCCAGGACGCGCTCTCGGCGCTCAACCCGGTGCTGAGCGTGGGTTTCCAGCTCGGCGAGATGTTCCGCGTGCACCAGGGGGCCTCGCGCTCCGAGGCCAAGGCCAAGGCCGTCGAGCTGATGGACCGGGTCCGCATCCCGGCCGCGGCCCAGCGGGTGAACGACTACCCGCACCAGTTCTCGGGCGGCATGCGCCAGCGCATCATGATCGCCATGGCGCTGGCGCTGGAGCCGGACCTGATCATCGCGGACGAGCCGACCACGGCGCTGGACGTCACCGTCCAGGCCCAGGTGATGGACCTGCTCGCGGAGCTCCAGGCCGAGTTCCACATGGGTCTGATCCTGATCACCCACGACCTCGGGGTGGTCGCCGACGTCGCGGACAAGATCGCGGTGATGTACGCGGGGCGGATCGTGGAGACCGCGCCCGTGCACGAGCTGTACGCGCGGCCGGCGCACCCGTACACCCGGGGGCTGCTGGACTCCATCCCGCGCCTGGACCAGAAGGGCCAGGAGCTCTACGCGATCAAGGGCCTGCCGCCCAACCTGCTGCGGATCCCGCCGGGCTGCGCCTTCAACCCGCGCTGCCCGCGGGCCCAGGACCGCTGCCGGGCCGAGGTGCCCCCGCTGTACCCCGTCACCGAGGAGGACGGCGCCCCGCTGGAGGGGCGCGGCAGTGCCTGCTTCTTCTGGAAGGAGACCCTCCATGACCGTTAACGGGGCCAGTGCGCTGGGCGCGGCTCTGCCCGAGGAGGTGGCCTTCTCCCAGGAGGTGCCGAGGGGCGAGCCGATCCTTGAAGTCCGGGACCTGGTCAAGCACTTCCCGCTGACCAAGGGCGTGCTGTTCAGGCGGCAGGTCGGGGCGGTGAAGGCCGTCGACGGGGTCAGCTTCGACCTGATGCAGGGCGAGACGCTGGGCGTCGTCGGCGAGTCCGGCTGCGGGAAGTCCACGCTGGCCAAGGTGCTGATGAATCTGGAGCCGGCCACCGGAGGGTCCGTCCGGTACAAGGGGGAGGAGATCTCCCGGCTGAGCGGCGGCGCGCTGAAGGCCGTGCGGCGCAACATCCAGATGGTGTTCCAGGACCCGTACACCTCGCTCAACCCGCGCATGACGGTCGGCGACATCATCGGGGAGCCGTTCGAGATCCACCCCGAGGCGGCGCCGAAGGGTCAGCGCCGCAAGGCCGTTCAGGACCTGCTGGACGTGGTCGGGCTCAACCCCGAGTACATCAACCGGTATCCGCACCAGTTCTCCGGCGGGCAGCGTCAACGCATCGGCATCGCCCGGGGGTTGGCGCTCAAGCCGGAGGTCATCATCTGCGACGAGCCGGTCTCGGCGCTGGACGTGTCGGTGCAGGCGCAGGTGATCAACCTGCTGGAGCAGCTCCAGGGGGAGTTCAACCTCTCGTACATGTTCATCGCGCACGACCTCTCCATCGTCCGGCACATCTCGGACCGGGTCGGGGTGATGTACCTGGGGAGGCTGGTCGAGATCGGCAGCGACACCGAGATCTACGACCACGCCACGCACCCGTACACCCAGGCGCTGCTCTCGGCGGTGCCGGTGCCGGACCCGACGGCGCGGGAGTCGCGGGACCGGATCGTGCTCACCGGGGACGTGCCCTCGCCGGCCAACCCGCCGTCCGGGTGCCGGTTCCGGACGCGCTGCTGGAAGGCGCAGGAGCGCTGCGCGGTGGAGGTGCCGCTGCTGGCCGCGCCGGCCGGGCTGGAGGGGCAGGCGGCGCACGACTCGGCCTGCCACTTCGCGGCGGAGCGGACGAACGGCGGCTGAGGGGCCCGTACGGCGAAGGGCGCGCTCCCCCGGGGGAGCGCGCCCTTCGCCGTGATGGAACCGAGATCCACCGTGGGCTCGCCAAGTGCCCGGGGCTCCCTGATAGTTGCTCTGCGCCTGGCACCGGCCGGGCGGCGCGGAGGAGAGGGGGCCCTTCATGGACGGGCTGGAGGTGGTCGGCGGGCGGGAGCGGCTGGTGCCCGGGACGCCGCTGCTGGAGGTCGAGGACCTGCACGTGGAGTTCCGCACCAGGGACGGCGTGGCCAAGGCCGTGAACGGGGTCACCTACGCGGTGTCCGCCGGGGAGACGCTGGCGGTGCTGGGGGAGTCCGGCTCGGGCAAGTCGGTGACGGCGCAGGCGATCATGGGCATCCTGGACATGCCGCCGGGCCGGATCACCGCCGGGCGGATCGTCTTCCGGGGCGAGGACCTGCTGACGATGCACCCCAGGGACCGTCGGTCCGTCCGGGGCCAGCGGATCGCGATGATCTTCCAGGACGCGCTCTCCGCCCTCAACCCCGTGCTGAGCGTGGGCTACCAGCTCGGAGAGATGTTCCGGGTGCACCAGGGCCTGACGCGCTCGGAGGCGCGGGACAAGGCCGTGGCGCTGATGGACCGCGTGCGCATCCCGGCGGCCCGGCAGCGGGTCAACGACTACCCGCACCAGTTCTCGGGCGGCATGCGCCAGCGCATCATGATCGCGATGGCGCTCTCCCTCCAGCCGGACCTGATCATCGCGGACGAGCCGACCACCGCCCTGGACGTCACCGTCCAGGCCCAGGTGATGGACCTGCTGGCCGAACTGCAGCACGAGTTCCGGATGGGGCTCATCCTGATCACCCACGACCTCGGGGTGGTGGCCGACGTCGCGGACAAGATCGCGGTGATGTACGCGGGGCGGATCGTGGAGACCGCGCCCGTGCGCGACCTGTACGCGCGGCCGGCGCACCCGTACACCCGGGGGCTGCTGGACTCCATCCCGCGGCTGGACCAGAAGGGGCACAACCTGCACGCGATCAAGGGGCTGCCGCCGAGCCTGCTGAAGCTGCCGGAAGGCTGTGCCTTCCACCCGCGCTGCCCCCGGGCGCAGGACCGGTGCGTGGGCGAACTCCCTCCGCTGGCGCCGGTGGTGGCCGAGGACGGCCGCGAGCTGCCGGGCCGGCACAGCGCCTGCCACTACTGGCGGGAGACGCTGCGCGGCTGACGGCCTCGGCCAGGGCGCCTACTTGGTGAAGCCGACGTTCTCCCAGACGATGTCGGACAGGCCCTGCGCGCCGATGTTGGCGAGGTCGGGCTTGGCGCCGAACAGCTGCGGGCGCTGGTAGAGGGGCAGGACGCCCGCCACCTTCCACAGCTCGGCGTCGGCCTGGTTGATCGCCTCGGAGGCGGAGGCGGCGTCCGTGGCGGCGGCGGCCCGTTCGAGCGCGGAGTCGGCGGCCGGGCTGCCCGCGCCGACGTGGTTGGTGCCGCCGTTCTGGGCGAAGTTGGAGCGGTTGCCGCTGGCCGGGAACGGGGTGCCCATCAGGGAGTAGGCCGCGATGTCGAAGTCGTTGCGGTTGACGTACTTGTCGAAGAACTCGTTGATGGGCGCCGTCACCGTGGTGACCTTGACGCCGACGTCCTTGAGCATCTTCGTGGCGCTGGTGGCCTCGTTCTGGGCCTGGGTGACGCCGGCCGGGATGACCATGCGCAGGTTCAGCTCGCGGCCGTCCTTCTTCCGGACGTCCCCCTCCAGCCGCCAGCCCGCCGCGTCCAGCTTGCGGGCGGCCTCGGCGGGGTCGTAGCGGGCCAGGCCCAGGGAGTTGTCGCGGTAGGCGTTCTGGTTGGCGACCAGCAGGTGGTTGTTGAGCGGGACGGCGGGCCAGTCCAGGCCGCCGAGGTCGGAGCGGATGACGGCGTCCCGGTTGATCGCCTGGAAGACGGCCTGGCGCACTGTCGCGTCGGAGAGCGCGGGGGTGCGGGCGTTGAGGGTGAACTGGCGGAAGTCCGGGCCGCCGGCGCGGCGGACGACGGCGCCCTTGGTGGCGCGGATGGTCTGGTAGCCCGCGACGTCGGGGCCGTTGTTGACGAGGTCGATCTCGCCGCGGGAGAAGGCGGCGGGCATCGCGGTGGGCAGCATGACCTTGAAGACGATCCGGTCCAGCACCGGCTTGTCGCCCCACCAGTTCGGGTCGGCGACCAGGGTGACGGTCTGGGCGGCGCGGTCCAGCTTCTCCAGCTTGAACGGGCCGGCGGTGACCGGGATCGCGTCCAGGTAGGCGGTGTTGAACAGGTCGGGGGTGGAGACGAGGGAGGCCGGCAGCAGCGGGGCGTTGGCGGCGCCGTTGAACATCGACTGCCACTCGTTGAACGGGCGCTCGAAGGTCATCACCGCCTGGTAGTCGTCCTTGCCGCGCTCCACCGAGGAGACCAGCTCGAAGCCGGTGAGGCTGGACGGCTTGAAGGCCGGGTCCTTCCCGTTCATGGCGCGCCAGTTGGCCTCGATGTCGCGCCAGGTGATCGGGTTGCCGTCCGACCAGTGGGCCTTCGGGTTGAGCGTCCAGACGACCACCTGGCGGCCGTCCCTGAGCTCGGCGTGCGCGTCCTGGAGGTAGGCCGGGTTGGCGGTCTGGGTGCCGGCCGAGTCCGAGCGGAAGAAGGTCGGCAGCAGCGGCTTGGTGACGTTGACGGTCGAGGTCTCGCTGCCGTCGGTGTGGATCGGCGACCACTGGTGGGAGAACTGGGGGATCGCCAGGTTCAGGGTGCCGCCCTTGCGCAGCTGGGCGCGGTCGTGCGGGTTGATGTCGATCGAGGTGAGCTTGGGGGCGTCGGCCGCGCCCGGCACCGCGTCGGCCGCGCCGCCCTGGCCGGAGGCGCAGGAGCAGAGGGCGAGGGAGAGCGAGACGGCGGTCAGACCGGCGAGCAGCGCCGTCCGGTGGTGCTGGAGGCGGCGGCCCATCGGCGTGCTCCCGGGGTGCGTGTGACGGAAGGTGAGGCGACACATCTTGCTGACCGGGAGGGGGAGTTGTCGAGGGCCGGGACCCGTCGTAACCGATCGGAGACGACGGGGCCCGGCCCTGAAGGACGTACGGGCGTCAGGCGACGGTGAACTTGAAGGTGCGGTCCTTGTCGCCGGTCTTGTCGAACAGCGAGGCGACGGCGTCCGCGACGTCCTGCGGGGTGATCGCGGCGGTCTGGCCGTTCTTCTTGACCTTCACCTTGTCGAACACGCCGCCGAGCTGGCCGTTCAGCGCGTCCAGGTCCCACTTGGGCACGATCTTGCCGGAGGCGTCCGGGACGAGCGTGAGGACCTTGGAGGCGGTCTTGGGGCCGAAGTCCCAGGTCTTGGCGCCGGCGAGGACGTGGATCTTCCCGCTGGTCACCTGCTTGCCGAGGCCGTCCGCGGCGGCCTGGAGGGCCTGGGTGGAGACCTTGGGCTGGGCGGCGGTCAGGGCGAGCGCGACGGGCTGCTCCGGCTTGCCGGCGGCGCGGTCGCGGTAGGCCTGCTCGACGGCGTCCAGGGCGTTGGCGGAGTCCACGGACTGGCCGGCCTTGCCGGGCACCACGACGGGGTCGCCGGTGTCGGAGAACTTGACGTAGCCCTCCTGGAGGCCCTGGCCCGAACCGGCGGCCAGTGTGTCCAGCGCGGCCTTCAGCTTGGCCCGGTCGACCCGGACCTCCGGGGCGACGGCCTTGTTGCCGCCCTTGATCGACTTGATGACGTCGACCGGGTTGTAGCTGTGCTGGGCGAGGCCGTCCACGGTGGCCGTGGTGTCGAAGCTCAGCCCGGCGGCCGTCGGGTCGAGGTCCACGCTCTGGTCGCCGACCTTGAGCTTGAGCGGCAGCGCGCCGGTCTTGCCGATCGACTCGTCCAGCGCGTGGATCGCCTGGTCGCGGCTGTTGCCGCCGATGTCGGTGCCGAGGACCACGGTGCCCTTGGGGACGTCCGACTGGTTGAGCATCAGGCCGGTGCCGTACGCGGCGGCGCCGAGGAACAGCACGCCGACGACGGCGTACACGCCGAGCTTGACGACCTTCTTGCCGCCGCCGCCCTTCTTCTTGCCCTTGCCGGGCGCCTCCGCCTTGGCGGGAGCGGGGGCCGGGGCGGGCGGGGGCACCGGCGAGGGCGCGGCCGCCGCCGCGGGGGGCGGGGTCGGGCCGCCCGGCGGCACGGGCAGCGGGATGGCCTCGGTGGCCTCCGGGTCGAGCCCCGGCTGCGGACGGGCCGCGGCGCCGGGCGGGTGGGGGAAGAGCGCGCCGGGGGCGGCGCCCTGGGGGGCGAAGGCCTCCTGGCCGGGTGCGGGGGTGCGCTGCTGCTGCTGGGTGCCGAACGGGTCGGTGCCGGTCGGTGCCGAGGCGAACAGGCCGGGCTGCGGACGGCCGTCGGCCGTGTGCGGGGCCCCGCCGGGTATCGAGGCGGGCGCCGGGGTGTCCTCGCGGATCGGCTCGAAGCCGTCGACGGACGTGTCCTCCGGGTTCGGCGCATTGGCGGCCGGGCCCTGCGGACGGCCCTGGCCGCCCGGCTGCTGCCGTCCGTCCGGCCGGCCCTGCCCAGGCTGGGGGCGGCCGGGGCGGGGGCCGCGCGCGGCGAAGGGGTCGGCGGGCGCGAACGGGTCGGCCGAGCGGTAGACGCCCTGGTCCTCCACCGGGGCCTCGGCCCCGTACGGCGTGGCGGGGGCGCCGGCCTGACGGGGGGCCTGACCGGGGCCCTGGGCCTGGGCGGGCACCGGACGGCCGCCGGGCCGGGCCTGGCCCGTACCGCCCGGCGAGGGGCGGTGGGCGGCGGCCGGGGCGGCCTGGGGGCGCGCCTCGGCGGCGGGCGCGGGCCGGGCCTGCTGCGCGCCGGGGGCGGCCGGGGCCGTCGGGGCGGCGGCCTGCACGGCGGCGGGGGCGTCGCCCGGCTGGGTCTTCTTCTGCCGGGGCCGGAACCAGGCGCCGGTCGACTCGGACTCGGAGGTCGCCGGCGGGATCGGCGGGATCTGCCACTCCGGCGGCAGGTTCGGCGGCGCGGCCGCGCGGCCGGCCTCGCCCTCCATCACGCCGAGGACGGGCGAGGCGGGCGCCGAGCGGTGGCGGGGGCCGCCCGGCTCGGCGGCGGCCGGGGCCTCCTCGGGCGCGGCGTCCTCGTTCTTGACGGTGCTGCGGACGACGACCGGGGGGATCGGGCGCGAGCCGGGGATGTTGATCCGGACCCGGGTGGTCAGCGTGGTCTCGGTCTTGGGACCGTCGTCCTCGCCGCCCGACGCGGCGCCCTGGGCGGCCCCGGCCGCGGAGCCGCCGGACGGGGTGCCGTAGGGCGGGGTGCCCGACGGGTAGGCGTCCGGGCCCGTGCGCCGGGGCGTCGGGTTGGCGTTGTCAGATTCGCGGCTGCTCAATGCTGCTCTGCTCCGGGTTCGCGGGCGGGCCGTGCGGCGCGACCGCGGTTCGTGGTCGCCGGGCCTGGGGGTCGGTCTCGCAGGTGTCCCACCCAGGCGGGCGGCGGTCGGGTACGACGTTCTGCGGGACCACCATACTGGGAAGAACCGAGCGGCGAACGGCTTCGGACAGATCCTGATACGTCCGAATCCTCCCGTATGAGAGTACGGCCGAACGCTCCTGACTGCGCGTCGTGTGCGGTACCGTACGCCGCCCCGCCGGGGGTCAGCGCGGCGGGCCCGGCACCCCCGGGAACCAGCTGGTGCGGGTGGGCAGGGTGGCGCAGATCACGCCCAGCACCGAACCGGCGAACAGCCAGGCCAGCGAGGTGGCGTTGGACCACAGGACGTTGTCCCCCTTGGGGCGGGGGACCATGACGACCAGCATCGCCAGGAACCAGCCGGCCGCCGGGAACGCGGCGCCCAGCCGGGTGCCGGTGATCCGCAGGCCCGCGTAGAAGGTCGCGCCGGTGGCGGCCAGGGTGAGCAGGACGCCCACCGGCGGCCACAAGGCCTGCACGAATGCTCCGCACACCGACACCGCGACGCCGAGGGCGAAGAACAGGACGTACACCGCGATCCGGGCGGCGCGCGGCGGCTGGGGCTCGGCCAGCCGCTGGGCGCGGGTGCCGAGCACGGCGGCCGTCAGGGAGGGCCGGGGCGCCCGGGGTTCGGGCCTGGTCGGGGTGATGTCGGTGGGCCCGCTCATCGGGCGCTCCCCTCGGTGGCGTCGTGGTCCAGGCCCGCGAACAGGTCGTCCTCCGGCTCGCCGGGCCCGGCCTGGCCGTGTACCAGCTGGTAGTACTCGGTGGCGAGCAGCGGCTGGCCGAGGTGGTTGGAGAGGGCGAAGGAGTCGCCGTCCACGGTGATCTGGGTGGCGTGCGCGGCCATCGCGGCGCTCTTGCTCGCCGCGTACGCCCTGCCGTCCAGCACGGTGGTGACCAGCCCGTCGGGCACCACCCCGGGGACGTCGGCGGTCGCGGCGACGCCGGGGAAGGCGCCCCGGGCGGCCGTCGCGGCGAGGGCGGCCTCGATCACCGTGCGGGGCATCCGGTTCCAGTACACCTTGGCGATCCGCCAGGCCGGGCCCAGCTCCGGGCGGAACCCCGGCTCGGCGGCCAGCTCGTGGGCGCGCATCGCGACCCGGTGCGCCTGGATGTGGTCCGGGTGGCCGTAGCCGCCGTTCTCGTCGTACGTGACCAGCACCTGCGGCCGGGTCTCGCGGATCACGGCGACGAGGTGGCCGGCCGCCTCGTCGACCCCGGCCCGCCAGAAGCAGCCGGGGGCGTCGTTGTCGGGCACGCCCATCATCCCGGAGTCGCGGTAGCGGCCGGGGCCGCCGAGGAAGCGGAAGTCGGCGACGCCGAGGGCGCGCATCGCCTCGGTCAGCTCGCCGATCCGGTACGGGCCGAGGGCGTCCTCCCGATCGGCCGTCAGGTGCGCGAGCTCCGGGGGGATCACCTCGCCGCCCTCGCCGAGGGTGCAGGTCACCAGCGTGACGCGGGCGCCCTCGGCGGCGTACCGGGCCATGGTGGCGCCGTTGCCGATCGACTCGTCGTCGGGGTGCGCGTGCACCAGGAGCAGGCGGCGTCCGGTAGTCGCGGTCATGGGAGGAAGCCTAACGACCGCGGGTGAGGGGTCAGAGCTTGAGGCCGTTGATCATTCCGGCCAGGTTGCTGGTGACCTGGCTGATGGACGGCGCGATCGAGCTGGAGGCCAGGTAGAAGCCGAGCAGCGCGCAGACGATCGCGTGCGCCAGCTTCAGGCCGGAGCGGCGGATCAGTACCACCACGATGATCAGCATCAGCACGACGGCGGAGATGTTCATGGCCATGTCGGCTCGTACCCCTCTCGGGTACGCCGCCCCGGGGGAGGGCGACGGTGGGACCGTACGGGAAGTGCGGCCGGGTGGCCGGGGGCGGGACGGGCCCGACGGTCACCCGCTCGACCAGTCATACCCGATGGGTAAGGGGAGCATTACATTCGGTGAGTCCGCGCGCGCCGGGGCATCGGGGCACTTCGGGAGCGCATGGGCCGGTCGGAGGCGGTTTGCGCCCCTTTGGGGCGTACCTGGACACGATGCTCCGAACGAGTGATCAGCACACCCGGGGGGACGGTGGTTCGGCGTCGTAGGGTCTGGTGCCATGACCTCCCACACCCCTGCGGACACCTTCCCCCGGCAGTACGCGCGGACCCTGCGCTACACCGTCGGCGCGCCCCGATCGTTCTCCGTCGCACCGGACGGCTCGCGGGTCGCCTTCCTCCGCTCGAAGTCCGGCGCCGACAGGGCCAACCTGCTCTGGACCCTCGACACCGCCACCGGTGAGGAGCGGATCGCCGCCGACCCGGCCGCCCTGCTCGGCGGCGGCGAGGAGGACCTCTCGCCCGCTGAGAAGGCCCGCCGCGAGCGCAGCCGCGAGGGCTCCGCCGGCATCGTCGGCTACGCCCTGGACGGCGCCGGCCGGCTCGCCGCCTTCGCCCTCTCCGGGCGGCTGTTCACCGCCGACCTGGTCACCGGCGCCACCTCCGAACTGCCCGCCCGCGGCCCGCTGTTGGACCCGCGCCCGGCCCCGGACGGCAGCGTCGTCGCGTACGCCAACACCGCCGGCGAGCTGCGGCTCACCCGCGCCGACGGCAGCGGCGACCGGGCGCTCGCCGAGCCCGACGGCCCGAACGTCACCTGGGGGCAGGCCGAGTTCATCGCCCAGGAGGAGATGAGCCGCGACCGCGGCTTCTGGTGGTCCCCCGACAGCGACCGCCTGCTCGTCGAGCGCGCCGACGACACCCCGGTGCGCCGCTGGTGGATCGCCGACCCGGCCAACCCGCAGAGCGAGCCCGCCGAGGTCGCCTACCCGGCGGCGGGCACCGCCAACGCCGAGGTCGGCCTCTGGGTGCTCGACCTGGACGGCGGGCGCACCGAGGTGGCCTGGGACCGTACGGCGTTCCCCTACCTGGCCCGGGTCCACTGGTCCACCGGCGGGGTGCCGCTGCTGCTCGTCCAGTCCCGCGACCAGCGCGTCCAGCGGATCCTCGGCCTCGACGTGGCCACCGGCGCCACCGAGGTGCTGCACGAGGAGAAGGACGAGGTCTGGCTGGAGGTCTTCGACGGCGCCCCGGCGTGGACTCCGGACGGCAAGCTCGTGCGGATCTCCGACGAGGGAGGGGTTCGGGCGCTGGTGATCGGCGACCGGGCCGTCACCGGGGCAGACCTGCACGTGCGGTCCGTGGTCGCCGTGACGGCCGAGGAGGTGTTCTTCTCCGCCTCCGGCGGTGCCGAGGAGACCGACCCCGAGCCCGGCTGGATCGCCGTCGGCCGGATCGGCCACGACGGGAAGCGGCTGGCCTGGGAGGCCGCCAACGGCCGTCCGTTCACCTCGGTGACCGGCGCGGTGCACGCGGGCGGGATCACCGTGCGCTCCACCGCCGAGCCGGACCTGCCCGGCAGCCTCGTCCAGGTCGCCCGGGACCTGCCGGAGGGCGTGGTCGTCGACGACGTGGCCGTCATCGCCTCGTACGCCGAGACGCCCGCCCTCACCGCCCGCCCCGTCTTCCGCTTCGCGGGCGAGCGCCGCATCCCCGCCGCCGTCTTCCTGCCCACCGGCTACGACCGCGAGCGGGACGGGCTGCTGCCCGTCCTCATGGACCCGTACGGCGGGCCGCACGGCCAGCGCGTCGTCCAGGCGCACAATCCGCACCTCAACTCGCAGTGGTTCGCCGACCAGGGCTTCGCCGTCGTCGTCGCGGACGGGCGCGGCACGCCCGGGCGGGGGCCGGCCTGGGAGAAGGCCATCGCCTTCGACTTCGCGGGCGCCACGCTGGACGACCAGGCGGACGCGCTGCAGGCGCTCGCCGAGGAGTTCCCGCTGGACCTCGGCCGGGTCGCCATCCGCGGCTGGTCGTACGGCGGGTACCTCGCCGCGCTCGCCGTGCTGCGGCGGCCGGACGTGTTCCACGCGGGTGTGGCCGGGGCGCCGGTGACGGACTGGGAGCTGTACGACACCCACTACACCGAGCGCTACCTCGGCGACCCCAATGAGCGGCCCGAGGTGTACGCCGCCAACTCGCTGGGCGGGTACGCGGCCGGGCTGGAGCGCCCGCTGATGATCATCCACGGCCTCGCCGACGACAACGTGGTGGCCGCCCACACCCTGCGCCTGTCCTCCGCCCTGCTCGCCGCCGGCCGCCCGCACACCGTGCTGCCGCTGTCAGGCGTGACGCACATGACGCCGCAGGAGGAGGTCGCGGAGAACCTGCTGCTGCTCCAGGTGGACTTCGTGAAGCGGTCGCTGGGCATCTGACCTGCCCCTTCCGGAGGCCGGTACCCGTGAGCCGGGTACCGGCCTCCGGCATGACATCCGTCATACCGAAGGCACGACGGCCGACACTGCCGCCGGCGCCCGGCCGCGCGGGACTCTGTGGGGGTGCGAACAGCACCGATGTGAGACCGACAGGGGAGAGGAGCGGTTCGATGGTTGCCGAAGTGGCCGCCTTCCGGGGCGTGGGCAAGAGTTACGGGAAGGTGCGGGCCGTGGACGGGCTGGACCTGGTGCTGAGGCCGGGCGAGACCGTCGCCCTGCTGGGCCCGAACGGGGCCGGGAAGTCCACCAGCCTGGACCTGCTGCTCGGCCTGCGCGAGCCCGACCAGGGCTCCGTCTCCCTGTTCGGCGGTGCGCCGCGCGCGGCGATCGAGTCCGGCAGGGTCGGCGCGATGCTGCAGAGCGGCGGGCTGATGGCGGACGTCAAGGTCCGCGAGATCGTCCGGCTCGCCTGCGCCGTGCACCCGCGCGGCCGGTCGGTCACGGGGGTGCTGACCGACGCCGGGATCACGGAGCTGGCGGAGCGCCGGGTCGACAAGCTCTCCGGCGGCCAGGAGCAGCGTGTGCGCTTCGCCCTGGCCATCGCGGGCGACAGTGACCTGATCGTGCTGGACGAGCCCACCACCGGCATGGACGTCAGCGTCCGGCAGGCGTTCTGGGCGAGCATGCGGGCGCAGGCCGACGCCGGGCGCACGGTGCTGTTCGCCACCCACTACCTGGAGGAGGCCGACTCCGTCGCCGACCGGGTGCTCGTGCTGCACCGGGGCCGGCTGATCGCGGACGGCACCTCCGCCGAGATCAAGGCCCGGGCCGGCGCCCGCCGGATCGCCTTCGAACTCCACGACGGGGACGGGCTGTTCGAGGAGTCCCTGCTGCGCACCCTGCCCGGGGTGAAGTCGCTGGACGTCACCGCCCGGATCCCGGGCGTGCGCACGGTGCGCATCCGTACGGCGGACGCCGACGCGAGCGTCGCCGCGCTGTACCGGGCCGGGCTCTACCCGCGCGGCCTGGAGGTCACCGGGCTCGGGCTGGAACAGGCGTTCCTCACCATCACCGGGGAGCAGGACCGCGAGGACGAGAAGGAGACCGTGCGATGACCACCCTGATCGAGCTGGAGATCCTGCGGACCCTGCGCAACCGGCGCTACCTGTTCTTCACCGTCGTCTACCCGGCGCTGATGTACGTGTTCTTCATCAACGCCTACGGCTCCACCAACACGGCCGGCGGCCTGCCCGTGAAGACGTACTTCATGGTCTCGATGGCCACCTTCGGCGCGGTCGGCGCGGTGCTCACCGGCAGCGCGCAGCGGATCGCGATGGAGCGCAAGAGCGGCTGGGTACGGCAGTTGAGGCTCACCGCGCTGCCCGGGAGCTCGTACACGGTCGCCAAGATCGCGGCCACCGCGGTGACCACGCTGCCGTCGATCCTGGCGGTCTTCGCGGTCGGCGTCGTCCAGGGCGTCTCGCTGGGCGCGGCGCAGTGGCTCGGGCTCGCGGCCGCGCTGTGGGCGGGCAGCTTCGTCTTCGCGGCGCTCGGAGTGGCGCTCGGGTACGCGGCGGGGCCGGACGCGGTGCAGCCGATCGTGATGATCACCTACATGGCGATGGCGCTGCTGGGCGGCACCTGGTTCCCTGTGAGCGGGACGCTGGAGAAGTTCGCCCGGTTCAACCCGGTGTTCCTGTACAACAAGCTGGCCACCTTCACCCAGCCGGGGCACTCCCTGGACGTGGTCGCCGTCGCCGGGCTGGCCGCGTTCTTCGCGGTGTTCGTCGCCGCCGCGGCCGTACTGTACCGGCGTGACACACGGCAGGCATGATGATCGACATGAGTGACACGGGCCGCACCGACCTCCGCGACGATCAGCCGGAGGCGGGTGCGGCGCGCGCCTCGTTCATGAACGTCCCCGGCGGCCCGGTGGAGACCAAGCGGCAGCTGCTGGTCAAGGTCGCCTGGATGCTGCTGTGGATGCTCTACCTGGCCTACCCGGCGAGCGACCTGCTGAACGGGGGGCACACCACGCTCGGCCGGGTGCTCGGCTGGTGCTGCCTGGCGGGGTTCGTCTCCGCCTACGTCCTGCTGGTGATCTTCCGCTCGCAGGCGGGGATGAGGCCGCGGGCCTGCCAGGTCGTCGTCACGACGATGATCGTCCTCGCCGTCTTCGCCTCCTTCGCCCTCGGCGGCGCCTTCCTGACCCTGTTCATCTACGCCTCGGTGTGCGTCGCGATCATCACACCGACGCGGTACACGGTGCGGGCGCTCGGCGCCATGGCCGCCCTCACCGCCGGAACCGGCCTGCTGATCCACGCCGGCTCGGACAACATCGCCACCTTCGCCCTCAGCGCCTTCCTCTCCGGCATCGCCATGGCCGGCCTGCAGAGGCTCGTCTCCACCATGAAGGAGCTGCGCGAGGCCCGGGCCGCCGTCGCCCACCTCGCCGCCTCCGAGGAGCGGCTGCGCCTGGCGCGGGACCTGCACGACCTGCTGGGGCACTCGCTCTCGCTCATCACCCTCAAGAGCGAGCTGGCCGGGCGGTTCATGGACGCGGGCAAGGACGAGGCGGCGCGGGCACAGGTCGCCGACATCGAGCAGGTCGCCCGGCAGTCGCTGATCGACGTCCGCGAGGCCGTCACGGGCTTCCGCCGCCCGACCCTGCCCGTCGAACTGGCCGCCGCCCGTACGGCGTTGGCGGCCGCGCAGGTCCGCCTGGAGGCGCCCTCCGGCCTCGCCGGTACGTGGCCCGCCCTCGCCAACGAGGAGGCCGGCGCGCTCGCCTGGGCCCTGCGCGAGGCCGTCACCAACATCGTCCGCCACGGCGAGGGCGCCACCGTGTGCACCGTCCGCGCCGACGAGAGCTGGGAGGCCGACGGCCGGCGCTACGCCGTCCTGGAGATCACCGACGACGGCCCCGGCCCCGGAAAGTCCCACCCGGGCAACGGGCTCTCCGGTCTCGCCGAGCGCCTCGCCCTCGTCAACGGCCACCTCAGCACCGGCCCCGGCCCGCACGGCAAGGGCTTCCGCCTGCGCGCCTCCGTCCCTCTCAGCCTCACGACGGCTCCGGCGCCGGGAGCGCCGCAGGCGCAGGGCTGAGATCGCGCCCTCGCGGCGGGCCGCTTCACCCGGTAAGGGTTTCCGCCTCCGCCCAGTCGCTACGGCAGGTCGCGGTGGAAGCGGAGGGCGGGGTTGCCGGAGAGGGTGAACCGCTCCGTGACGGTGAAGGCGTTGTGGGTGAGGACGGCGATCGAGGCGGGGTTGTCGAGGGTGGTCCTGGCCGTGAGGGCCGTCAGGGCGTAGGCGGTGGCGGCGAGGTGGCAGACCTGGGCCACGGCGGCCTTGGCGTAGCCCCGGCCGGTGGCGGATTCGGCGAGGCGGTAGCCGAGTTCGGCGGTGCCGTCGACGGCGTCGATGAGGTTGACGCGGCCGATCAGCGTTCCGGAGGCGTCGCGGACGACGTGGAAGTGGCAGGCTTCATCCGCGAGCGCGGCGGCGTGGCGGGCGGGGAAGTCGGCGAAGTAGGCGTCGCCGCGGTCGGGGATGGTGCGGGTGAACCAGGCGCGGTTGGCGAGTTCGAAGTCGTAGAGGGCTTCCGCGTGGTCGGGGCGCAGGCGTTCGAGGGTCAGCATTCCGCGATTGTGGCTCGCAGCGCGGCCGTGAACCACTGGAATACCTCGGCGAGGCTCTCGGGGACGGGCCAGCCGTTGATGACGGCCAGCAGCTGCCAGTAGCGCTCGGCGCGCGGGTCGTCGGCGGCCTCCAGGCGGGCGAGGAGCCAGGTGCGCAGGGCGGCGTCGTCGGGGCGGGTGAAGGTCTCGGCGTAGGCGGCGGTGAGGGTGTCCAGCACGGGCCCGGCGGCGGGGGAGCCGGGGGAGACACCGGCGGCGAGCGCGCCGCCGACGACCTCCCGGACGGTCGCCGTGAGGGCGTGGTGGAGGCCGCCCCGGTCGCCCTCGGCGCGTTCCGCGGCCTGGTGCTCGGCCATGGCGCGGATGGCGGCCCGGAAGTCCTGGTCCTGGACGAGTTCGCCGAGTTCGACCCAGGCCTCGACCTGCTCCGCCCGTGGCTCGTCCGGCAGTTCGGGCACGGCGCCGCGCATCATGGCGACGAACTCGGGGTTGGCGTCGAGGCCTCCGAAGGCCTCGTCGACGAAGTCCTCTATCAGGCGCCGGCGTTCGGCGTCGGAGAGCTTGGCGAGCTTGTGCATGAGTCTCATCTCCTCGGGGGTGGAACCGCGTTGGGCGACGGCGAGCAGGACGGCCCGGCGCAGCCGGAGTGTCCGGATCTGCACCTCCAGCGCCTCGGCGTGCGCCGCCGCGACCTCGGCCAGCGGCGCCTCGCGCTCCAGCACCCGCCGGACGGCGGGCAGGTCGAGGCCGAGGTCGCGCAGGGTGCGGACGAGGTCGAGGCGGGCCATCGCCCGTACGTCGTACAGGCGGTAGCCGGCCGGGGAGCGGTCGGTGGGCGGGACGAGCCCCGTGTCGGCGTAGAACCGGATGGTCTTGACGGTGAGCCCGGTGCGCCGGGCGAGGTCGCCGATCGAGTACAGGTCGTCGTCCATGGCTCCACCCTCTCGTCTCCCCTTGCGGGAGACGCAAGCCTCCAGGGCGTGTCTTGTGGGTCTTGTCGGACCCGGCAAAGATCCGCAAGACACGCCCTAAGGTCGTGGCCATGAGTGAGAACGAGAACGGCCCCTCGATCCGCGTGCTGCTGGCCGAGGACCAGGGGATGGTCCGGGAGGCGCTGGCGGCGCTGCTCGGGCTGGAGGGGGACCTCGACGTCGTGGCCCAGGTGGGGCGCGGGGACGAGGTGGTGGAGGCGGCGCTGGCGCACGGGGTGCAGGTGGCCGTGCTGGACATCGAGATGCCGGGGATGACGGGCATCGAGGCGGCGGCCGAGCTGCGGCGCCGGGCGCCGGGCACCAAGGTGGTGATCGCGACGACCTTCGGGCGGCCGGGCTACCTGCGCCGGGCGATGGAGTCCGGCGCGGACGCGTTCCTGGTGAAGGACGCCCCGGCCTCCGAGCTGGCGGAGGCGATCCGCCGGGTGCTGCGCGGCGAGCGGGTGATCGACCCGGCGCTGGCGGCGGCCGCGCTGGCGGAGGGCGCCAACCCGCTGACGCCGCGCGAGCGGGACGTCCTGGGCGCGGCGGCGGACGGCGCGGTGAACGCGGACATCGCCAAGCGGCTGCACCTGTCGGAGGGGACGGTGCGCAACTACCTGTCGATGGCGATCCAGAAGACCGAGGCCCGCAACCGGACCGAGGCGGTGCGGATCGCCCGCGAGAAGGGCTGGCTGTAGGGCGTGTCCCGCGCGGTCAGTTGAGCCGGTGCCGGGCCGCCCGCGCCTCCTGGCGGACCTTGGCCGCCGTGTCCGGGTCGAAGGTGTCCAGGATCTGCGCGTAGTCGTCCATCTCGGCGGAGCCGCCGAGGAAGTCGCCCATCCGGACGAGCAGTTCGGCCCGCTCCAGCCTCAACTGGGCGGGGTGGCGCGGCAGGAGGAGGGCGAGCTCGGTGGCCCAGAGCTGGGTGCGGGCGTGCTCGGGCCGGTCGGCGGCCCAGGCGCGGACGTTGCCCAGCACCCGCAGCACGATGTCCAACGGCTGGGCGGGGGTGAGGAGTTCGGGCCCGTACGCGTGCCCGGCCGCCGCCACCAGGTGCTCGACGTCGGCCGGGTCGAGCAGCCGGCCGCCGTGGAACGGGTCGGCGAGGACGAACTCCCCGCCGCCGCCCGGCCCGCCGACGGCGACGATGAAGTGCCCGGGCAGCGCGATGCCGTGGACGGCCACCCCGGCGCGCCGCCCGACCTCCATCCACACCAGGGACAGCATGATCGGCAGCCCGCGCCGCCGCCGCAGCACCTCGGGCAGCAGCGAGGACTCCAGCCGCCGGTAGTCGGACTGCCGCCCGTGGAAGCGCTCCCGCCCGCCGAGGACGGCCGCGAGCAGGGCGGCGGTCTCCTCGGGCCCGGTCGGGCGCCGTTCGTCGACGGCGCGGCGCACGGCGCCCGCGTGCCGGTCGAACGCGGCCTCGCAGGCGGCCAGCAGCTCGTCGGCGCTCACGCCGGGCGCGGGGCCGTGCTCACCGGCGGCGAGCAGGCAGAGCAGCACCGGATCGGGCTGCTCGGCGCGGGCGGCGGTCCGGAAGCGGTCTCTGTTCTGGTCGGTCACGGTGACGGCGACGGCTTTCGTACGGCGGGAAGGACGGCGGGAGGAACGGCGGGAGGAACGGCGGGAGGGACGGGCAACGAGCAGGACGGCCGGGCGGTCGGTACTACTGCGGAAGAAGCGCGTAGTGGTAAGTGTGACTGGTCGTGAACCCCAGTCCGTCGTACAGCGCGATCGCCCCCGCGTTCTCCGCCTCGACCTGGAGGTACGCCCCGGTCGCCCCCTCCTCGGCGGCCCGCCCGGCGAGCACCGCCATGACCGCCGTCGCCAGCCCGGCCCGCCGCGCGTACGGCTGCACCTCGACGGCGCCGAAGCAGGCCCAGGGCCCGTCCACCACGCAGCGCCCGATGGCCAGCGGCGGCTGCCCGGGCGCGCCCGGCGCGGTGGCGAACCAGACGGACGGCCCGCCGTGCAGCACCCGCCGTGCGGCCTCGTGGACCTCCGGGCCGTCACCGATGCGCCCGTACAGGGACATCCACTGCGCCCCGGCCGTCCGCGACAGCCGTACGCGCTCGTGCCCCGACCCGGCGCGGGTGAGCCCGGTCAGCGGCGCCGTACGGACCAGGGTGGGCGCGAGCGGCGCGCCGAGCAGCTCCCGCAGTTCGCCGGACGTCCCCGGCACGACCACCTCGACGTACGCGGGCAGTCCCCGCGCCGCGTACCACTCCCGGACGGCGTCCAGCGCCCGCGGCAGCGCCACGCCCGGGTCGCCGAGCGCCTGGACGGAGTTGGCCCGCCGGGTGAAGCCGGAGGCGGCCCGCAGCGTCCACTCCCCGAGCGTCTCCTGCTCGACGCCGGGCCATCCGCGCCCGGCGAGGCGCTGCAGCTCGACGGGCGTCGCGGGGGGCACCGGGGCACGCCGGGCGGGGAAGACCGGCACCGCCTTGCCCGCGACCAGCAGCCTCTCGGGGAAGGAGACTGGGGCCCCGTCCCGGGGGACGACGGTCAGCCCGTGATCATCCCACGATGTGAGCACGCCGATCGAATCGCGGAACACAGGCCGGTCGTCCACGAACTCCGAAAGCCTCCGGACGGAGACCCGTCGTCCCACGTCAGAGCGATCTATCCGGACCTCCGGACGGCTCTCCACCGGCCCTGCGGCGATCATCTGGCCACCTCCTGTGCATTTGCTGTCCTCGACCCGCGATACTAGGGGCGGGCATCGACGACGCCGCGCTCACCGCGCACGCGAGTAGAACAGAACGGGCCGCAACACGGCCCTTCCGAGGAGGAACGACAGCGTGACCTACGTCATCGCGCAGCCTTGTGTCGACGTCAAGGACAAGGCGTGCATCGAAGAGTGCCCGGTTGACTGCATCTACGAGGGCGAGCGATCGCTCTACATCCACCCGGATGAGTGTGTCGACTGTGGCGCGTGCGAGCCGGTCTGCCCGGTCGAGGCGATCTTCTACGAGGACGACACTCCGGAGGAGTGGAAGGACTACTACAAGGCGAACGTCGAGTTCTTCGACGACCTGGGCTCGCCCGGTGGCGCTTCGAAGCTGGGCCTGATCGAGCGGGACCACCCGTTCATCGCGGCCCTGCCGCCGCAGAACGCCGACCACTGACGATCGGTGGATTTCCAGCTGTGACTACCAACAGCACGCACGCGCCGTTCCCGGGCCACCCGGGAGCGGCGCGCCGCCCTTCTGGCCGAGGCAGGCTGTCCGACCTGCTCCCCGTGTTCCCCTGGGACAAGCTGGAGCCGTACAAGGCCACCGCGCTCGCCCACCCGCACGGCCTGTGCGACTTCTCCGTCGGCACCCCCGTGGACCCGGTCCCCGAGGTGATCCAGAAGGCGCTGGCCGCCCACACCGACACCCCCGGCTACCCGACCGTCTGGGGCCCGCTGGAGCTGCGCGAGGCGGTCTCCGGCTGGCTGCACCGCCGGGTCGGCGCCGAGATCGGCCCGCAGGGCGTCCTGCCGACCGTCGGCTCCAAGGAGCTGGTGGCCTGGCTGCCGACGCAGCTGGGCCTCGGCCCCGGCGACCAGGTCGCCTACCCGCGCCTCGCGTACCCCACCTACGAGGTGGGCGCGCGGCTGTGCGGCGCCGAGCCCGTCGAGTACGACTCGGTGGACGAGCTGGACGGCTCCCGGGTGCGCCTGATCTGGGTGAACTCGCCGTCCAACCCGACCGGCCGGGTGCTCGGCGCGGACGAGCTGCGCCGCCTCGTGGCCAGGGCCCGGGAGCACCGCGCGCTGCTGGTCAGCGACGAGTGCTACCTGGAGCTGGGCTGGGAGGCCGAGCCGGTCTCCGTCCTGCACCCCGAGGTGTGCGGCGGCGGCCACGAGGGCCTGCTGGCCGTCCACTCGCTCTCCAAGCGCTCCAACCTGGCCGGCTACCGCGCCTCCTTCGTGGCGGGCGACCCGGTGGTCGTCAAGGAGCTGCTGGAGGTGCGCAAGCACGGCGGCATGATCGTGCCGGCGCCCGTCCAGGCGGCGACGATCGCCGCCCTGGCGGACGACGCGCACGTGACCGAGCAGCGCGAGCGCTACGCGGCCCGCCGCGCGGCCCTGCGCACCGCCCTGGAGGCGTACGGCTTCCGGGTCGAGCACTCCGAGGCGAGCCTGTACCTGTGGGTGACCCAGGACCGGCCCTGCTGGGAGACGGTGGCCGAACTGGCGGCCCTGGGCATCCTGGTGGCGCCCGGGGACTTCTACGGGCCGGCGGGCGAGCGCTTCGTCCGCGTCGCGTTCACCGCGACCGACGAGCGGGTCGCCTCGGCCGTGGAACGGCTGAACGCCGCGCGTTAGCGGCGGGCACGCGTGTGGGCCGGTGTTCCTCGAGGAACACCGGCCCACACGCGTTTCCGAGACCTGCAGACCTGCAGTGGCAGACCTGCGGCGGCGACCTACAGCGGCAGGCCGCTGAGGCTGCCGCCGTTCACGCCGCCCAGCAGGCCGCCGATGGGGCCGAGGGCGCCGGTGAGGCCGCTGAGCGGGTTGTTCGGGCCGAGGTCGGCGCCGCCGAGGCGGTTGGCCGAGCCGTGCTGCGCCAGGCCCAGGACGTCGGTGGCGGGCAGGCCGCCGGGCAGCGGCAGGGCGCGCTCCACCGAGCCGAGCGGCAGCGCGTCGGTGACGGCGCTGGTGCTCGGGACGGCGCCCGCGAGCTTGTCGGCGCCGGGCAGGCCCTTGGCGACGGAGCCGGCCTGGGCCAGGCCGCCGACCGGGCTGGAGCCGGCGTTGGCGCTGCGGGTGCCCATGCCCTTGCCGGTGACGGCCTCGCCGAGCTTGCCGGCCAGGGCGGAGGTGACCTTCGGGGTCACGCCCGCGAGCTGGCCGGTGGTCGCGGCGGTCTGGTCGACCGGGGCGGTGACGGAGCTGGCCTTCTCGTTCGCCTCGGGGAGCTGGTGGGCGACGATGTTGCCGGCCGCGTCGGCCGAGGCCGGTACGCCCGCGGCGACGGTGGCCGCGCCGGTGTTCCCGGCCGCCTGGCCGAGCTGGTGGGTGGTGTGCTGGAGGGTGGAACCGGTGTCCGTGTTGGTCAGCTGGCCGAGAGGCGCCGCGAGGTCGCTCTTGGGCAGCAGGGCGTCTCCGCCCACGGCGGACGCGGAGCCGGCCGCGACCAGCGGGGTCGCTCCGGCCGCCACGATGAGCGCGGCCTGGGCGATCCGGCGCGTGAGGGGGTGAGACATGGGGCTCCTCGAAGGGTCTGGGTCCGTCCCGCCCGCCGGGGAGGGCCGAATGGACGACCGGGCGGACGACGTTGTTACCGCTTGAGAAGCCAGAAGGTTTCGGTCGGAGCAAGGAAACAGTCCGACTGATCGTCGGATCGTACGACCGCGCTTCGGGGTCGCTCCGGGGCCGTACGGGCGCCGCGGAACGGGCCCGGGCCAAGGGAAGTGACGGTTCTCCGCCCGGGGTCGCCGGAGCGGGTGCCCGGTCCACCGGGGTTGACCGGAATCACCCGCTCGGCCGTCACCCGAACACGAGTGCGTCAGCCCTTCCCGTACGGGGCCACGGTGACCTGAACGAGCTTGGTCGAGGTTCCGGAGGACTGCGCGCGCCAGCCGTCCTCGGACTTGTCCTTGCTCCAGATCTTCCCGTCGTAGGCCACCGTCGCGATGCCCAGCTGCTGCGCCTGGGCCACCGCCCAGTGCGCCACCGTCCAGCCGCTCGCCCGCTCCGCGTCCACCCCGCCGTCGGCGGTGCCGTCCGTGGAGGAGGTCAGCGCGGCGGCGGACGGGTCCGGGGTGAGGGAGACGGCGTTCTCCGCGCCCTTGATCGTCGAGGTGTAGCCGGTGGCCGGGGTCACCGTGCGCCCGAACTCCCGGCGCACCCGGTCCGAGAGCACCTGGGCGCGGTCCGGCTGCGCGGCCGGGGCGGCGCTCGCCGAGGAGGAGGCGCTGGGGGAGGAGCTGTCGCCCGGGTCCGGCTTGGCGTAGTCGTGCACCACGCAGGAGAAGGAGCCCGGCGCCCGCCCGGCCAGCGCCGAGGTCAGCAGCGTCGCCTTGGTCTCGTGCTTGGCGTACGCCTGCGGGTACCCGCTCTTCTGCACCGCCTGCGCGGCGTCGGTCAGCGGCAGCAGGGTGTAGCCGTTGACCTTCACCAGGCCGTCGAGGAACTTGTTGGTCGCGTACACCGGGTCGGCGATCTGCGCCGGGGTGCCCCAGCCCATCGACGGGCGCTGCTGGAACAGGCCGATCGAGTCCCGGTCGCCGCCCGCGAGGTTGCGCAGCTTGGACTCCTGCATGGCGGTCGCCAGCGAGATCGTCGTCGCCCGGTCCGGCAGGCCGCGCGAGCGCGCCACCGCGGCGATCGTCGCCGCGTTCGCCGCCTGCGGCAGCTCCAGCGTCCCGTTGCCGTTGGCCGTCTTGACCGTGCAGCCCTCGGACTCGCTCTGCTGGAACCCGAACCACCAGATGCCGGCCACCGCCAGCCCCGCGACCAGGGCGAGCCCCAGCAGGCCGATCAGCACCGACAGCAGCGCGCGCAGCGGACCGCGGCGGGCGGGCGCCGACTCCTCGTCGCCCAGATCCTCGCCGCTCCTTCTCCTGCCCACCGTCGCCCCTCTCGGCCCGTTTCCTTGATCCGACTGATCCGACGACACCGTACCCACTCGGACGGATGTGCGGCGCCGGCGGTTGCCGATCCGTTCCACAGCCGTGTCACAGAACGCTCATGGGTGGCCCACTAGGCTGACGCGCATGAGCAGCCCGAACCCGACGCCCCTGGACCTGACCATCGACGGCGGAGCGCTGACCGCCCGGCTCGTCGACTTCCCCTCGGTGAGCGGCGACGAGCAGGCGCTCGCCGACGCCGTCGAGGCCGCCCTGCGCGTCTACCCGCACCTCACCGTGGACCGCCACGGCAACAACGTGGTCGCCCGCACGAACCTCGGCCGCAAGGAGCGCGTGCTGCTCGCCGGCCACCTGGACACCGTCCCGATCGCCGACAATCTGCCCTCGTACGTCGACGGCGACCTCCTGTACGGCTGCGGCACCTCCGACATGAAGTCCGGCGTCGCCGTCGCGCTGCGCCTGGCCGCCACCCTGCCCGAGCCCAACCGCGACCTCACCTTCGTCTTCTACGACTGCGAGGAGGTGGAGGCCCACCGCAACGGCCTCGGCCACCTCGTCAAGGACCACCCCGACTGGCTGGCCGCCGACTTCGCCGTCCTGATGGAGCCCAGCGGCGCCATGGTCGAGGGCGGCTGCCAGGGCACCCTGCGCGCCCAGGTCCGCCTCACCGGCGTGCGCGCCCACGCGGCCCGCAGCTGGCTCGGCGACAACGCCATCCACCACGCCGCCGAGGTGCTCACCCGGCTCGCGGACTACGAGGCGCGCAAGGTGGAGATCGACGGCCTGGAGTACCACGAGGGCCTCAACGCCGTCCGCATCGACGGCGGCGTGGCCGGCAACGTGATCCCGGACGAGTGCGTCGTGACGGTCAACTTCCGCTACGCGCCCGACCGCAGCGAGGCCGAGGCCGAGAAGCACGTGCGCGAGGTCTTCGACGGCTTCGAGCTCACCGTCACCGACTTCGCCCCCGGCGCCCTGCCCGGCCTCGCCCAGCCCGCCGCGAAGGCCTTCCTGGAGGCCACCGGCGGCCGGGCCCGCGCCAAGTTCGGCTGGACGGACGTCGCCCGGTTCAGCGCCCTCGGCGTCCCGGCCGTCAACTACGGCCCCGGTGACCCGGACCTGGCCCACAAGCGCAACGAGCACTGCTCGCTGAGCGCCGTCGCCGAGACCGAGAACCGCCTGCGCGCCTGGCTGACCAGCTGATTCGAACACGGCGGGACGCAACCCTCCGGATGCCCAACCGACCTTCCCCCGTTGCCTGAAAACGGGGGAGGGCGGGCGTAGGGTTTCGTCATGACAGGCACAGGAGACGAGAAGCACTACGGACACGGCCCCGAGCAGGTCGGCGTGCCCCGAACCAAGAAGGCCTGGCCCGAGAAGCAGAAGGGCCCGGTGCTCGTGCGCCGGGACCAGGTCGGAACCAGCACGACGGACCAGCGCCTGCTGGACACCACCGGCCCCACCGACTGGCTGCACACCGATCCGTGGCGGGTGCTGCGGATCACCTCCGAGTTCGTCGAGGGCTTCGGCGCCCTGGCCGAACTCCCGCCCGCGATCAGCGTGTTCGGCTCCGCGCGGACGCCGGTCGACTCGCCCGAGTACGAGGCCGGCGTGGCCATCGGCCGGGCCCTCGCCGAGGCCGGCTACGCGGTGATCACCGGCGGCGGCCCCGGCGCGATGGAGGCCGCCAACCGCGGCGCCTCCGAGGCCGGAGGCCTGAGCGTCGGTCTCGGCATCGAGCTGCCCTTCGAGCAGGGCCTCAACGAGTTCGTCGACCTCGGGCTCAACTTCCGCTACTTCTTCGTCCGCAAGACGATGTTCGTGAAGTACGCGCAGGGGTTCGTCGTCCTGCCGGGCGGCCTCGGCACCCTGGACGAGCTGTTCGAGGCGCTCACCCTGGTGCAGACGAAGAAGGTCACCCGCTTCCCGGTGATCCTCTACGGCAGCGCCTACTGGGGCGGCCTCTACGAGTGGCTGAAGAACACGCTGGTCGCGCAGGGCAAGGCGGCCCCGCACGACCTGGAGCTGTTCCACATCACCGACGAGATCGACGAGGTCATGAAGATCCTCGCCGAGACCCGCCGGCCCGCCGCCGGCTCGATCTAGCGCGAGCGAGCCGAAGGGGCGCGACGGTGCCGAAAGGGAGAAGCGAGGAGGCCCCGAGGAACGAGGGGCATGGGAGCGCCGACCGTCGGCACCGGGTCAGAGCGCCCCGGAGGCGAGCCGAGCGCCGATGAGGGGGGCTTATGCCAGCCCCCGGCGGGCCACCGCCGGGGGGCGGGTGCCCCGGATCGAGGCGACCATGTCCAGCACCTGGCGGGTCTCGGCGACCTGGTGCACCCGGTAGACCCGCGCGCCCAGCCAGGCCGAGACGGCCGTGGTCGCCAGGGTGCCCAGCAGCCGCTCGTCCACCGGCTTGTCCAGCGTCTCGCCGACGAAGTCCTTGTTGGAGAGCGAGACCAGCACCGGGAAGCCCGTCGCCGTCATCTCCGGCAGCCGGCGGGTCGCCTCCAGCGAGTGCCGGGTGTTCTTGCCGAAGTCGTGCCCCGGGTCGATGATCACCGACTCCCTGGGCACGCCCAGCTCCACCGCCCGCTCGGCCAGGCCCACGGTGACCCGCAGGATGTCCGCCATCACGTCCTCGTACCCGGCCCGGTGCGGCCGGGTGCGCGGCTCGGCGCCGCCGGCGTGGGTGCACACCAGCCCGGCGCCGTACCGGGCGGCCACCTCGGCCAGCCGCGGGTCCACGCCGCCCCAGGCGTCGTTCAGCAGGTCCGCGCCGACCTCGCAGACGGCCTCGCCCACCTCGTGCCGCCAGGTGTCCACGCTGATCACGGCCTCGGGGTGGCGCTCGCGCAACGCCGCGACGAACGGCACCGTGCGCCGCAGCTCCTCCTCGACGGTGACCTCGTCACCCGGCCCGGCCTTGACCCCGCCGATGTCCAGGATCGCCGCACCGTCGGCCACCGCCCGGTCCGCGGCGGCGAACGCGGCCTCGTCCGCGAAGGTCGCGCCCTTGTCGAAGAACGAGTCCGGCGTCCGGTTGACGATGGCCATGATCACGAGCTCGTCGTCGCCGAATTCCCGGCGTCCCAGGCGCAGTGCCACCGATGTCTCCTCCACAGCTGCTGCGGGTGCGATGATGGCCCCCGGCCTCACTGGGAACCATGCTGTCATGATCAGTTTGCTCCCGGCACCGCAGCGGAGGGCCGTCCGGGAGTTCGGGAGGAGAGCTCGTGTTCTGGGTGATCGTGGTCGCCATGGCCGTGGTGGTCGGCGGCGCCGCTCTGGTGGCGCTCGGCGGAGGCGGCTCGATGCCGGAGGCGGTGCCGGACCGCATCGCGGCCCGGCTGCCGCAGGACCGTCCGCTGAGCAAGGCGGACGTGGACGAGCTGCGCCTGCCGATGGCCCTGCGCGGCTACCGGATGGACGAGGTGGACGACGTCCTCGACCGCCTCGGTGCCGAACTCGCCTACCGCGACTCGCGCATCGCCGAGCTGGAGGCCGCCGCCCACCTGCGCGGCGCCGTCGAGGCCGGCGACGGGCCGGTCGCGGACGCGGAGCCGCTGCCGGGCCTGGAGGCCTTCGCCAAGGTCGTCGAGCCGGCCGCCGCGCCGCTGATCGAGGACGCCAAGCCGGCGGCCGGTCAGTGACGGAGGGCGCCGTCCTCGGCACGGACGGGCTGCGCCGCTGCGGCTGGGGCGACTCGACGGACGACTACCGGGTCTACCACGACACCGAGTGGGGCCGCCCCGTCCACGGGGACGACGCCCTGTTCGAGCGGATCAGCCTGGAGGCCTTCCAGTCCGGCCTCTCCTGGCTGACGATCCTGCGCCGCCGCGAGGGCTTCCGCGCGGCGTTCGCCGGCTTCGAGATCGCGCGTGTCGCCCGCTTCGGCGACGCGGACCGGGAGCGGCTGCTCGCCGACCCCGGCATCATCCGCAACCGCGCCAAGATCGAGGCGACGATCGCCAACGCCGCCGTCGCCCGCGACCTGGACGGCGGCCTGGACGCGCTGATCTGGAGCTTCGCCGCCGACCCGGGCCGGCCGGCCCCCCGCACCCTGGGCGAGGTCCCGGCCGTCACCCCCGAGTCGACGGCGCTGGCGAAGGCGCTCAAGAAGGCCGGCTTCCGCTTCGTCGGCCCGACCACCGCCTACGCCCTGATGCAGGCCTGCGGCCTGGTCGACGACCACCTGGCGGACTGTCACGTCCGCACGGCGATCGAGGACTAGCGCCCGAGGAACTCCGGCTTCTCCTTGGCGATGAACGCCCGGACGGCGATCCGGTGGTCCTCGCTCTCCCCGGCGAGCGTCTGCAACTCGTCCTCCTTGTCGAGGAGTTCGTCCAGGGAGTGCGAAGCCCCGTACGCCAGCGACTCCTTGATGGCGCCGTAGGCGACGGTCGGGCCCGCCGCCAGCTCCTGGGCGAACGCCCGCGCGGTGGCGGCGAGTTCCCCGGCAGGCACCACCCGGGTGGCCAGGCCCAGCTCCATCGCCTCGGCGGCCTTGACCGTCCGGGGCAGCATCAGCAGCTCGGTCGCCCGGGCGTGCCCGACGAGCCGGGGCAGCGTCCAGGAGGCGCCCGAGTCGGCCGTCAGGGCGATCCCGGCGAAGGCGGTGTTGAAGCCCGCCCGGTTGGACAGGACGCGGAAGTCGCAGGCGAAGGCGAGGGAGGCGCCCGCGCCGGCCGCCACCCCGCCGACGGCGGCCACGGTCGGCTTGCGCATCCCGGCCAGCGCCCGCACCAGCGGGTTGTAGTGCTCGGCGACGGTGCGCAGCGCGCCCTCGCCCGTCTCCTCGGAGCGCTTGAGCTGCTCCAGGTGCTCGTTGAGGTCCTGTCCGACGCAGAAGGCGCGCTCGCCCGCCCCGGTCAGCAGCAGCGCCCGCACCGCCGGGTCCTCGGAGGCGCGCACCACCGCGTCGCGCAGGCCCACCTTGGTCGCGACGTCGAGGGCGTTCATCGCCTCGGGGCGGTTGACGGTGACGACGGCGAGGCCGCCGTCCCGCTCGTACAGCACGGAATCGGACATGGGCGAGGGTCTCCCTTGACGTGTCACGGCTCGGTCTTCGGTCCGGAGACAGGATGCCGCAGCGCCCGACCGACTGGGGAGTGTGAGCTATCGCACCTTCCAGCGGCGTCCGAAGCGCCGCCACGCCGGGGCTTATGACGCCAATTGCGACGGTTGGGGGCGGTCCGGCCGTGGTTGCACCGAGAGTGATGTTGGTCATCAGGCCGTGGCATGCGGGATAATGGCTTCCGATCAATGCGTTCGATACCGGCGGTGGACGGACTGCCGGTGCGTAGCTGAGCGGTTGCAGGAAGGGGAACGAGCATGGCGGCCATGAAGCCGCGGACGGGTGACGGCCCGCTCGAAGTCACCAAGGAAGGGCGGGGCATCATCATGCGCGTTCCGCTCGAAGGCGGCGGGCGCCTGGTGGTGGAGCTCACGCCTGACGAGGCCGCAGCCCTGGGCGACGCCCTGCTGGCGGTCACCAGCTGAGCCAGCGGGAGCTTCTCGGCTCCCGAGGTGTGTCGGAGGGCCCGGGTACGACGTCATGTCGGCCCGGGCCTTCCTGGTCCCGGGCCCGGTCAGCGCTTGACGGCGCAGAGCAGCCCGTCCGAGACGGGCAGCAGCGCCGGCAGCAGCGCGTCGCTCTCCCGCACGGCCTGGACGAGGTCGCGCACCGCGCCCGTCTGCGGGTCCTGGAGCTCGGGCTCGGCGAGCCTGCCCTCCTGGAAGACCCCCTCGAAGCAGACCATCCCGCCCTGCCGCAGCAGCCGCAGGGCCTCCAGCAGGTACTCCCGGGACTCGGCCGGGTCGCCGTCGCAGAACACCAGGTCGTACTGGCCGTCGGCGAGCCGGGGCAGCACGTCCAGGGCCCGGCCCGGTATGAACCGCGAGCGGTTCGCCGCGAACCCCGCCGCCTGGTACGCCTCCCGGGCCAGCTGCTGGCGCACGGGCTCGGAGTCCACCGTGGTCAGCACGCCGTCGGGCCGCATCCCGCGCAGCAGGTAGACCCCCGAGACGCCCGTCCCGGTGCCGATCTCGGCCACGGCCTTGGCGTCCAGCGCGGCCGCCAGCAGCCGCAGGCAGGCCCCGCCGCTCGGCCCGATCGCCCGTATGCCGGTGCGCGCGGACTGCGCCCGGGCGTAGGTGAGCACCGCGTCCTCGCCCACGTACGTGTCGGCGAGGGCCGCGCGTGCGGGCCCGAACTCGCTGATGGCTGCCTCTTTCGGAGCCCCGGGTGGCGGCCCGGTGCGGGGGAAGTCGATATTTCCTGCCACAGGTTACTGGCCGGGCGGGAACCGCGTACGGCGGCGGGCCGTTGTCACTGAGGACCGAGGGCGACGGACCTCCCGGGCACTTTTATCCGGGCTTGACGGGTGAGGTGGATATGGTGGTGGCCCTGCTGGGCAGAAGAGCCGACCGAGGAGGTGTGGCCGAGGGCGACGTCCCTGTGCGGCGGCACCACCGCAGCACCGCGTCGGCCCGTACGCCGAAGCCCGTGATGAACCAGCCCGCGCACTCCGACACGTACCAGCCCGCCGCCGCCGAGACGCCGGCCGCCGGTACCACCGAGGCCCCCGCCCTCGCGACCTTCGCCGAGGGCCCCGACGCGCAGAGCTGGACTCCGCCCACGTGGGAGGAGATCGTCGAGGCTCACAGCGCACGCGTCTACCGACTGGCGTACCGCCTGACGGGCAACCAGCACGACGCCGAGGACCTCACGCAGGAGGTCTTCGTCCGGGTGTTCCGTTCGCTGTCGACCTACACCCCCGGAACGTTCGAGGGCTGGCTGCACCGGATCACCACCAACCTGTTCCTGGACATGGTCCGCCGCCGCCAGCGCATCCGCTTCGACGCGCTCGGCGAGGACGCGGCCGAGCGGCTCCCCTCCCGCGAGCCCAGCCCGGCCCAGCACTTCAGCGACACCCACTTCGACGCGGACGTCCAGCAGGCGCTGGACACCCTCGCCCCGGAGTTCCGTGCCGCCGTCGTGCTCTGCGACATCGAGGGTCTCTCCTACGAGGAGATCGCCGCCACGCTGGGCGTCAAGCTCGGCACCGTCCGCAGCCGCATCCACCGCGGCCGCTCGCACCTGCGCGCCGCGCTCAAGCACCGCGCCCCGGGCCAGGCGCCCGGCCGCGAGCGCCGCGGCGGCTCGGCCGAGCCGGAGCCGGTGGCCGTCGGCGCCGCCGCCGAACCGGCCGTCGCGCCCGGCGGGCGCGGACGGAGGCGATCGTGAGCGGTACCGGCCGGTCCGGGCCGGGCCAGCCGGACGCGTCCGGCCGGTCCGCCGCCCGACGGGGCTGGGCCCTGCCGGGGCGCCGCGGCGAGGACGCCGGCGAGCCGGTCCTCCCGCCGCACCCGGAGTCCGCGCTGCGCCCGGTGCCCGTGCGCCCGGTCGAGCCGGCCGCCGAGGAGCACCACCTGGGCGAGCGGCTGTCCGCCTACCTGGACGGCGAACTCGGCCACGACTCCCGCGAGCGCATCCAGGCCCACCTGGCGACCTGTCCGGACTGCCTGGCCGAGGCCGACGAGGCCCGCGCCGTCAAGCACCTGCTGACCCGCACCGGCACGCCCGGCCCGTCCTCCGGGCTGATGGCCCGGCTGATGGCCGTCGGCGGCCTCCCCGACGGCGCTCCGACGGAGGCCGACCGGCCCGCCGGCCGGGGCCGCCGCGACGACGATGACGACCTCCCCGGCGGCGGGGTCGCCGCCACCGGCACGCTCGGCGGCAGCCGGCTCACCGGCGGCTCCTTCGGCCGCGGCGCCGGAGCCTCCTTCGGCGGGGGCGCGCTCGGCGCCGACACCCCGCTGCCCGGCGTCGACCCGCGCGCCTTCGGCCGCGGCGGCTCGGTGCTGCGCCCGCTCATGGGCCGGCGCTCGCCCCGCCCGGAGGCCGTCCTGCCCGAGGCCGTCCGGCCCCGCGCCGCGGCCGTCGTGGTCCGGCCCCCGGCCGCCCGCGGGCGCCGGCTGGTGTTCGCTGCGGCGGGAGCCTTCTCGGTGGCCGCCGTCACCCTCGGCGGCGTCGGCGGCATCGGCCTCCAGGGGGAGGAGGCGCCCGGCACCTCCGTCAGCCCGGCGGGCGGCGGTGGTGGTGGCGCCAGGCTCGTCCCGATGAACGCCCAGGTCCCCGTCGACTTCCCCGGCCGCCCGGTGGTCGCCCACCGCGAGGCCACCCCGGCGCCGACCCCGGAGCGCTACGCCGGCGGCCTCGCCGCGCTGCGCCAGCAGATCCGCTGACGGACCCTTCCGGGGCCCCGGTCACCGGCAGGTCTTCACCACGGCTTCATCACATCGTGGACCTCCGACCGGCCGGTGGCCATTACGCTGTAGGGACGTCGCAGGGACGTCGTCCGAAGAGCTAGGGAGCCTGGGTGTTCACCGATGTAGGCGGGTTGAAGCTCCTGACCCTCGCCGCCCTGGCGATCATCGTCTTCGGGCCGGACAAGCTGCCCAAGCTCATCCAGGACACCATGGGGTTCGTCCGCAAGATCCGCTCCTTCGCCGACACCGCGAAGGAGGACATCCGCAGCGAGCTGGGCCCGGACTTCAAGGACTTCGAGTTCGAGGACCTCAACCCCAAGACCTTCGTCCGCAAGCAGCTCATGGGCGGCGAGACGGACCCGCTGGGCCTCAAGGGCATGAAGGACACCCTCGACATCCGCTCGGTGCTGGACGACAAGCCCGCGGCCGCGGTGAACGCCGGAACCGTCAGCTTCCAGAAGGCCACCCCGGCCGCCGCCGCGCCCTCCACCGGAAGCCCCCTGGAGCCCGGCGAGCGCCCCCCGTACGACCCCGACGCGACCTGATCGCGCCCACCCACCGCCCCGCCCGGCCGCACGGCTGAGCGGGGCGGCGGCGTGTGCGCCGCTATTGTGCTGATTGCTCCCGCCGGAGCCGGCCGCCACGGTACGCCCCCAGTCGGGCGCCGGCGGCGGCCCGTGGGAGCGCCGCGGTCCGCCACCAAGGGAGCGCACCGCGGCAGGCGAACAGGCGTTGAGGAGGCCCGGGGATGGACGCGACGAGTCAGGCGGGAGGGGCGACGGCCACGGCCGGAGGCCCGGTGGTCGGCGGGCAGGCCGGTCCGGCGGACCCGCTGGTGCCCTACCTGTCCGCCGACTTCCCCTGGTACGGCCTGGACGAGGGCTGGACGGGCCGCCGCTACCTGATGCAGGCCGGGGCCGGAGCCCCGCGCGCGGGCGCGGCCGCCCCGAGCGTCGACTACGGCACCCTGGGCCACGGCGAGGAGCCGGCCCGCCAGTACGAGCCGCGCGACATGCGCCGCTTCGCCGTGGTCGTCACCGTGGCCCGCCGCGACAGCCGCCGCAGCGCCGACAACACCGGCACCCTGGAGGCCACCTCGGCCTCCTCCGCGGCCTGGCTGGCCGGCTCCGGCCTGCTCGCCGCCACCTGGCCGGGCCAACTGGACCGCGCCCTGCGCCAGGACTGGCTGGACCAGCAGAGCAGCCTCGCCTGGGACCTCGCCGACGACCTGGACGGCCCCGGCTGGTCCACGCTCAGCCTGCCCGTCAACGGCCTGCCGCAGCCCTTCCGCTACCGCGAGTCCGAGTACGGCTGGGTGCTGGCCGGCGAGGCCCCCGGCGTGCTGCTGGGCGCGTTCGGGCGCGGCGTCAGCGCGTACGGCGCCGGCTTCGCCACGGTGCCCGACCTGGCGGCCTACACCCGCCCCTGAGCCGGGTACGCGGACGGGCCGGGAGCGAGGAGCTCCCGGCCCGTCCGTACGCCGCTCAGAACTTGTTCTTGGGGGTCAGCCCCAGGGAGAGCCCCGAGAGGCCGCGCTGGCGGCCTCCCAGCTTGCCCGCGACGGCACGCAGTGCGGCGCCGGCGGGGGAGTCGGGCGCGGCGAGCACGACCGGGCGGCCGTCGTCGCCGCCCTCGCGCAGCCGGACGTCGATCGGGATCGAGCCGAGCACCGGGACGGTCGCGCCGACGGTGCGGGTGAGCGCCTCCGCGACGATCTGGCCGCCGCCGGTGCCGAAGACGTCGATCATCTCGTCGCAGTGCGGGCACGGCATGCCCGACATGTTCTCGATCACGCCGACGATCTTCTGGTGGGTCTGCACCGCGATGGTGCCCGCACGCTCGGCCACCTCGGCGGCGGCCATCTGCGGGGTGGTGACGATCAGGATCTCCGCGTTGGGGACGAGCTGCGCCACCGAGATCGCGATGTCGCCGGTGCCGGGCGGCAGGTCCAGCAGCAGCACGTCCAGGTCGCCCCAGTACACGTCCGCGAGGAACTGCTGGAGCGCGCGGTGCAGCATCGGGCCGCGCCAGACCACCGGCGCGTTGCCCGGGGTGAACATCCCGATCGAGATGACCTTCACGCCGTTCGCCTGCGGCGGCATGATCATGTCCTGGACCTGGGTCGGCCGGCCCTCGACGCCCAGCATGCGCGGCACGCTGTGGCCGTAGATGTCGGCGTCCACCACGGCGACCTTCAGGCCGTCCGCGGCCATCGCCGCTGCCAGGTTCACCGTCACGGAGGACTTGCCGACGCCGCCCTTGCCGGAGGCCACCGCGTAGACGCGGGTCAGGGTGCCGGGCTTGGCGAACGGGATCTCCCGTTCGGGGGCGCCGCCGCGCAGCAGCTGGGAGAGCTCCTTGCGCTGCTCGTCGCTCATCACGTCGAGCTCGACCTCGACACCGGTCACGCCGGCGACCCTGCCGACCGCCTCGCGGACCCGGGTCACGATGGTCTCGCGCATCGGACAGCCGGAGACGGTCAGGTAGACGGCGACGCGCACCGCGCCGTCCCCGTCGATCTCGACCGATTTCACCATGCCGATCTCGGTGATCGGGCGGTTGATCTCCGGGTCGTTGACGGTCGCCAGCGCCTGGCGTACGGACTCCTCCGTGACGCCGGCCGCGACCTCTGTCTCGTTGGCCATGCCTTGATGGTACGGCGCGGACGCACGGCGTTGACCCGCCGGTAACGTGCCGAGGGTCACAACCCCCTTACAGCGCCCCGGAGGCGTCCCGCCGCTCGTCCATCTCCTTGAGCAGGGCCTGGAGTTCGGAACGGACGAAGTCCCGGGTGGCGACCTCGCCCAGCCCGTGCCGCAGGGCGGCGACCTCGCGGGTCAGGTACTCGGTGTCGGCGATGCTGCGGTCGCTGCGGGCGCGGTCCTGCTCCATGTTGACGCGGTCGCGGTTGTCCTGGCGGTTCTGCGCCAGCAGGATCAGCGGGGCCGCGTACGAGGCCTGCAGCGACAGCACCAGCGTCAGGAAGATGAACGGGTACTCGTCGAAGCGCACGTCCGCCGGGAGCATCGTGTTCCAGATGACCCAGACGACGATCACCACCGTCATCCAGACGATGAACCGGCCGGTGCCCAGGAAGCGGGCGATCCGCTCGGAGAGCGCGCCGAAGGCCTCCGGGTCGTAGGAGGGCAGGGTGAGCAGGCCCGGGCGGGCGGTGCGCGGCTGGTCGAGCCGGGTGCGGTTGGAGCCGGTGATCGGGGAGGTCTCCAGACGCTCCCCGCCCCGGCCGCCGCGCTCGCGGCCGCGCAGTTCGCGCAGCTGCCGCAGCTCGCGCAGTTCGCCCTGGAGGCGCCGGCGCACGGAGTCGTCCGGCCGTCCGTTGCGGTCAGTGTCCACCGGTCACCTCTTCCTCGGTCTCCTCGTGCCCGGCCCCGTTGTCCTCGTGGGCGTGCAGCGCGGCGTCGCGCCAGTCCTCGGGCAGCAGGTGGTCGAGCACGTCGTCGACGGTCACCGCGCCGAGCAGGTGGTCCGCCTCGTCCACCACCGGGGCGGCGACGAGGTTGTACGTCGCCAGGTAGCTGGTGACCAGCGTCAGCGGGGTGTCCGGCGGCAGCGGGTCCAGGTCGTCGTCGACGATCGAGCCGACCAGGACGTACGGGGGCTCGCGCAGCAGCCGCTGGAAGTGCACGGTGCCCAGGTACCGGCCGGTCGGGGTCTCGTTCGGCGGGCGGCAGACGAACACCTGCGCGGCCAGCGCCGGCTTGTGGTCGCGCACCCGCACCCGGGCCAGCGCCTCGGCGACCGTCGCGTCCGGCTCCAGCACGATCGGCTCGGTGGTCATCAGACCGCCGGCGGTGTCCTCCTCGTACGTGAGCAGGCGGCGCACCGGCGCGGCCTCCTCGGGCTCCATCAGCTGGAGCAGGCGCTCGGCCTCGTCGCCCGGCAGCTCGGAGAGCAGGTCGGCGGCGTCGTCCGGGTCCATCGCCTCCAGGACGTCGGCCGCGCGCTCCTCCTGGAGCTTGCCGATGATCTCGACCTGGTCGTCCTCGGGCAGCTCCTCCAGGACGTCGGCCAGCCGCTCGTCGTCCAGCGCGGCGGCGACCTCGCCCCGGCGCTTGGCCGACAGGTGGTGCATCACGCTCGCGAGGTCCGCCGGGCGCAGCTGCTCGAAGGTGGCGAGCAGGTTGGCGGCGCCCTGGTCCTGCTCGGGCAGCGCGAAGCCGGTGACGTCCTGCCAGTCCAGGGTCAGCCGCTCGCCCTTGCCCTTGCGCAGCCGGCCGGCCCGGCCGACCTGGACGAAGACCTTGCTGATCTCCCACTCGCGCAGCCGGGTCTGCACCATGCCGACGTCCAGCACGGTGACCTCCTCGCCGGAGCGCGACCAGGTGACGGTGCGGTCCAGCAGCTCGGCGAGGACCAGCGTCTCGGAGGGGCGCTGCTCGAAGCGCCGCAGGTTGATCACGCCGGTGGTCAGCACCTGGCCGGACTCCAGGCTGGTCACCCTGGTCATCGGCAGGAAGATCCGGCGCCGGTTGATCACCTCGACCACCAGGCCCAGCACGCGCGGCGGGCGGCCGCCGAGCCGCAGCGAGACGACCACGTCGCGGACGCGGCCTACCTGGTCGCCGTTGGGGTCGAACACCGCGATCGCGGAGAGGTGGGAGATGAAGACCCTGGTGCCCGGACCCGCCATGAACTCCCTCGACTCGCTCGACGCCGTACGTGCAGGCGCCGCAGCGCACCGCCGACCAGGCTACCCGTGTGCCGGGGGCCCGGCCCGGCGAGGGACGCTATCGAGCGCAGGCGTCCTGGGCGTGAACCTTTAACGTCGCTTGAACAGCAGTTTGGGCAGCCCGGCGGGGATCGGACGGCGCGTCGTGGCCGTCGTCGGCATCGGCGCGGCGGCCTGCGAACCGTCCGGCATCGCGCCCGGGCGCTCGTCCAGGGGGCCTGCGGGCTCCAGCCGCAGCACCCGGCACTCGCGGGCCCAGCGCTCCGTCATCGCGTCCGTGTCCGGCGCGTTGAGCCGCTTGCCCTTCAGCTCCTCCACGGCCCCCGACCAGGCCTCGCCGCCCGGCGCCAGCTCCGACACCCGGGCGCGCCAGCCCGTCAGCCGTCCGCCCTTGTCCTTGCTGCGCACGGTGACCTGCGCGCCGGAGCCCGGCGTCAGGCCGTGCAGCGGCTGCTCGGCGCCGTCGCCGACGACGACCACGGCGCCGTCGTGCCAGGCGTGCCAGAGCGGGCGGGACTGCTCCTCGCCGTCGGCGCGCACCCACAGGAGGCCGGACTTCTTCGCGGCCTCCTCCAGCAGGGCCCGGTCGAGGAGGGCGTCGGCGGTGGCGGCGGGCGTACGGTCCATGGCGGACAGCGTACGGCTTTCGGTCTCAGCCGTTGAGAGTCAGTTCCGTCCGGGCGCCACGGGCCTTACGGTATGAGCGCCCAGATCCACGTGACCAGCGAAGGAGCGCCGTGCCCGCCGCCCGGCCCGCCCCCGCCCCCGAATCCGCGACCACCGCCTCCGCCGCCCTGCGGCCGCCGGCGCACCCGCTGCCCACCGTCGACCTGCTGCTGCTCGCGGTCTCCATCGCGGGCATCTCCATGTCCGGCCCGCTCATCAGCGCCACCGCCGCGCCCGCCCTGGCCATCGCGCTCTGGCGCAACGTCATGTCGGTGGGCGTGCTCGGCCCGTACGCGCTGCTGCGCCACCGCGCCGAACTGCGCGGCATCCCCCGGAGGGCGCTGCTGCTGGCCGTCGCCGCCGGGGTGCTGCTGGCCGTGCACTTCGCGCTGTGGATGCCCAGCCTGCGGATGACCTCCGTGGCCTCCGCCACCGCGCTGGTCACCACCACCCCGCTGTGGACGATCCTGCTGATGCGGTTGCTCGGCCACCGGGCGCCGCGGATGGTCTGGCTCGGCATGACGGTCGCCTTCGCCGGGGTGCTGGTGCTCACCGGCGTCGACCTGTCGCTCTCCCCGCGCGCCCTGCTCGGCGACGCCCTCGCCCTCGCGGCGGGCCTGGCCGCCGCCGGGTACATGCTGCTGGGCGCCGAGGTCCGCAAGACCGTCAGCACCACCGCGTACACGCTGGTCTGCTACGCCACCACCGCGGCCGGCCTGCTGGTCATCTGCCTGGCCACCGGCACGCACCTGTCCGGCTGGCCGGCCGGCGTCTGGTGGCAGATCGCGCTGCTCATGGTCACCGCCCAGCTGCTCGGCCACTCCCTGAGCAACCGGGTGGTGCGCACCCTCGGCCCGTCGATCACCTCCACCGCGATCCTGCTGGAGACCCCGGGCGCGGCCGCGATCGCCGCGCTCTGGCTGGGCCAGTGGCCCCCGGCGGCGGCCTACCCGGCGGTGGTGCTGATCCTGCTCGGCCTCGTCCTGGTCGCCAGGGGAGGGCGTCGTTAGAGCCAGCCGTTGCGGCGGAAGCCCCGGTACATGCCGACGCAGATCAGCACGATCCCGCCCAGCACCGTCGGGTAGCCGTACTCGCTCTTCAGCTCGGGCATGTGCTCGAAGTTCATGCCGTACACGCCGGTGATCATGGTGGGCACCGCGAAGATCGCCGCCCAGGCGGTGATCTTGCGCATGTCCTCGTTCTGCGCCACCGAGACCTGCGCGAGATTCGCCTGGAGCAGCGAGTTGAGCAGCTCGTCGAAGCCGTGCGCCTGCTCCGTCACCCGGGCCATGTGGTCGGCCACGTCGCGGAAGTACTTCTGCACCTCCGGGTCCACCAGGCTCTGCTGCGGCTCCGACAGCTGCTGCATCGGGCGCAGCAGCGGCACCACGGCGCGCTTGAACTCCAGGACCTCGCGCTTGAGTTGGTACACCCGGCCGACGTCCGAGCTGCGCCCGCCCTTGGCCGAGAAGACGCCGTACTCGATCTCGTCCACGTCCGTCTGCAGCCGCTCGGCGACGAGCAGGTAGTTGTCCACCACGTGGTCGGCGATCGCGTGCAGCACCGCGGACGGGCCCTTGGAGAGCAGCGCCGAGCCGTCCGCCTCCAGGCGGTGGCGCAGCTCCTGCAGCGAGCCGTGGCCGCCGTGCCGGACGGTGATCACGAAGTCCCGCCCGACGAAGGCCATCAGCTCGCCCGTCTCCACCACCTCGCTGGTGGGCGTGAGCTGGTCGTGCTCCACGTACCGGACGGTCTTGAAGACGGCGAACAGGACGTCGTCGTAGCGCTCGACCTTGGGCCGCTGGTGCGCGTGCACCGCGTCCTCCACGGCGAGCGGGTGCAGGCCGAAGCGCTGGGCGATGCCCTCGAACTCCTCCTCCGTCGGCTCGTGCAGGCCGATCCAGCTGAACGAGCCCGCCGCGTCCGGGAACTGGTGCGCCGCCCTGACCCGGCGGGCGGCCTCGCGCGGGCTGCAGCTCTCCCCGGCGCGCCGGCCGTGCTGGTACACCGCGCAGTCCACGACCGCCGAACCGGCGCCCTCGGGAAGGGCGTCGTACGAACCGGCCACCGGGCGGCGGCGGTTGGGGCGGACGGCGGCGCGCAGGTTGTTGATCATCGACAAGGCAGGCTCCCTTGGCAGGAGCCGTCGCGAAGCGGCGCGGGAACGAGGGGCGGCCGCGGAACGACGGCGAGAACACCGGGTGACGGGGACGAAGGTGCTCTCCCGACCGGGTCGTTCGCCGATCAGCCGCCCGGGCCTACCGCAGGATCAGCCTGCGGAGCGGGGGGTGCGGGGAAGACGGGGCCGGGCAGAGCTGCCGGTACTGCATGGTCGGCCGGTATCCACCGCAACCACCTCCTTCGCGCCGCCGCCCCGGGGCAGAGGCGTCCCGGTGGCCAGTCGCTCACCCTAACACCCGCCGGGCGGCCCTTGCCCCGGGGTTTACCCGGTCTTGACGCACGGGACGGGCCGAGCGGCAGCGGGTTACGCTCACCGGCATGGCGCACGACTTCCCGCTCTTCGGCGACTTCCACGGCGACTCCCCGGACCTCACCCGGGAGGCGGTGCTGGCCGCCGTCGAGGCCCGGCTGATTGCCACCTTCGGCGAACCGGGCGGCCGGGCCGCCGTCACCTTCCTCGGCGCCGACCGCATCGAGGTGCTGCGCTTCGGCCCGGACGCCGAGGGCCTGGTGCGCTACTCGACGCTCGGCATGGCCGCCGCCCCGATGGCCGACCCGACCTCGCCCGTCGCCGACCAGGTGCGCGGCCCGCGCGTCGAACTGCTGCTGACGGTGCGCGGGGGCCGCGACGACGTGCTGCGCTCCCTCGCCACCTTCGCCGCGACCCCGCAGGTGGAGGGCCTGGTCGTGGCCCCCGGCGGCTCGCTCGACCTCGGCGCCCCGCTCTGGGAGGGCGCCCCCTTCACCTCGGTGCTCGCCGCCGAGCCGGGCGGCCTGGTCGAGGACCTCGAACTGGCCGAACCCGCCGAGCCCGTACGGTTCCTGCCGCTGCTGCCGATGACGCCCAACGAGGCCGGCTGGAAGCGGGTGCACGGCGCGGCCGCCCTCCAGGAGCGCTGGCTCGAGCACGGCACCGACCTGCGCGACCCGCGGCGCCGGGGCGTCCCGCTGGACTGAGCGGGAGCCTACTTCCCGATCGGCTTCGCGCCGCTCGCCTGCGCCAGCAGCGCCTCGTAGACCTCCGGGTGGGTGGTGTGCTCGCCGAGGCGGACGACCTTGCGCCCGCCGTGGTAGTCGCTGGAGCCGGTGACCAGCAGCCCCAGCTCCCCGGCCAGGCCGCGCAGGTGCGCCCGGGTCTCCTCGTCGTGGTCGGTGTGGTCCACCTCCAGGCCGCCCAGCCCGGCCGCCGCGAGGTCGGCGATCACCTGCTCCGGCACCGTACGGCCGCGCTTGACGGCGCCGGGGTGGGCGAAGACCGGCACCCCGCCTGCCGCGCGGACCAGCCGGACGGCCTCCAGGGGGTCGGTCTCGTGCTTGCGCACGTCCGCCCGGCCGCCGTTGGCCAGCCACTCGTCGGTGAAGGCGTCCGAGACGGTGGCCACCACGCCCGCCTCGACCAGGGCACTGGCGATGTGCGGCCGCCCGACCGATCCGGCCCCGGCGATCCGCCGCACCTGCTCCCAGGTGATGTCGGCGCCGAGCGCGCGGCAGCGCTCGACGATCGCCTCCCCGCGCCGGAACCGGTCGTTGCGCACCAGCTCCCGCTCGCGCGCGAACTCCGGCTCCTCGGGGTCGAACAGGTACGCCAGCAGGTGCATGCTGACGCCGCCGACCACGCAGGACAGCTCGGCGCCGGGGACGAGCGTCAGCCGGGTGCCCTCCGGCAGCGCGTGCACGGCCCCGGCGGCCTCGGCGTGCCCGGCGACGGTGTCGTGGTCGGTCAGCGCGACGACGTCGAGTCCGGCGGCGACCGCCGCCGCGACCAGCTCGGCCGGGCTGTCGGTGCCGTCGGAGGCGTTGCTGTGGGCGTGCAGGTCGATGCGCACGGGGCGTACTCCTGGGGGCTCGTGGGTGCGGCCCAGGATAGGACAGGGGCTATCCGAGCAGGCGCGGGGAGAGCGCCCCGCAAGGCAGCAGGTCCAGCTCGGCGCCGGCCTCGCGCAGGTCGGTGAGCACCAGCTCGTCGTACATCACCAGCGCCGACTGCTCGGGCCAGGCGACCGCCCACAGCCAGAGCCCGCGGGCCTCGCCGACGAACACGGCGCGGTCGGCGGGGGCGTCCGCGACGTGGAACATCGGGGTGGGCCGGCCGGCGGCCATCAGCTTGGCGTCGGCGGGCTTGTACAGGCCGACGGAGTCGCCCGGGTCCGGCCCCGGGAGCCCGGCGTAGCGGGCGCCGAGCCCGACGCCCAGCTCCTCGGCGACGAGCACCAGCTCGCCGAAGCCGCCCAGCGGAGCGGGCCCGGAGCAGGCGACGGCGGTGGCCCGGGCGCCGGAGACGTCGTCCCCCACGTGCGCGATGCCGGTGTAGAGCCAGCCGACGGGGAGCGGCCAGGGAAGCCAGACGGGGACCTGGGAGCGGGCCACGGCCACGCCGAGGGCCTCCACGCTCGGGGGCAGCACGGGCTGCATCGGGTGCACGGCTCCGTGCAGGTCGCACTGCCAGGTGTCCGAAAACAGCCCGGGGGCGCGGACCCGACCGGCGCACCTCGGACAGCTTGGCTCGCCCCTCATAGCCGACAACGCTCCTCCCTCCGGACCGCCGCGTCAAGGACGATCACCCGTACGGAGGGCTCGGCGGCACCTGTCGGTGGCGAAGACCGGGCCGGCGCGGGGTGGGCGGAGTCCGGGCGGTTCCCGTTGGGGGATGTCCCGTCGTGGAGGGCGGCAAACGTGTGGGGCGGCGGGGGAGGGCGGAGTTCGAAACGGGCCCGAACGCACTGACGCCCCGTCGTCGGACGGGGCGTCAGTCGGGTATCGGAACGTCGGGATCGGATGATCCCGGCTCGTCGGCGGCGGGTGCGGCCTCGCGGTCGCAGGCGCCGCGCGGGGTCAGACGGTCGGGCACGGACGGATGAGCAGGCGCTCGCCGGTGCGGGCCGCGGCCTGGACGACCTCGCGGACGGTCTCGGCGTCGGCTATCAGACGGCCGGCGGCGGAGCCGTCGGCCTCGTCCAGACGGACGATCTCGAAACGCATGGACTTGGTCATGGGCGTCTCCTTTCCTGTCCCCGCGGGGCGGGGCGATCGCGGCTGAGTCGGAATCAGCCCTTTCGGGGTCCGGCGGGTCCGGCGGAGCGGCCGGACCGGACGGTTCGTACGTGGGGCGGTCTGCTGCGGCAAGGGCTCCCCCTGGGCTTGCCCGGTGCGTCTACTGCCTCTACTGCCTCGTGGAACCACGGTGCCGTGGTCGTGCTGCCGGGCCGTTGCCCGCCCGTTACGTCCAGGTTTCGACCGAAGGGCGACCTGGTGCGGGGCGGCGATTGATTCCCGGACAGAATCAAAGATTACCGTAACTAACGAATTTTGTCGCGTGATGAGAACGATCGGATCACGAGAAGTGGTTCAGACCACTGCGGTGGCGGCCGCCGGTTTCAGCCCCAGAACCCGGCCAGCGCCCGCGCCGTCGCCGCCGGCTCCTCGGCTGCGGGGGAGTGCCCCGACCCCTCCACCACGACCCGGCGGGCGCCCAGCCGACCGGCCATCGCGCCCTGCTCCGGCACCGGCCAGGCGTTGTCCCGCTCCCCCGACATCACCAGCACCGGCAGCCCCCGGGCCCCCGCGACGGAGGCCAGCTCGGCCACCCGGTCCGGCGCGGAGACGAGGTGGGCGCCGGTGACGGCCAGCGCCGTCGGCACGTTCGCCAGCCAGCGGCGGTGCAGGAACTCCTCGATCTCCGGGCGCAGCGGCGGCCTCGGCTCGGCGCTGCCCGCCTCCATCTGCCGCATCACCTGCCAGATTTCCTCCAGGCCCATCACCGGCAGCACCTCCAGCAGCAGCCCGGTGCGCGCCGCCTCCGAGGGGGCGATCGCGCCCGCGCCCGTGGACACCAGCGTCAACGACCGCCACGGCAGCGGGCCGGGCCCGGCGGCGAGCACCGCCTCGCGCACGACCTGCCCGCCCAAGGAGTGCCCCAGCAGGTGCACCGGGCCGGAGCCCTCGGCCACCAGCGCGTCGGTCAGCGCCCGGACGTCCTCGCCGAGCGCGCCCACGGCGTACGCGGCGGGATCGTCCGGCCCGCCCGTCTCGTACTGGCCCCGCTGGTCCACCGCCGTCACCCGGTACCCGGCCGCCGCGAGCGGCTCCAGCAGCGCGATGAAGTCCTCCTTGCTGCCCGTGAACCCCGGCACCAGCAAGGCCGACCCCCGCACCGCCCCCTCGGGCTCCGCCCGCAACGCCGCGAACGCCCCCCGACCGGTCACCACCCGCTCCACCCGGGCACACCCGGGCAACACCAGAAACGGCGGCGTACTCATCCCCCGCGCCTCCCACTCTCCACAACCCACGTAGCCCCCGAGCCTAGAGTCCCCACGCCCACCGGGCGGGCCCCACAGCCGCGCCACCCCCGGCCACACCTCACCAGGGGTGGGAACGGCCGCGCCGCCCGACACCAGGGGTGTCGGGCGGCGCGGCTGTGGGGCTGGAGCCCGGGGCTCAGCTCTCCGGGGTGGGGGTGGCCTTGCGGGCGCGGGTGCGCTTGCGGGGGGCCGGGACCTCGGCGGGCGCCTCGGTGGCCGGGGCCGCCTCGGGGGCGGTCTCGGCGGTGGCCTTGGGCTTGCGCGTCCGCGTCCGGGTGGCGGGCTTCGCCTCGGCCGCCTCCGCCACCGGGGCCTCAGCGGCCTCGACGGCCTCGGCCTTCGGCTTGCGGGTGCGGGTGGCCTTCTTGGCGACCGGCGCCTCGACGGCCTCGGCCGTTCCGGCGACCTCGGTGACCTCGGCGACCTGGGTGGTCACCTCGGCCACGGCGGCCTTGCGGGTACGGGTGCGCTTGCGGGGGGCCGGGGCCTCCTCGGCGACCGGAGCCTCGACCACCGCAGCGGCCTCGACGGTCTCGACGACCGCCTCCGCCGCGCCCGCACGGGAGCGGCGACGGCGGCGACGCGGGGCCTCCTCTTCCGTGCCGCCCTCGACGGCCGCGACCGTCTCGGTGGCGACGGCGGCCGTGGCGACGGCCTCGGCCGTGCCCTCCTCGTCGACCGCCGAGCCCCGGCGGGTGCGACGGCGCTCACGCGTACGGCGCGGCTTCTCCTCCGCCGCGGGCGCCTCGACCGCGGGGCCGCCGGAGCGCCCGCCCCGGCCGCCGGTGCTGCCGTTGCCACCGCTGCCGCCGTTGCCCCCGCGACCGCCGCGCCCGGTGCGGGCACCGCGACCGCCGGTCTCGCCGAGGTCCTCGATCTCCTCCGCGCCGAGCCCGGCCCGGGTGCGCTCCGAGCGGGGCAGCACGCCCTTGGTGCCCGGCGCGATCTTGAGCAGCTCGTACAGGTGCGGCGAGGTGGAGTAGGTCTCCTCCGGGTCGTTGAACGACAGGTCCAGCGCCTTGTTGATCAGCTGCCAGCGCGGGATGTCGTCCCAGTCGACCAGGGTGACGGCCGTGCCCGAGGCGCCGGCGCGGCCGGTGCGGCCGATCCGGTGCAGGTACGTCTTCTCGTCCTCGGGGCACTGGTAGTTGATGACGTGCGTGACGCCCTCGACGTCGATGCCGCGGGCGGCGACGTCGGTGCAGACCAGCACGTCGACCTTGCCGTTGCGGAAGGCCCGCAGGGCCTGCTCGCGCGCGCCCTGGCCGAGGTCGCCGTGGACGGCGCCCGCGGCGAAGCCGCGCTGGGTCAGCTGGTCGGCGACGTCGGCGGCCGTGCGCTTGGTGCGGCAGAAGATCATCGCGAGCCCGCGGCCGTCGGCCTGGAGGATGCGCGAGACCATCTCGACCTTGTCGAGCGAGTGCGCACGGAAGATGTGCTGCTCGGTGTTGGCGACGGTCGCGCCGGTGTCGTCCGGGGCGGTGGCCCGGATGTGGGTGGGCTGGCTCATGTACCGGCGGGCGAGGCTGATGACCTGGCCCGGCATGGTGGCCGAGAACAGCAGGGTCTGCCGCTTGGCCGGCAGCATGGTGATGATCTTCTCGACGTCCGGAAGGAAGCCGAGGTCGAGCATCTCGTCGGCCTCGTCGAGGACCAGCGCGCGGACCTTGGACAGGTTCAGCTTCTTCTGCCCGGCCAGGTCGAGCAGTCGGCCCGGGGTGCCGACGACGATGTCGACGCCCTTGGCGAGCGCCTCGACCTGCGGCTCGTACGCCCGGCCGCCGTAGACGGCGAGCACACGGACGTTGCGGACCTTGCCGGCGGTCTGCAGGTCGTTCGTGACCTGGGTGCACAGCTCGCGGGTCGGGACGACGATCAGCGCCTGCGGGAAGTCGGAGAGCTGCTCCTCCTTGGCCCGGCCGGCGTCGACGTCGGCGCGCACGATGGCGCGCTCGATCAGCGGGAGGCCGAAACCGAGGGTCTTGCCGGTGCCGGTCTTGGCCTGGCCGATCACGTCGTGGCCGGTCAGGGCCACCGGGAGGGTCATCTCCTGGATCGGGAAGGGGTGGACGATTCCGACGGACTCCAGGGCTTCCGCGGTCTCCGCGAGGATGCCGAGTTCTCGGAACGTGGTCTTGTTGGGTTCAGCGGTGGTGGACAGGGTGCTGCCTCTTCCGTGTGAAAGGGGCCGAGAGCGAGCGGCGGGCGGGCGCGCGCGGCTGTGTACGGGCCTGACGGCCTCGTACAGCTGCACGGACGCACAACCGCGCCGGTCCCTGCGGCCGGCCGGTGCGCGCGGCCCGTGGGTGCGGGGCGCGTCGCCGGCGGCGTCGGGGAGGATTCCCGTGAGGGACCTGCGCGGGACCTCCGCCAGGGGGCGGGGTCTCGGCGGCCCTCGCTCGGCCACTGATGCGGTGCCAAGGCTTGAGGTCCAAACCCTGGTCGGAGCCGATCGGCTCTCCGACCGGGCATCCGCGTACGTGAGTGCCCGTGCCTTCGGTGCGGACGCGTCCGAGGGGACGGCGCCGCCACCGGGCGGCCTGCGCGGGGGCACCGAGACGGCGGTGACTCCGTGCGAGCACGACGGGGCTCCGTACCACCATACAGTCAGGCGACGACTCGAACACGTGACGCGTGTGACATCGACCTCCGGGAGGGGGGCGAAACGGCGCGATCCGGCCGGTCACCCGGGTGCGCCCGCGGTGGGGAGGGGGCCCGGGCCGGACTAAGGTGGCGGGTCATGGAGACCCATGGTGAGACGCAGGACGGCGCGGTCGGCTCGATCGGCGACTGGGCGACGTGCTCGGCCGACCCCGGCTACCGCGCCGCGGTGCTGGATCTGCTCGGCGCGCTCGCGTACGGCGAGCTGAGCGCCTTCGAGCGGCTCGCCGAGGACGCCAAGCTGGCGCCGGACCTCGCCGACAAGGCGGCCCTGGCCCGCATGGCCTCCGCCGAGTTCCAGCACTACCAGCGGCTGCACGACCGCCTCGCCGAGGTCGGCGCGGACCCGCAGGAGGCCATGCGCCCCTTCGTCGAGCCGCTGGAGCTGTTCCACCGGATGACGGCGCCCTCGGACTGGCTGGAGGGCCTGGTCAAGGCGTACGTCGGCGACGCCATCGCCACGGACTTCTACCGCGAGGTGGCCGTCCGCCTCGACGACGACACCCGGGACCTGGTGCTCGGCGTGATGTCCGACACCGGCCACGGCCAGTTCGCCGTGGACAAGGTCCGCCAGGCCATCGAGGCCGATCCGCGCGCCGGCGGCCGGCTCGCCCTGTGGGGCCGGCGGCTCATGGGCGAGGCGCTGAGCCAGGCCCAGCGGGTGGTCGCCGAGCGCGACGCGCTGTCCAACCTGCTGGTCGGCGGCGTGCAGGTGCAGGGCTTCGACCTCGTCGAGGTCGGCAAGATGTTCAACCGGATCACCGAGGCGCACACCCGGCGGATGGCCGCCCTCGGCCTGGCGAGCTAGATGCTCACGCCGCCCGGTGCCGCCGCTGCGCGCGGTGGGCGCCCGGGCGGTGGCGGTGCGCCGGGGCCAGTCCGGCCGCGAGGTCGGGCCGGGCCAGCAGCGAGGTGAGCACCCCGGAGGCCAGGGCCGAGGCCACCACCGAACCGACCGGGTAGCGACCGTCCAGGCAGAAGTGCGCCACCGTCCCGCCCAGCAGCGCCGAGGCCAGGGCCGTCCCGACCGTCAGCGGCCGGGGTGCGCGGAAGTAGGCGGGCAGGCCCAGCAGCGCGAGCGCGCCCGTGGCCAGGCCGACGAGGGCGAAGGCGATCGATTCGACCAGCAAGGCGGCCTCCCGGGGGGACGGGCGTGCGGCCTGCGGTGCCGCAAGAGCGCCCGTACCCCGCCCGACCGGCCCGTACACGCGACGGTGCCCCGCTCCCACCGGGAACGGGGCACCGTGACGCGATGCTCACGCGACCTCTCAGAGGGCGCCGAAACCGACCTTGCGGACGGCCTGCTCGCCGATCTCCACGTACGCCAGGCGCTCGGCCGGGACGAGGATCCGGCGGCCGTGCTCGTCGGTCAGCGACAGCAGCTTCGCGTCGCCCTCCAGCGCCTTCGCGACCGCGCCCTCGACCTCATCGGCAGTCTGCGAGCTCTCGATCACGATCTCGCGCGGCGCGTTCTGCACGCCGATCTTGACCTCCACGGCTTCCCTCCGGGGTTGCACTCCACGCACGGGCACCGGACCGCCTGGGAACAAGCGTTCGCGGCGACCGCGCCGTACGGGCTTCACCATAGAGCACCCGATCACCGGCCAGGCGAAGGTCCGCCGGATCAGCCCTGCTGGGGGGTGCCCTCGGGGCCCAGCTCGCCCGGGTGCATGGGGAAGCCCTTGAGGCCGCGCCAGGCCAGGCTCGCGACGAGCCGCACCGCCTCGTCGCGCGGGATCTCCAGACCCTGCGACAGCCAGTACCGGGCGGTGATCTGCGCCAGGCCGCAGACGCCGGCGGCCAGGAGCTTGGACTCGGACTCGGGCAGGTCGGTGTCCTCCTGGATCACCTTGCTGACCAGCGTCGCGCTCGCCTCGGAGGCCCGCTCCACCCGCTCGCGCACGGCCGGCTCGTTCGTCAGGTCCGACTCGAAGACCAGGCGGAACGCGCCCGACTCGCTGGAGACGTAGTTGAAGTACGCCTCCATCGTGTTCGCCACCCGCTGCTTGTTGTCGGTGGTCGCCGACAGCGCGTCGCGCGTGGACTCGACCAGCGCGTCGCAGTGCTTGTCCAGCAGGGCCAGGTACAGCTCCAGCTTCCCGGGGAAGTGCTGGTACAGCACCGGCTTGCTGACCCCGGCGCGGTCGGCGATGTCGTCCATGGCGGCCGAGTGGTAACCCTGCGCGACGAACACCTCCTGAGCGGCACCGAGCAGTTGTTCACGGCGGGCGCTTCGCGGCAGGCGGGCACCGCGCGGGCGCTCCTGCGCCTCCTGGATGGCCGTCACGGCGCTCCTCACTTCGGGGTTCTACGGGGTCGACGAGACGGCCGATTCTACTTTTCGGTAACCGCGCCCGCGTTCGGGTGCGGCCGAGAAATCCGACCGGCAGGCTTGTCAGGAGCCCACAATACGGCGCTGACCTCGGCCCCGGCAGTGCTGTGACGAGGGAGAAGACGATCAGGGCCGCCCGGGGCGCCCCCGACCCCGGCTCACTACCATCGTCCTCCATGAGCACCCCCGAGCAGCAGGTCCGTACGGTCGAGGTCCCCGGAGCGGTGCTGGCGGTGCACCGGGGCACGGAGGGTGACGGCCCCGACGGGCGCGAGCCCGCCCTCTTCGTCCACGGCCTCGGGGGCTCGGCCGCCAACTGGACGGCCCTCATGGACCGCCTCGGCGACCGCCTCGACGGCGAAGCCGTGGACCTGCCCGGCTTCGGCCGCTCCGGCCCGCCCAGCGACGGCAACCTCAGCCTGTCCGGGCACGTGCGCGCCGTCATCGGCCTGCTGGAGGCCGCCGGGCGCGGGCCCGTCCACCTCTTCGGCAACTCCCTCGGCGGCGCCGTCTCCGTCCGGCTCGCCGCGCTGCGCCCCGACCTCGTGCGCAGCCTCACCCTCGTCTCGCCCGCCCTGCCGGAGCTGCCCCCGCAGCGCTCCGCCTGGCCGACCGGCCTGCTCGCCCTTCCCGGGCTGCCCGCGCTGCTGGGGCGGGTCTCGACGGGCCGGCGCGACGTCGAGGCGGCCACCGACGAGCTGCTGCGCCTGGTCTACGGGGACCCGGCGGGCCTGAGCCCCGTCGAGCGGGACCGGGCGGTGGCCGAGTACCGGCGCCGGCTGGAGGTGCCGCACGCCATGGCGGCGCTGATCGGCTCGGCCCGGGGCATCGTCTCCGCCTACACCGAGCGGGGGGAGCAGGCGCTGTGGCGCCAGGCCGAGCGGGTCGAGGCGCCGGTGCTGCTCGTGTACGGGCTGCGCGACAAGCTCGTCGCCTACCGCTCGGCCCGCCGGGCCTGCGCGGCCTTCGCGGACGCCCGGCTGCTGGTGCTGCCCGAGTCCGGGCACGTCGCGATGATGGAGCACCCGGACGCGGTGGCCCGCGCCGTACGGGAGCTGATCGCGCACACCGCGCGCTGACGGGCACGCCCCGCACGCCCCCTCGGGGAGGAACCGCCCGGTAACGGCCCGGCGCGGTGCGAGGTCACGCCGGTTCACTCGTTCAGGTGGCAACCAGGCAGGTGAGCGATGGTGGGCCGCGGGCCGGTCCTACCTTTCTGCTGCCGGACCGAACAGGTGTGGGGGAGGGCCGCGGACGCCGGAGGAATCGGCAGGCGGCGGCGCGAGGAAGGCCTCCGGCGTACGGCCCCGCGGCTCCCGTGGCCCCGTTCCAGGGGCGGCTGACTAGGAGGTCTCCCGTGCGCGTAGCCCTGCTCACCGAGGGTGCCCGACCCCATCCGAACCGTGGCGCCGGCCGCTGGTGCGACCGGCTCGCCGAGGGCCTGCCGGAGCACGGGTTCGAGCTGTACCTGCTCACCGGCCCGCAGGGGCCGACGGCCGTCGACCACCTCCCGTCCGTCTGGCGAGGGGCGCGCGCCCTCGCGCTGTGGGGCCGCCGCCCGCGCGGCCGCGCCCCGGGCGCCCTGCGCAGACGCCAGTACGCCCGGGCGTACGAACAGCTGGTGCGCGCCCTGGTGATGCCCCGCGAGCGGGGCGGGTTCGCCGCCGGGCTCTACGGGCTGGCCGAACTCGCCCGCGAGGACCGCGAGGACGCCACCCTGCCCGCCTTCCTCGCCTCCGCCCACGCCCGCCGCGTCCTGGAGCGGGTCTGGCGCCTGCCCGGCGCCGACACCTCCGCCGGCCACCCTCTGGTGCGGGACGTCCTCGTCGCCGCCGACCTGCTCGAACAGTGCCTGCGCCCGCTCTCCGCCCCCTGGTACGGCGCCGGGCCCGGCGGCCTCGGCTCCGCCGACCTGTGCCACGTCGTCGGCGCCGGCCCGGCCGCCCTGCCCGCGCTCGTCGCCCGGCACCTGCACGGTGTCCCCTTCGTCGTCACCGAGCACGGCCTGCACCTGCGCGAGCAGTACCTCGGCTACCGCGAGGCCCCCTACCGCTGGCCCGTGCGCGCCCTGCTGCTCGCGTTCTTCCGGGCGCTCACCGAGGAGACGTACCGGCAGGCCGCGATACTGACCCCCGGCAGCGACCACGACCGGCAGTGGCAGCGCCGCTGCGGCGCCGACCCGGCCCGCACCCGGGTGGTGTACGAGGGCACCGAGGCCGTCGAGCGCCCGGCCGCCGGGGCCGAACCGCAGGCGCCGACCCTGGTCTGGGCGGGGGCCCTGGAGCCCGGCCGGGACCTGGAGCTGATGCTGCACGCCTTCGCCGAGGTGCGCGCCGCCCTGCCCGGGGCCCGGCTGACGGTCCACGGCGAGGAGGCCCGGCCCGGCTACCGGGCGCACTGCGAGGCCCTGGCCGAACGCCTCGAGGTGGCCGGGGCCGTGGAGTTCGCCGGCCGGCCCGCCTCGCCGGCCGAGGCCTGGGCCGGCGGCACCGTCGCCGTCTTCTCCGCCCTCTCCCAGCGCTCCCCGGCCCTGCTCGCCGACGCCATGCTCAGCGGCCGGGCCGTCGTCTCCACCGACGTCGGCGTCGCCCGCGAGGTGGTCGGCCCGACCGGCCTGCTGGTGCCCGCCCGCGACCCCCGCGCCCTGGCCGGCGCCTGCCTGGCGCTGCTGCGCGACGAGGAGCGCCGCGACCGGCTGGGCCTGGCCGGGCGGCTACGGGCGCAGGAACGCTTCGCCGTCGAGCCCGTCATCGGCGCCTTCCGGGAGATCTACCTGGAGGTCGTCTCCCAGTACCCGGCCTTCCCCACAGGCGCGGGCGGCGAGGGCGGCGGCTCCCCGCGCCCCTTCGCCCGGCCCGCCGAGTTCTGGCTCGCGGACGGCCCGCGCACCCCGGGGGCCGAGGGCGCCGACGGCGCGTCCGCGAGCCCCGAGTACGCGGAGGCCGTCTGATGGCCGGCAGTGCGGCGGCGGGCGCCAGCGCCGACCCGGTGCGCGAACTCATGGCCGGGCACCGGGAGTTGTGCGAGCACGCCGTCGACCCGCTGGAGATCGCCGCCGGGCTGGAGGAGGCCGGGCTCGGCCCCGAGGCCGCCGCCCGCTGCCGGCACGCCGACCTCTTCTCCCTCGCCGAGGAGCTGTACGCCAGGGTCCCGCGCCGCCCGCCGCCGCCCGAGCCGGCCCCGCCGCGCGAGTGCGCCGCCGCGAGCCGGGCGACGCTGCTCGCCGCCGCCCTCGCCGCCCTGCCCTGCGCGGCGGTGGCCGCGCTCGGCGCCGGCCCGGCGGTCCTGCTGCCCGCCGCCGTGCCCCTGGCCCTGCTGCCCGCGCTGAGCGCCGACCCGCCCGCCGAGCCGGGCCCGCCCTGGTACGGGCCCGCCGGTGCCGGGCGGCTGGGCCCGTACCGTCCGCCGTGCTCCGGGCCCGGCTCCCGCTGGAGCCCGGCGCTGCTCGGGTACGGGCTGGGGCTGGCCGCGCTGCTGCTGCTCCCGCTGTGCGCGCCTGGCGGGGACGAGCCGCTGGCCGCCGCCCTGGTGCTGGCGGCCGCCCTGTCGGCCGGGGCCGCCGAGCGGGCCGCCCGCTGGTACCGGCAGGTCGGGCGCGGCCACCTCGGCGCGGCCGCGACCCTGGCCGAGTTCCGGTCCCGGATGCGCCCGGTGCTGCCCGTCGCCGTGGCCCTGCACCTGGCGGTGCTCGGGGTGCTGACCTTCGCCGCGCTCGCCGTGCTCACCGCCCTCGCCCCGCGCCCCGGGCCCGGCCACGCCGGCGGCCTGCTGCACCTGGCCGCCGAGCGGGCCGGCCCCTGGCCCTGGGCGGCGCAGGGCGTGCTCGGCCTGCTGCTGGTGCTGCCCGCCCTGCTGGCCCGCTGCGGCCGGGCCCCGGCGGCGGCGCTCGGCACGACGGCCTCGGCCGCCGCCACCGGCGCGCTGCTCGCCCTCGGCCGGGGAGCCCCCGAGGCCCTGCTCCTGGGCGGCGGCCCCGTCGCGGCGGTGCTGCTCGCCCACGCCTGGGCCGTGCTCGGCCGGGCCGGCTCGCACCGCTGGGCACGATAGCCGCCCAGGCACCAACTCCCTTGACGTTCCCGTACGTTCGCTTGTCAGTCCGCAGGTCGACCCCGACCTCGCTTCGTGGAAGGACACCCCCGATGAGGGTGCTGCTGCTCGGCGCCGACGGCTTCATCGGCCGCCGGGTCACCGACCGTCTGCTGATGGACCAGGAGTTGCAGGTGACGGTGCTCGGCCGGCGCGACTCGGCCGACATCCGCTTCGACCTGACCACCGGGAGCCCGGGCGCGCTCGCCCGCTTCCTGGACGCGGTCGTGCCGCAGGTGGTGATCAACTGCGCGGGCGCCACCTACGGCAGCTCGCGCACCCTGATCCGGTCGAACACGCTGGCCGTCGCGACGGTCTGCGAGGCGATCCGCCGCAGCCGGGAGCCGGCCCGGCTGGTGCACGTCGGCTCGGCCGCCGAGTACGGGCCGGTGCCCGGCGGCGTGCCGGTCTCCGAGCAGGCCGAGCCGCGCCCCGTCGGCCCGTACGGCGTCTCCAAGCTCGCCGGGACGGAGCTGGTGCTCGCCTCGGGCCTGGACGCGGCCGTGCTGCGGGTCTTCGACGTGGTCGGGCCGGGCGCGCCGACGGCCTCGCTGTTCGGGCGGCTCGCGGAGGGGCTGCGCCGGGCGCTGGAGCGGGACGAGAGCCAGGTGCGGATGCCGGACCTGTCCGGATACCGGGATTTCGTCGACGTCCGGGACGTCGCCCGGGCGATCCAGGCGGCGGCGGTCTCGGCCGCCACCGGGGTGATCAACATCGGCAGCGGGCACGCCGTCCGGGCCCGGGACGCGGCCCAGCTGCTGGTGCGCGCCTCGGGCTTCGAGGGTGCCGTCGTCGAGGAGAACCGGCAGGTCCTGCTGCCCGCGCAGGCCGCCGGGTCGCACGGCGACCACCTGCCCGGTCACCACCTGCCGGGCCACCGGCCGGAGGGTCACGCGCCGGGCCACGTGACGGGCCACGGGCCGGGCCAGCGCCCCGAAGGACGGCCCTCGGGGGAGCCGGTGCCCTGGCGCCAGGCCGACGTGCGCACCGCCAGGGACCGTCTCGGCTGGCGGACACAGGTCCCGCTGGAGGAGTCCCTCGGCGACGTCTGGCTGGAGACGGCCTGCCGCGTCTGACCGCCCGTCGGAGGCGCCCCGGGCCCGAAACCGCAGGCCCGGGGCGCCTTCCGCGCGGTTCCCGCCGGTCTCGGATACCGGCGCGGCCCGTCTCGCCCATCGGACGGGCTGTCTCGGAATACCGGAGGGGCGTGACACTGTTGGCCTAAACAGCCACCCGCGTGGCGGAGCAACCACCCGTACGAGGCTGGCCCTGGCCACCTGAACGAGACACCATCGGAGTCCCCGTGTCGTTGCCACCCCTGGTCGAGCCGGCCGACGAGCTCACCGTCGACGAGGTCCGCCGGTACTCCCGCCACCTGATCATCCCGGACGTCGGGATGGCCGGGCAGAAGCGGCTGAAGAACGCCAAGGTGCTGTGCGTCGGCGCCGGCGGCCTCGGCTCGCCCGCCCTGCTGTACCTGGCCGCCGCCGGTGTCGGCACGCTGGGCATCGTCGAGTTCGACGTGGTCGACGAGTCCAACCTGCAGCGCCAGATCATCCACGGCCAGTCGGACATCGGCCGCTCCAAGGGCGAGTCCGCCCGGGACTCCGTCAAGGAGATCAACCCCTACGTCGACGTGGTCCTCCACGAGGAGCGCCTCGACAACTCCAACGTGATGGAGATCTTCTCCGGCTACGACCTGATCGTGGACGGCACGGACAACTTCGCCACCCGGTACCTGGTGAACGACGCCGCGGTGCTGCTCGGCAAGCCGTACGTCTGGGGCTCGATCTACCGCTTCGACGGCCAGGCCAGCGTCTTCTGGGCCGAGCACGGCCCCTGCTACCGCTGCCTCTACCCGGAGGCCCCGCCGCCGGGCATGGTCCCCTCCTGCGCCGAGGGCGGCGTGCTGGGCGTGCTGTGCGCGTCCATCGGCTCGATCCAGGTCAACGAGGCCATCAAGCTGCTCGCCGGCATCGGCGACCCGCTGGTCGGCCGCCTGATGATCTACGACGCCCTGGAGATGAACTACCGCCAGGTGAAGGTCCGCAAGGACCCGAACTGCGCGGTCTGCGGCGAGAACCCGACCGTCACCGAGCTCATCGACTACGAGGCCTTCTGCGGCGTCGTGTCGGAGGAGGCGCAGGCCGCCGCCGCCGGGTCGACGATCACTTCCAAGCAGCTCAAGCAGTGGCAGGACGACGAGGAGGACATCTACCTCATCGACGTCCGCGAGCCCGGCGAGTACGAGATCGTCAACATCCCGGGCGCGGTGCTGATCCCCAAGAACGAGTTCCTGATGGGCGACGCGCTGGAGAAGCTGCCGCAGGACCGGAAGATCGTCCTGCACTGCAAGTCGGGCGTGCGCTCGGCCGAGGTGCTGGCCGTGGTCAAGGCCGCGGGCTTCGCCAACGCCGTCCACCTCGGCGGCGGCGTGCTCGGCTGGGTGAACCAGATCGAGCCGCACAAGCCGGTCTACTAGACGACCGTCCGGCGGGCCCCTTCACGTCTGGGGCCTGTCCGGCGGATCTTGCCCGGCGTCGTGCGCCCGGCAAGATCCGCCGGACAGGCCCTAGAACCAATGCCGGTGACTTTGGTGCCTGAGCCTCGTTGGTTGTGGTGTGGCGAGGGTGGGGCAGGTCAAGGCGCCTGCGGGTGAGCGGTTGTCGGACC